>NZ_QNQN01000073.1:0-499912 GCF_004103285.1 Pseudoalteromonas sp. A757
TCCCAAAACCGGCCTGTACAATTATCTTCTTTATTTGCTCGGCGGGCGATGTCTTCGTTAAGCACTCGCATAAACCAACTAATATCCGCTAGTCTTCCCCTGTACTTATCAACCAGCTCATCTAGCATCAATTGCTCCGACTCATTGAGTGGCTCACCTTCAGTAAATTTTTGGCTTATCCAATTGCCTTTAAACAACTTATGCCACCGTATCACAATCGCTTCATCCGACAGGCGCCTAGCCTTTTTATCATCAACATATAAAACAATATGAGTGTGATTACTCATCACCGCATAAGCACAAATATCAATACAAAACACGGAGCCCAACATCAATAGCTTTTCTTCAACCCAATCACGGCGGTGCTCGTATGATTTGCCAGTAAATTTATCTTCACCGCACAGAAACGCGCGCCTTACGCAACGGGAGATACAGTGATAGTATTTGGTGTCGGTTAAACTGATTTGTCTTTTACGGGCAGTAGCCATAGTTTAGTTTCCTCAATCCTTTGAGTGTAGATTCAAAGCTTAGGCGGTATCTTAGGAAGGTGCAAATTAGCGGTGGGTGTCAGCGATTTGAGCGTTAGGAAGGTGCAAAATTAGTGGTGGGTGTCAGCGATTTGTTCTTATTGACGGTATAACTGCAACAATCTCTTTCAATGGAGGGGGGAGAAAGTTCATCGATGATGTCACACACAATATTTCTGCGACCGCTGCAAATAGTACAGAAGCGGAAGTAAGTATCATTGGTTTTAAAGAGTTCTCAAATCACATTCTTAACAACAAACCAGATAAGCTCGAAGTAAGTGGACATGGTTACAAGTGGTGGCAACAGATGCTATCTATTGATCAATTTGACGTTCTAAAAAAGGTGAACACACCTTTGCTTATTCTTCAAGGGGGTGGAGATTTATCTGTATCACCCGACAAAGTCGATGAAATGATCACTAACCTTAGAGAGATTAAAAAGCAAAACATTGAATACCGAAGATATGAAGCGCTCGATCATGGGTTCGCGAATATTAATGGCGAAAGCATGCGCGAAAAGATAGTAAGCGATATAAATAATTGGTTAAAGAGCAAGCTTGTAAACCCTAACAAATCAGTGCAGCCGACCGCTAACGCGTCGACTGATTGAGGAGTTAGCACTATATGAGGTTACGATGAAAGTGGTAAGGCAAGTAGAACCTAAAATTTATTATCAGGCAGAAGCATTTCATATTGCGGCAGACGTATTACATGAATCAGAGTTAATGAAGTATCGCGGTGCGCCTTTTATAGTAAATGCTAGTTTCGCGCTTGAACTATATTTGAAATGTTTTGATGGAAAGACAGTTTTTAAAAAACCTTCTGTGTACTGCGAAGGGGTTTTTCAATACGAAAGAGTCATAGGCAGCGTTAGCCAACAAGGTCATAACTTAAAGAATTTGTTTGGTGGTTTACCTTGTGAGTACAAAGAGAAAATAGTGAGCAAGTTCGATGCTCTAGAGATGGGGTTATCTGCTGAAAGTTTCTTTGAAACAAACAGTAAACATTTCGTTTCATGGCGCTATGGTTTCGAAGGCAATAATGGTAGCTATGTAGCATCTGAAGTGTTGGCAATGCTTTCTGTGCTGCAAAGTGTTGGTCAAGAGTACTTATAGTGCTAACAAAAGGACTGAATAGTGATCCGCAACACTTGGCATTTTGGCTTCGCTCAAGTATAGCCAAGCGTTACTCATACCTTAATGCGGCGTTAGCCCATAGAATTTTTATGTTAAGTTCACCTAATACAGCCGACGACCAAAAACGTTTATGTCCAACAAAAAGTTTATTTGACCGCCCGCTATTCGCTCTTTTCGGCCATTAATCAGTTACGAGCGGTCAGATTTGCTTGAACTCATAACCCTAAACAGCCAGATCGTGTATGAGCCAGCGTCAGGTCACTTCGTCGACGTGCTCAAGTATTAAGCCAAGTTAATGTAGTAGAGGCCGTAGCCCACGATAAATGCAGGCACTGCAGAGTAGATGGTGGCAAATAGCGCCGCCCTTGGTGCCAGTGCTATCGCTGGAAATAACGCATCGCCATCGTTAGCAACGGCATTGGCCGCCAGGGCACTAAATGGCACGACGCCTTGCAGGTACAGCGTTGTAACAACAATTTGGGGTCCACAGCCTGGTAATAATCCGACAATAATGGCCACCAGTGGTGCATACAGCGCATAGTCTTTAAACCAAACCGCGAGATCAAGCCCTAAATACGCGGTAGATAGCTCGTAAAGCAAAAAGCTTGCAACGACCCAAGCGGTCACAAAGTGCGTATCCTGTAGTACTCTAGTGAGTTTTGACGGTGGGTCGCATTCACCTTCTTCACAGGTGATATCTTTATAGCTTACGCCTTTTGAATTAAGTGCCCACACACACACAGCGAAAAGACATAATGCAGCACCAAGCCAAGCGATTTCTGTATCAAAAGGTGCTAAGTCGACGTTAAAAGCAATCGCGAGTGCAATTGCAAGACTAGGCAGTAAGCACAGCTTCCACACCTTACGGCTTAGACTAAACGCACGGCTCGCGTGTAAGGTTTCTTCTTCGACTTCATTGATGGTCTGCGGGACACAAAAGTCGGGTTTATGAATTAAGTGCACACATAGCCCACTCACGATACCCACACCAACGCCCATCGCGATGATAGTGAGGCCTGTCAGCGGCTCTTTGGCGAGCAGTAAAAACGCAGCGTCTCCCATCGTCGCAGTAAGCACAGCGACAACGGAAGCAAAGCTTGCTTGTTTTTTGGTAAATTGGGTGACCACTATAATCGCACCACCACAGCCAGGCAGTGCGCCCAATATTGACGCCATGGCTATTTCGAGAATAGGGGATTTGGTACTCAGATAACTGAGATTAAGCTGTGGAATTTTATCAACAAGAAAGTAGTACACGAGTAGAGTAGCGGCGACAAAGACGCTGACTTGAAAGAATGCATCGCTCAGCGCGCTGACCACAATTGGTCTCGCCGTTTCAAATGCTAAAAGTACAATAATAACGAGGGGTAAAATTAGCCGTTTGTTGAACAATAAACTCACCTTAGCGCCATGTGCTGGTTGAGAGTATCGAAGTAGAGATGAAAACATAAAGTGCAACCCGTGTATTGTCTAAGTTGCACTTTAATTTCATTTTAAATGAAAATCAATATCATTTGCGTTATTTTCTTTGGAACTCTGCGGTTGCTTTCCATTTCGGCCAAGCGTCTTGCTCAGAGACATCATAGCCAACTTTAAAGAACAGCTGTAGATCCTGTATCGCGCCGCTTAAATCCCACTCTTCACGGTAGCGGTCACACGGCTGATGATAACAACCGCGCAATACTAATCCCATACGTTTACGGTAGGTTTCAGTCTCTTCATCACGTGCTTCGGTTCCACCGCCGGCGTACATTGCAGGCACGCCCATGTTCGCAAATGCGAAGTGATCAGAGCGATAGTAACCACCAGCAGCAGGGCGTGGATCCCCTGAAACTACGCGGTCTTGCGCTTTTGCTGCGGTTTCTAGCATTTCATCGAGTTCTGATTTGCCAATACCAACCACGCTGATGTCTTTTACTTTACCCAATAAATTTAGGCTATCCATATTGATGTTAGCAACGGTTTTCTCTGCTGGAATAACAGGGTTTGCAGCATAAAATTTTGAGCCTAATAGACCTTGCTCTTCAGCCGTCACAGCCAAAAACGTAATTGAACGGCTAGGGCGAGTTGGCAGTTTAGTAAAGGCTTCAGCTACCTCAATCATACCGCCTGTACCGCTAGCATTATCATGCGCACCGTTATAGATCTGGTCGCCTTTACGGTTTGGATCGGTACCTAAATGATCCCAGTGTGCTGAGTAGATGATGTGCTCGTCAGACTTATTACTACCTGGCAGGGTGGCGATAAAGTTATACGAAGTTGATTTTTTGATGGTGTTTTTGACGGTAACTGACGCGCTTAGGTTACCCATATCAACGTGGTATGCGCCTGCTGCTGCCTTTTTCTTTGCTGCGTCAAAATCAAGTCCAGCCTTTTGAAACAGCTCTTTAGCAACGTCTACCGTTACCCAACCTTCAACCGCAACGCGGTCCATATTGTTATTTTCTTTTTGGAAGCCAAACTGTGGGCCACTCCAAGAATTTTCTACTACGCTCCAAGGATAAGAAGCTGGCGCTGTTTCATGAATAATGATCGCACCTGCTGCGCCTTGACGTGAGGCTTCTTCGTATTTATACGTCCAACGACCATAATAGGTCATAGCTTCACCGGTAAATTTACCCGACTCAGGATTAGCAAAGCCAGGATCGTTTACTAGCATCACCACTGTCTTGCCTTTCACGTCTAGGCCTTCGTAGTCATTCCAGTCGTACTCTGGAGCATTTACGCCATAGCCAACAAAAACCAGCTCTGAATCTTTGATTGATTCGAGTTCACTGATACGGGCCGAGCCCATCACCATGTCTTTTTTATATTCGTAGTTTTTGCCACCGATAGTTAACGTCATATCAGGATCGGCTTCAAGCGAAACCAGCGGCACTTCTTGTAAGAAGCTGTTGCCATTGCCTGGCTGATAGCCAAGCGCTTTAAAATGTTTGGTTAAATAGGCAAGCGTTAGCTCTTCACCTTTTGTGGACGGAGCACGTCCGCCAAACTCGTCAGAGGCAAGGGTTTTAATATGGGCTCTGAGTTGAGCATCATTAATACTATTGTATGCAGTATCGATGTCTTGGGGGCTATTGCTAGTGCTAACACAGCCCGCCAACACCGCCATAGATAGAGCGCTGAGCGTCAGTTTAAGTTTCATAATTGCCTTTCTTTTACTTGTTAGGAACCCATAAGTAGTAACATAAAATGCGTAAAAGTTCGAGCGGGACAAGACGGCTAGAGGAGATAGAAATGAATGAAAATCCGTAGTTGGAACAGAACACAGCACAATTTTGAATAATTACCTTAATTTTAGCATGTGATTTAGCCTGTTACGCTCATTTACAATTGGCTTTTGCCAAGTATCAGGCGCTTCAGTAAAATAGTCGGCTAATTGTATGATAAGTATCTCAATCAAATGAAAAAGTTTACAGCGCCTGAGGCGTGGCAGGTTGCATGTTTACATGCTGAGCCATTTTCCCATTTAAATCAGCTTTTTGACTTAAAAAGCCAACAAGACTGGCCAAGCCCCCAGTGGCTGTCTTCGCACGTAAACAGCATTAGCTTGCAACAGTATGATACCCGCTTTGTGGCCGATGAAACGATAGACTTTGGCGATAAATACTATGAAGAGATTATCTTTGAAACCCATCAGGTACCGACGCGTAGTCAAAATTGGCACGACTTATTTGGCGCGTTGATTTGGTGTTTATTCCCTAAAACAAAAGCTTTGTTAAATGCCCTACATATCGAAGAAATAGCACAGTTTGGTTTAAAGCAGCGAAGTAAAAAGCGCAATGCGTTAACACTTTTTGATGAGTGTGGTTTGGTGTTGGCAATCGATGATGATAAATGGCGTGATGGCTTTAAATCACACCAATGGCAGAATGTATTTTACGATAATCGCTCAGAATGGCAGCAAAACCTAAAGCCTTTTGTGTTTGGCCATGCAAACTACGAGATGCTAACCAATCCCTTTATTGGGCTAACGGGAAAACTGGTATGTATCAATGTTGATACCGCATTTTGGCAACTTTCACTAAGCGAACAATATCGTTGCTTAGATGATAAATTGGTCGCACTGATCAATGGTGGGCTACTTGAAGACAATACCAAAATGTCACCCATTCCGCTGCTTGGGATCCCAAACTGGTATGAGCCACAAGATTTAGAATTTTATCAAAATACGGACTATTTCAGGCCGAAAAGAAGGAAATAGCATGATAGCTATCAATGGATTAAAAAAACGCTTCGCCCTGACTCGCGAACACAAAAAGAAAAAGAGTCAGACGGATCCTCGCGAGCGTGATGGCTTTTTTCACAGTGTAGAAGAGGTTAACCTGCACTGTGGACAAGGCGAAGTACTTGGATTGCTAGGCCCCAATGGGGCGGGAAAAACCACCACTTTGCGTATGCTCTCAACAGCGCTGACGCCGGATGCCGGTACTATCTTAGTGGATGGTCAGGATATTGTGAAAAAGCCTGTTGTTGCACGCAAAGCCATCGGTTTTTTATCAGGGTCAACTGGTTTATATGGACGTCTTACCGCCAAAGAAAATGTTGAATATTTTGCACGACTTCATGGTTTAAAAGGAAAAGCATTAAAAGCGAAATGTGATGAGCTATTTCAGCGCCTAGAGATGGAAACCTTTCTAGATAAAAGGGCTGAACACCTATCGACCGGTATGAAACAAAAAACCAATATTGCACGGGCGGTGGTACATAGCCCTAAAGTGGTGGTACTAGATGAGCCTACGACCGGCCTTGATATTATGACTACACAAACAGTTATCTCTTTTATTCGCGACCTCAAAGCGCGTGGTACACCCGTTATATTTTCTACCCACCACTTAGATGAAGTCGCGTTATTGTGCGATAGAGTGTCTGTTATTGATAAAGGGATCACCTGCTTTGATGGCAGCTTGGCTGATTTCAAAACGAAAGGGCAAAGTGAAGAGCTTAATCAGGCATTTTTGAACCTGTTGACGGGAGCACAGCATGTTTGAGGTATTTTTTAAAGAAATTAGAGAGCTGCTGCGCGACCGCAAAACACTATTCTTTGTGATTGCACTGCCGATGTTGGTATTTCCAGTGATTATGGCGTTAGTAGGCTTTATGGCATCACAAGCCGCTATGGAAGCGGAGCAAGAAGTTCATACGTATTACATCGCAAACGAAGCCTATGCTGAAAAGTTCTCTGAGCAGGTTTTTTATCATAAAAGTTTTAAGAAATATGCAGGTGAGCTCAAGCTTGATAGTGTCGAAGCGCTGAGTGATGCGGTACGAAGTGGTGTGATCGATGTTGGGGTTTTTATTCCATCCGATCCGGTTGGAAATCTGGAGTCTGGCGTAAAAAGTGAATGGAAAATCGTGTTTAACGATGCGCAATCTATCAACTTTATTTACGACCGCTTGTCTAAACTTGCTAAGAAGTTTTCTGATGAACTCAGAGCGGCGAAGTTAACCTCACTGGGGTTGTCGCAAGCGGAGCAAGCGGCAGTGCTCCAACCCATATCGATTACTAAAGTGGATACTGCTGACAAACGCGAAAATTTAGGCGAGAAGTTAGGTGCATTTATCCCTTATATGTTGATTCCGCTGGTATTGATGGGGGCAAGCTATCCAGCTATTGATTTAGGCGCTGGAGAGAAAGAGCGTGGCACCTTAGAGACGCTGCTATTAACACCAATCTCTCGCACAGAGCTGGTGCTAGGTAAGTTTTTAACTGTATTGAGCAGTTCGATATTCTGCGCGCTTATCACGGTCTCCAGCATGGCGCTGTGGATAGGGGTTGCCAGTAGCTTTGTCGAGCTAGACGTAATTAAAAACGCCTTCTCGTCGGTTGCATTATTAGACTTTGTGTTGATTTTTGCGTTGTTGCTCCCTGTTGCTGTGATGCTTTCATCGCTAACACTTGCCATTTCAATTTACGCCAGAACCTTTAAAGAAGCACAAAACTACATGGGACCACTCAGCATGGGGATCTTCATACCGATTGTTATGTCCTTAATGCCAAATATGGAACTAACCGCAAAAACCGCATTGATCCCAATTACCAATGTCGCATTAGCGATAAAAGAAATCATCAAAGGCACCGTTGATTATGGCTACGTTGCGTTAATTTTTGGCGCTTCTGCCGTTTTAGCGGCGGGGTTACTCGTGTGCTGCGTTAAATGGTTTAATAAAGAAACCGTATTGTTTAGGTAAAGTTTGAGCTAGGTGTGAGTCATTGAGAATTATGGCGTTTTTCTGTACGATAAACGCTTTATTCAGCGCTTAACTTTCTGTAATTTAGCCTGCTGTTTATTTGGATAGCTTGCGGAAGTCGTAGGTTTCAATTTTAGTCACTCAAGGAATGTAGGATGACATCAACCTCAGTACTTAAGTCAGTCAGTGAATCAGTAACTAACGGCATTGCCATTTTATTCTTGTTATCGTCGGTTTTTCACTTAGTCGGGTCAAGCTTTTTGGAAGCTCTGATCTACTTAGTGATTTCTTTGTTACTATTTTCATACCGTAATCGTTTAATGTTTGACCCTGCACAAAAGCAGTTTGTAATCACTAAACAACTATCGTTATTGAATATAAATATTCGGCGAATAGACGAGTGTGTGATACCGCTTTCAACAGTGACTGATGTATCTTCGGGTGGTAACAAGCAACTCAATTATATTGGTATAAGTTATCTTTCAGAAAGTGAAGAACCTGCGGTCTATTCATTTTCGTGTTTGCGGCAAGCTGATAAACTCACCGCGCTTTTGTCTGCATCAGATCTTGACCATAACGTTCAACCAACGGCAGGCGCGGATGCAAATAGAAGATCAGCTACGCGCTCAACTCCAACTAGCCTTGCAAGATTATTTCCTTTGTTTATGAATCGCAATCGCGATATTGAAGCGCGATTCTCTGTATTACGATGTGCACTACCGACGCCTAAGCATAAGCAGCATATTGCTTGGATGGTGGTAGGGGCTTTTGCTCTAATGACCTGCTTTATTCTTTACTCGTCACAAAATTACATAGCTGGTTTGGTATTTTTGGTGCTCACGTACTTGAGCTATTGGTTGACGTCTTTACTTATTAGTAATAAACACTATTTTGTCTATCACTCACCCTGTAACGAAATTAAGGTTGAGGAAGATAGCTTGTTTTTACCTGCGTTACTGTTTACAGATAAACAAGCACGAGAGGTAACAAAGGATGAAGTTAACGATATAAAGGTACACTGGAATACGTTTATAGTCAGCGACTTGGATATGTTAACCGCGTCGACTCGTCGTAATCACGTTGTTGATTTGGTCTTTGATACTGAGTATGGCGCGACGGTTTCACTCTCTGGCATGAGCGTAGAAGCCGAGCCACTTTTACTTGCGTTAACGCATTGGCAATATCCTTTGTCTATTGAGCGCACGGATAAAGCGGTGTTCCCAATGGTGAGGCACTTTCAATATGGCAGTCTAGTGTTTATTATCGGTATTATTGTCTGGGCAATGACCACATTTGTGATATAACACACTTGACAAAAGCGGCGATTCTACCTGAATATCGGTATGCTAGAGGCAATAGTGTTTTTAATTTATCGCTATCCAGAAATTATTGAACAACCCGTTTTATACCAGTTGTATTAAGTAAATGATCTATCTTGAAGCGGGGAAATAGCTTTAGTAGCACCGCTCTCGCGTCCTGCTACCGCTAAGGTACCTATATCCATATAGGCAAGGCAAAAATTTTGCTATTTAGTTGTTCTAAATGAGAAATTTTTAACGAAGCTAATATGCTATTTCACCCTTCAAATTGATTAGAGAATTAATTCAATTGGTATTATACATCTTTTGGATTTTAATGATGAGCGCAAGCGCAGAGTCGTACGCGCAAAACAAACGTATTAACAAGCGTATTGATTTACTGCATAAGTTATTAAAAGAAGAGTAATTGGAAGAACTGAAGCCGCTAATTAAGCGGCTTCAACATTGTCGGTTTCAATGTTTTCAATTTCAACTACGTTAAGAACGGACTGTACATCTGACCAATGCAGCAATTCGATACGACCTTCTTGGTTTTCAACCAATGCCGTGCAGTTTTCTATCCAATCACCATCGTTGCAGTACACAATACCATCTACGACACGGATCTCCGGTTGGTGGATATGCCCGCAGATAATGCCGTCGACACCTTGTTTTCTCGCTTCATGAATTGCTGCATTCTCGAATGCAGCAATGGCCTCTCTGGCTTTATGCACACGCTTTTTCAGCCAAGATGCAAGCGACCAATAATGACCACCATATAAACGTCGTACGCGATTGGTCCAGCGATTTAAGAAGAGTAGAAAATCATAAGCGGCATCCCCAATAATACTGATCAATTTGTTGTATCTTGTTGCCGAGTCAAAATCATCACCGTGCAGTAATAAAAACCGCTTACCTGCGGAAGTAGTATGAATAAAGGTTTTATGTACTTCGACTTTAAAAAGCGTTTGCCCAACATAGTTTCTGAAGGTTTCGTCGTGATTACCCGGTATGTAGATAACGCGTGTACCAGATCCCGCTTTTTTTTGTATGCATTCTAATACCTGATAGTGGGATGGATCCCAAAAAAATTGGCGTTTCATTGACCATAGATCAACGATATCACCAACCAGATAGAGTACATCACATTCAGTTTTGTTGAGAAAATCTAGCAAGAACTTCGCTTTACAGTCCTTGTAGCCCAAGTGTACGTCTGAGATCCAAATACTCGGATAATATGTTGTTTTCATGGCTTGGCTCTTTAGCGTAATAATGACAATGCTAAGAGGCAAAGATGACAGTGGCGGGGCAGTTAGGAGAAGCTAATATGACAAAAGAGCATACAGATGTATGCTCTTTTATTATGTAATTTTAAGTAGGCTTATTTGCTTTTAATTGCATTAACGATTGTTTCAACCGCAGATCTAATATCCAGCATCAGTTTTTCGCCCGTTTGACGATTTTTCAGCTCAACCTTATTTTCATCAAGGTTACGCTCACCAATCACTAGGGTGTATGGAATACCGATAAGTTCCATATCGTTAAACATAACGCCCGGACGCTCTTTACGGTCGTCAAATAACACATCAATTCCTGCATTTTGTAGATCTGCATAGAACTTTTCTGCGATCTCTGGAATACGGTGAGACTTATGCATATTCATTGGCACGATTGCCAACTCAAATGGCGCAATAGCAACAGGCCATTTGATACCGTAATCATCGTTATTTTGTTCGATTGCTGCGGCAACGATACGAGAAACGCCAATACCATAACAACCCATGGTTAATGTTTGGTTTTTCCCTTCTTCGCCAAGTACACCAGCTTTCATTGCTTCAGAGTACTTAGTACCAAGTTGGAACACGTGACCTACTTCGATACCACGTTTGATAAGGATTTTACCTTTACCACAAGGGCTTGGATCGCCTTCAACCACGTTACGGATATCTTCAACAGTATAAGCGCTTACGTCTCTGTCCCAGTTAATGCCACTGTAATGGACACCATCTTTGTTTGCACCAGCAACAAAATCAGCCATGATAGCTGCGCTACGATCGACAATAATAGGCATTGAAAGACCAACAGGTCCCAAAGACCCTGGCTTTGCACCAATAGCGTTAACAATGTCTTCTTCGCTCGCCATCTCAAGCGGTGAATCCACTTGTGCTAATTTCTCAGCTTTCAGCTCATTTAGGTCATGGTCGCCACGAACGATAAGCGCGACAAGACCACGTTTACCGTCTTCGTCTGGTGCGCCATACACGATGAGTGTTTTAACACCGCGGTGTGGTTTAACACCATGTTTTGCTTTTAGTTCAGCGATGGTGAAAGCTTCTGGTGTGTCAAACGTATTAAGTTCTTTACTTGGCGCAGGGCGAGTTTCATTTGGTGCAAGCGCTTCTGCCTTTTCAATGTTTGCAGCGTAGTCACTTTCATCACTGAATGCGATCGCATCTTCACCAGACTCTGCAAGTACATGGAACTCGTGGGATAGGTTACCGCCAATTGAACCACTGTCTGCAATAACTGGACGGTAGTCAACGCCTAAACGATCAAAAATGTTACAGTAAGCTTGGAACATTTTGTGGTACGTTTTTTCAAGACACTCATCAGTCATGTGGAATGAATAGGCGTCTTTCATGGTGAACTCACGTGCGCGCATCACACCAAAACGTGGACGAACTTCGTCACGTACTTTAGTACTGACTTGATACAGTGTGATTGGCAGTTGCTTATAGCTGTTGATTTCGCGTCGTACAAGATCAGTGATCACTTCTTCATGCGTTGGACCAAGTGCAAATGGACGGCCATGACGGTCATTAATACGAAGTAGTTCAGGACCAAACTGTTCCCAACGGCCTGACTCTTCCCATAGCTCTGCAGGCTGGATCACTGGCATTAGCAGCTCAATCGCTCCCGCTTTGTCCATTTCTTCACGGACAATTCTCTCTACTTTGCGGAAAACTTTTAGGCCTGATGGTAGCCAAGTATAAAGACCTGAAGCCAATTTACGGATCATACCCGCTCTAAGCATTAGCTGGTGGCTTACCACCTCTGCATCAGACGGCGTCTCTTTTTGAGTCGCCAATATATATTCACTCGTACGCATTCTTATTCCAGTATAAGTTACTTATTGTTCTCTTATTGGCGGCTATTCTAGCAGTGCAGTAGCCGCTTAAAAAGCTTTAATACCTAAACATCTTCATAATTTATAAGTTTATTGGCAAGCCGCTGAATTTGCTATTTTGCTAACGAAATTTCAGTGACATGGTTATGCTCACCATCTACTGTCCAGCGGATATTAAAATCATACAAACTCATACCATAGTCTTGCTGCGATGTGCGTTTCTTTTTATAAGCCGGGCGGGGGTCTTGCTTCAGTACATTGGTAATGAACTGTCGAAGTTCGGGATAGTTTTTCTGTTTTTCAATAAAAACAATAGCCTCGTCTGAAAAGCTAACAGACATTTGGGTTTCTGGCCGAGTATCAGCAAAGCCAGCTGTGGCATCCACCAAAGCATCTGAATAGGGAAGGTACGGCTTAATATCAATGATTGGTGTACCGTCCAATAAATCTACACCAGAGAGTAACAGATCAAGCTGGCCATTTTTATATTCTACGCCCTCGAGCTTTACCGCACTCATGCCAATCCCGTTGGGTCGAAAAGTCGCTCTAGTCGCAAACACGCCCTTGCGCTCATTACCACCGAGTCTTGGCGGGCGTACAAGCGCAGAGTAACCTTTATCAGCGGTTTCATGAAAGCGAAATAACAACCAGATATGCGTAAATTCTTCAATACCACGAACAAACTCTTCGCGGTTAAATTCGCCAACAAATCTAAGCTTAGCTTTTGCTTCAGGAACAAGCCTTGGTTGCCTTGGAATAGCGAACTTCTGTTTATAAGGAGATTGGATAAAGCCGATGGGCTCGATAGTGATTTGTTCCACTATGGTCTCTGTCTGAATTAAGATGAGCGAAGTTTACTATTGATCCTGACTTTCACAAAATCCTGTTCATAATTAGCTACTGTAATGTGATGTAATTTATTTATTCAGCTTTTTCGCATAACCTCGTACATAACGGAATTTTTGGTGGGAGTCGCAACATGAATCGGCACACTTTTTCGCCCCAAAATGGTTTATGTTCGAGTTTACGCACAGATAACGGACAAATTATTGGTACTAGAGCGTCCGAATATAAGCAATTGGTAGAAGAAATAAAACCAATCCAAGGCTTACGAGAAAAATTACAAGCATTTAATCGCCGAAAAGATGAGTATAGATAATGGAGTTCAATAGAAAGGTTGATCAAAGCTGTCAAGAAGCGCTCTGCAAATCATCCCCTCTTAAACCTATTTTGATCCGCGCGATATCGGAGCGTAGAGTGACGTTGCAAGCAATAATAAATGATTTAACTGAAGGGGTGGTAAGTCCTACGAAGATGGATGTACTTCTCAGTCAAGAAGCTGAAAAAGTATGCTTACAATTATTAAAAGAAGGCAACTTAAGCAAACGCGACGCGCTAGCGGCTAGTGAAAAAGTTATATTTTCTCTTGCAAGAAATCTATTGTGAAATTGCTATTAAAATTAAAGTTTGAATTAGTAATGTACTTTGGTAGAAAAAGCTGACCGAATTATCTCCAAAGTCTAGCTACTTTTAGAGTAACCCTTCAGAAAAAGAACAGAACCCATTCTGGGTCCGTTGTTTGGCAGGTAAACTCTGTGTTATATTGAAGTTATCTAAATAATGAATGGATAGTTTTTTGTATATGGAAAGTTGGGTTAAATCGTTAGTCGCTAGTTCAATCATAATGAGTTTCAGCAACTTTAGTATCGCAGCACAGAGCGAATCAAATTTGCATTTATCCACTATTGTTAATGCCACTCCACTTGAAAGAGAACCGCCTAGATATCCACGTAATGTTGCCTTAAAAGGTGGGGAAGGTTGGGTTATCCTTAGTTATGTAGTGAATGAAGATGGATCAGTCGCGTCGCCGATTGTAGAAGAATCCTCTGGTCAATCAGGATTCGAGCGCGCTGCACTCAAGGCAATCAAAGATTGGCAATATTCTCCAGCAACAAAAGATGGGAAGCCGATTAAGCAGTGTAAAAATAGTGTGATGTTCTCGTTTAATATGTCCGAAGCAACTGAGGCCGCTTCAAAAAGCTTCGTCAGAAGTTACCGCAAAATAAATGCTGTGCTTGAAGATGGGAACTTGCCAGAAGCGAATATCTTGATAGAAAAACTTGCCGACAAAGGACGCTGGAATCGTTATGAAGAAGCATATTTCAACTTATTAAAAGCGCGGTATTTTGTACTAACAAAAGAGCGTAAAGAGGAACTCGAAGCGCATAAAGGGATTATCTGGCACGGTAAAGATATCGTTAAATCAGAACTTTATGCCAGCGCGCTCGTCAATGCAATCAATCTCCAAGCACAACTACAAGAGTACAAAGGTGCTTTAAATAATTATAAGACGTTGATGGAAATGGAAGGACTGGAACCGTATAAATCGGCAGTGCAACCAATAGTCGATGGCATTAATACCTTAATCTCGGATAAAGATAAAATGCTTGTTATCGCAGCTGAGGTCAAACAGGATGATGTCTGGACACATGCGCTGGTTAGACCTAGCTTTTCGATTGCAGAAGTGAAGGGAAATCTTCACACCCTTGAAGTACGGTGTGACAATCAGTTTTCACAATTTAAATTTGCTGAAAATATGCAGTGGAATATACCGAAAAGTTGGGGAGAGTGTAATGTCGTGGTTTTTGGTGAGCCGAATAGCTCCTTTAAACTGATAGAAGTTCAATCGTAGTCGAACTTCTAGGTATTAGACTTTTCAGTAGTCCAACGCTCAATTTATTTATTATCAGACAAGGTCTCTTCCAATAGCGATTCGGTTTGGATCGCTATTTCTTTCATCTTCACCGCATAAGCTTCTAGTTTTTTCTCCTCCTCGGTTTTCGCTTTAAACTGAGGAATTTGAATTGGATACCCAGCTTGGTCCATGGCAATAAAGCTGATAATACAGTGATTGGTTTCGACAAGTCGCTGCGTTTTTGGATCGCCACAGCGCACCTGAATAAAAATTTGCATACTGGTGTTCCCTGTATGAGCAATACGCGCGGAAACCTCAACAATCTGGCCGACGAGAATAGGACGGTGGAAACGCATGCCTGCTACCGAAACGGTAACGCAATAACTGCCACTCCAACCAGCAGCACAAGCATACCCAGCTTGATCAATCCATTTCATGACCATACCACCGTGTACTTTACCGCCAAAGTTAACGTCGGTGGGCTCAGCTAAAAATCGAAAGGTGACGGACTGTTGAGGCATAGACTCAGCTCTATTTTTAAAAATATACGCTAAGTATAGGAAAGAAAGGGGCATTTCGCCCCCGCAATTTAGGATTTATTGGTATTACATGTTTGGATAGTTCGGACCACCAGCCCCTTCTGGTGTGACCCAGGTAATATTTTGGCTCGGATCTTTAATATCGCAGGTTTTGCAATGAATACAGTTTTGCGAATTGATAACAAACAGCTTCTCACCTTGCTCGTTTTCGTTTATTTCATACACGCCAGCGGGGCAGTATCGCTGTGCAGGCTCATCAAACTTAGCTAAATTCACTTTGATTGGTATATCAGAATCTTTTAACTGTAAATGACATGGTTGTACTTCTTCATGATTGGTATTCGATAAAAATACGGAAGAAAGTTTGTCAAAACTTAATTTACCATCCGGCTTTGGGTAACTTATAGTTTGCGATTCAGACGCAAGCTTAAGCTGTGCGTGATCCTGATGTTCGTCCTTAATAGTAAATGGTAGCGAACCTGAGAAAATGTTTTGGTCGATCATATTGTAAGCGCCACCCATAATACGACCTAACTTATGCATTGCTGGACCAAAGTTACGAGATTGATAAAGCTCATCATAAAGCCAACTTGCCTTAAACTTGTCGGCAAAGCTTACCAAGTCTGACGGAGCGCTTTCTTGGCCGAGTGCCTCAATGATGGCATCGGCTGCAAGCATACCGGACTTCATTGCTGTATGGTTGCCTTTAATTTTGGCAAAGTTGAGGGTACCTGCGTCACAGCCAATCAATAAACCACCTGGGAAATGCATTTTAGGTAGGCTGTGGAAGCCACCTTTGGCGATTGCGCGAGCACCATAGGCAATGCGCTCACCACCTTCAAGTACACTCGCAAAGGTGTGGTGATGCTTCATACGCTGAAATTCATCAAATGGGCTTAGGTGTGGATTAGTGTAATTTAAGTCGATGATTAACCCGACCACGACTTGATTGTTTTCAGCATGATACATAAATGAACCGCCATGGGTATCATTGTCGAGCGGCCAACCTGTGCCGTGTACAACAAGACCTTCTTTATGCTTGCTTGGGTCTACTTGCCAAATTTCCTTAAAGCCGATCCCATAGTGTTGAGGGGAAGCGCCTTTATCCAGTTTAAATTCAGCTATAAGTTGCTTACCTAAGTGGCCACGGCAACCTTCAGCAAATACGGTATATTTCGCTCTAAGCTCCATTCCAGGCATGTAGCTGTCTTTAGGCTGGCCATCTCTATCTAGGCCCATATCACCGGTAATAATACCTTTAACTTGTTGCTCTTCTATTATTAAAGAGTGGGCGCTAAAGCCTGGGAAAATTTCAACACCAAGTTGTTCTGCTTGTTCAGCGAGCCAACGGCAAACATTCCCCATTGAAACAATATAGTTGCCGTCATTTTTAAATGTTTTTGGTACCACTAGATGAGGCAGTTTGGTGGCATTGGTTTCGTTTTTGAATAAATAAATGTCGTCACCCGTCACTTTCGTTGTCACGGGAGCGCCTTTTGCAGCCCAATCAGGGATAAGTTCGTCTAGTGCTTTGGTTTCAAATACTGCACCAGACAAGATATGTGCACCTACTTCTGAGCCTTTTTCGACTACACAGATCATTAATTCTTGTTGTTTTTCTTGAGCCTGTTGAGCGAGTCGGATAGCGCAAGACAGGCCCGCAGGACCTGCACCAACTATCACAACATCAAACTCCATGGTTTCACGTTCGACCATTATTAACCTCACACTATTTGACGGTAGATTAACTAAAGAGAGGCTTTAGTTTGATTTTCGTTAAACTAAGGTTATTTGAGGTTGACGTTTACGTCAACAGGAAGTAGTCTGAAACCAATAAAATAATTTGTTGACGTAGACGTCAGCTTAGAGAATAACCAGATGATGGAGTAACCATGAAAGTACTTGTGCCAATCAAACGCGTGATTGATTACAACGTAAAGGCAAGAGTCAAACCTGACAACAGTGATGTTGATTTGAGCAACGTAAAAATGGCGATCAATCCATTTTGTGAAATTGCAGTAGAAGAGGCGGTTCGTTTAAAAGAAGCGGGCACTGCAACGGAAGTTATTGCCGTATCAATTGGCGATAAAGCTTGTCAAGAGCAGTTAAGAACGGCGCTTGCACTGGGTGCAGATAAAGCAGTTCACATTGAGACAGGCGCAAAGCTTGAATCTCTGCACATCGCAAAACTACTGGCTAAGGTAGTGGAACAAGAAAGTCCAAAGCTGGTGATTCTAGGTAAACAGTCTATCGATTCTGATAATAACCAAACAGGACAAATGCTAGCAGCGTTAACTAAGCGTGCTCAAGGCACTTTTGCCTCTAAAGTTGTGGTTGAAGGCGATAAAGTGCAAGTGACGCGTGAAGTTGATGGCGGTCTGCAAACGGTGTCGCTATCACTTCCAGCGGTCGTGACAACGGATTTGCGTTTGAATGAACCTCGTTATGCTTCACTGCCAAATATCATGAAAGCTAAGCGTAAACCACTAGATGTGATCGCAGCGGATTCGCTAGGTGTCAATTTAGCACCTCGTATTGAATTGGTGAAAGTTGAAGAGCCAGCTAAGCGCTCTGGTGGCGTGATGGTTGAGAGCGTTGAAGAGTTAGTAAACAAGTTAAAAACAGAAGCAAAGGTGATCTCATGAGCGTATTAGTTATTGCTGAGCATGAAAATGGTGTATTGAAACCTGAAACCGCTAAGGTGGTTGCTGCTGCAACAAAAATCGCAAGCGACATTACCGTATTGGTTGCAGGTCACAACATTGCTGAGGCTGCCAATCACTCTGCACAGATCGCTGGCGTACAAAAGGTGGTTGCTGTTGACGATGCTTCATTCGAACATCAATTGGCAGAAAACACATCTGAGCTAGTTGTTGAATTAGCAAATGACTTTTCACACATTTTGTTTTCAGCGTCTACCACAGGTAAAAATATCGCGCCACGTGTTGCGGCGTTACTCGACAAATCACAGATATCAGAAATTATCGATGTGATTGATGCTGACACCTTTAAGCGTCCAATTTATGCGGGTAATGCAATTGCAACTGTAAAATCATTAGACTCTCAAAAAGTTATCACTGTGCGTGCATCAGCATTTGATGCCGTAGAGACTCAAGCAGCATGTGACATTGAGGAGCGCTCGCAAAGTATAGCCTCTCAAGTGAGTGAGTTTGTGAGCATTGAACAAACTGAATCTGAGCGCCCTGAATTAACTGCGGCACCGGTTGTTATTTCAGGCGGCCGTGGTATGCAAAACGGTGAAAATTTTGCCTTGCTAAATGGTATTGCTGACAAACTAGGGGCTGCAATTGGTGCATCGCGTGCTGCTGTTGACGCGGGCTTTGTGCCTAATGATATGCAAGTTGGCCAAACCGGTAAGATTGTGGCGCCTAACTTATATATTGCAGTTGGGATCAGCGGCGCTATTCAACACCTTGCAGGTATGAAAGATTCTAAGGTCATTGTTGCTATCAACAAAGATCCAGAGGCCCCGATTTTCCAAGTGGCTGATTATGGCCTTGTTGCGGATCTATTTGATGCGTTACCAGAGCTTGAACAGGCATTGTAACGCTTCTTTTTGTAGCTAGCCTACATCGAGAAAAATAATTCTGGTTGTTAAAGCCGTTGTACCTTTGGTCGCGGCTTTTTTCGTGTCTAGCTGGAGGCGAAATGCTTACAGGTATAAATCACATTACAATAGCAGTATCTAACCTAAACATATCACTGGATTTTTACTGCGGCTTGTTAAGATTCGAGCTTTGGGTAACTTGGGACAAAGGGGCATATTTAACGCTTGGTGACGTATGGCTTTGCTTATCTTTAGGTGAGATATCTCCAAGCTCAGATTACAGTCATATAGCGTTCAATATTGCTGCCGAAGACTTTACAACTTTTTCTAAAACAGTATTGGAATACGGGGTTGGCGTATGGCAGCAAAATAGCAGCGAAGGAGACTCGCTCTATATTTACGATCCCGATCATCATAAACTTGAGGTCCATAGTGGTAGTTTGCAAAGTCGGTTAAGAAGTTTGCAGCAGCAACCATATTCAGGCCTCACTTGGCACAAAGCGGTGTGATTCTATTTTCTAGAATGCTTGTATCTTTAATTGCGCATTTTACTTCTGGTTACTGAGCTCCATAATAAAACAAAACATGATGGAGCAAAGTAATGGCAATTCAACTAAATGGCAAAGCACATGACATCGGTGGTCTCTCAGTACACCGCGTACTTCCACAGCGTGCGAAACGTATGGTAGGTCCATTTATCTTTTTTGATCAAATGGGACCCGGCAAATTCAGTATTGGTGATGGTATCGATGTTAGGCCGCATCCGCATATTGGGCTTGCAACCCTCACTTATTTGTTTGAAGGTAACTTGCTCCATCGAGATTCTCTTGGTAATCAACTTGAGATCCATCCAGGGGATGTAAATTGGATGGTGGCAGGGCGCGGTATTGTGCACTCGGAGAGAGAATCGTTTGAAACTAAAGCGCAACCACATGCTATTCATGGTTTGCAATGCTGGGTGGTGCTACCGGAAGAAAATGCTGAAGTTGAGCCCAGTTTCTCACATATAAACCGTTTTGATTTGCCGACTAGGCAACTAGAAGGGGTGATGGCTAGGGTCATTATCGGCAGTGCGTATGGTTTGCATTCTCCTGTCCCAACATTTTCACCTATGTTTTATGTTGATGTGATGGCAAAAGCTGGCGGACATATTGAAAGGCCTGATCAGACACAAGAAGTTGGCGTATATGTGATTTACGGCGAAGTGGTGGTGTCTAATAACTCATATTGTGCAGGCTCATTTGTATTACTTGAAGACGACGACGCGCAATTACATTTCAATGAGAATAGCAGAGTGGTATTGCTCGGTGGAGAGGCGTTTAAAAAAGTCCCTTATATTGATTGGAACTTTGTTTCTTTTAGTAAATCCCGTATTGAACAAGCGAAGCAAGATTGGCGTGAGGGTAGGTTCGATATGATCCCCGGTGATAAATTGGAGCATATTCCTTTGCCTTAGGGTGATAAAAGTACACCCTAATAGAACACGCTCCCTTTTATCTATTAATAGTCGTAACTAATATGCTGGAAGAAGCGAACGTTGATATCTTGCTTTTCAATATTAACAGGAAGTTGTGCAACAAAGCGCTTAATCGCCGTTTCTACGTGATTCATAAAACGACCATAGCCCATGTCTTTTTTGTCTTTGTCATTGGCGACGATGACAAAGCGAATGGTATCCACTAGGTTTGCTTCGTTAAACAGCGAGTAAATTTGATTGTCACCGGAGCCGGTATCAAAACTCAGCTTTTGTAGTTCTCGGTTAGTATCAGACTTATCGATTTTGGCGCTTCTGACAATAGGTAAACGGCCATCGGCTACCATGGCTACCATATTGAGCTGTTTATCATTGCAAGAAGAAAGAAATGCATCTTCCAGTGTGCGATAGAGTTGTCCGTAGTCACCCGGGCGCATTTGGCTTTGGAACTCTGTTTTTATTGCTCGTGACACTGGAATGTTAAAGGTCGCATAGGTCATTTCGCTATATTCTTCTGGTAACGTGCAGTTTCTGGCTTGATAACGAGGGTAAAGCGCCCGTAACTTATAGCCATACGACTCTTTGTCACCTTTCGCTTTGGCAAAAAGGTCATAAGTTAAATGTTGGTGATCTCGCACTCTAAATTGAGGTTCTACCGGAGAAAAGCCTTCTTTAAGTGCATCAAGTACCTTTTTCACTTTGCTGTGAAAAGTCGCCGCATTGGCGCGTAATTCATTTCCCGTGGCTAAAAATAATAAGCGAATTTTACGTGCTTGGTATCCGTCATTGAGATAAGTCTGATGCGCTTCGTGGAACTTAGGGTTATAGAAAAACAAAATCTGCTTTTCCGTTTGCATGGTATAGGCTTCATCGTGGTAACGCACTACAGGTAATTTGTCGTTTGCGATGACATGCACATTATGCAATTCATATTCGTCGCAAAGCGCGAACAGCTGACGAGACAAACGCTCGTAACAGGCGCTACTGGAGTCAAAACATGCATAGAATGCATCATCTGGTTTAAACTCAGCAAGAATATAGTGATTGTTTCTAGCCTTAGTTGATATATAAACACGATTCAAATTCATTGAAGCCATTACTTTGTCCTTTCCTCGGTAGCGAGACTTAAGCGTTATTAGCGTTATAAACACTGAGATGGCGAAACTATAGGATGAAGTTGTGACGGAAATATTGCGCTAGAACAAAATTTGTCACAAAAAACTGATGAACATTTAACCAAATGAATAAATCCTGATACAGCGCAGATAATTGCTGTAAGTTCTGCTGAGTTTTTGTAATAATGCCGAGGTTAACTAAGAGCATAATTCAGAGGAAAGATTTCCTATGGCGGAAACTGAAAATCGCCCATCAAACTTTATTCGCAACATTATCGATGCGGATCTTGCCAGTGGCAAACATGCGTCTACGCACACACGTTTTCCACCTGAGCCAAATGGCTTTTTACACATTGGCCATGCTAAATCAATTTGCTTAAATTTTGGTATTGCCCAAGATTATCAAGGTAAGTGTAACTTACGTTTTGACGATACCAACCCAGAAAAAGAAGACATAAACTACGTTAAGTCTATCCAAGAAGACGTACAGTGGCTAGGTTTCGAATGGGATGGCGAAATTTGCTATTCATCAAACTACTTTGACAAGTTGTATAGTTATGCCGTAGAGCTAATTGAAAACGGTAAAGCGTATGTCTGTTTTTTATCTCCAGAGCAAGCGCGCGAGTATCGCGGTACGTTGACTGAGCCTGGCAAAAACAGCCCTTATCGTGACACTTCACCTGAAGAGAACTTAGCCTTATTCGAAAAAATGAGAAATGGCGAGTTTAAAGAAGGTGAATGTGTACTTCGCGCTAAGATTGACATGGCAAGCTCATTTATGGTGCTTCGCGACCCTATCATCTATCGTGTACGTTTTGCACACCATCATCAAACTGGTGATAAGTGGTGCATCTATCCGATGTATGACTTTACGCACTGTATTTCCGATGCGCTTGAAGGGATCACACATTCACTTTGTACATTAGAATTCCAAGATAACCGCCGTTTGTACGACTGGGTGCTAGATAACATCAGCATCGAGTGTCATCCACAGCAAATCGAGTTTTCTCGTTTAAATCTTGAATACACGGTGATGTCAAAGCGTAAGCTTAATGACTTGGTTGTTAATAACCATGTTGAAGGGTGGGATGACCCGCGCATGCCGACAATTGCAGGGCTTCGTCGTCGTGGTTATACACCAGCTGCAATTCGCGAATTTTGTAAGCGCATTGGCGTAACCAAAATGGACAACATGGTTGAAATGGGCATGCTAGAAGCGTGTATCCGTGACGACTTAAACGAAAATGCACCACGCGCCATGGCGGTACTTGACCCGGTTAAGCTAATCATTGAAAACTTTGATGCAGATAAAGTTGAAATGCTACAAGCGCCTAATCACCCAACTTTAGACATGGGCGAGCGTGAGCTACCGTTTACGCGCGAAGTCTACATTGAACAAGAAGATTTCCGTGTAGAAGCGAATAAAAAGTTCAAGCGTTTGGTGCTAGGTAAAGAAGTGCGTCTTCGTAATGCCTATGTGATTAAAGCTGAGCGCATTGAAGAAGACGAAAACGGTAATATTACGACAATCTACTGTAGTTACGACCCTGATACTTTGGGTAAAAACCCAGAAGATGGTCGCAAGGTGAAAGGCGTAATTCACTGGGTATCTGCTTCACATTGTATTGAAGCGCCAGTGCGTCAGTATGACCGCCTATTTACGGTACCAAACCCTGCGGCTGCTGAAGATTTCACGGAAGTATTAAACCCAGACTCTTTGGTAACCATTGCAAATGCAAAACTTGAGCCTGCGCTTGCAAACGCTAAGCCTGAACAAGGTTATCAGTTTGAGCGTTTAGGTTACTTCTGTCGGGATAACAAGTCAGAAGCGCTAATGTTTAACCAAACTGTTGGTCTACGTGATTCGTGGGCTAAGATAGAACAGCAAGGTTAACACTCAATGAGGTCGGCTTATGTCGACCTTTTTTATTGCTTTTTCTGCGTAAAATTATGTCTGAAAAATCCATCCAACACTTCTATATCAACGAACAGCAGTCCATCTACTTACTGTCTCATCATGATGCAAAAAAGCACCGTCAATGGCTGAATATCTGTAAAAAACAATTGAGCCAACTTGGCTATAAACATGTTGAGGTAATTGGCTCTGGTGCATTTGGTTTCGTATTTGCTGGTACAAGTGATATGGGTAAAGACTGGGTGTTTAAATTTTCTCGGATCACGCTTGCCCAAAGTGTGCGTGATAGGCTTGAAGATGAAGGCTATATGTTGTCGCAAATTGACAACCCGATGGTGCCAAACTTCTATGCCTTCGAGCGAGTAAAAAAGCAAGGCATTTTGATGATGGAGCGTGCCCCAGGTGAAGATTTAGAAAAGATCTCACTCAAAAAGGGCCGTTTTAAAGCGCATGAGTTGGTAAGCCTCGCGTTAAAACTCAGAAATGTATTGGTTGATTTGCGCGAGCGTCGCAACGGTATGTCTCCGCAGCCCATAGTTCATGGAGATATTAAGCCATCTAATATCGTTTGGGATGAAGCTTCCGATGGTTTCTCTTTGGTTGATTGGGGAAGCTCAGTCTATGCTCAGGTGGACGTACATGGCGAGCCTATCGCTAGCAATATCATGGATTTAATGTCATCTGATGTAAGTACGACCAACGCTCGGATGGGAGATGTGTATTTTATTGGTGATGAACAAATGTCGGGTGCACAATCTTCTCCTCGTTTTGATGAGCAAGGCGTTGCATCGACGATTTATGCACTGGCTAGCGCACAATCATGTCGCTTTGGTGCTCAGGTCATCCCTGCTAGCGCTTTGGGGCTGCCAAAAGTATTTGCGCAAGTGCTAGATGGCATGCTTAGCAAAGACAAAGCAACGAGAGATAGCGCAGGGGATTACTTTGTTCGTAATATGCCTGCAATGGCAAAAATGTATTTACCTGATTTAACGCTGTCAGAGAAAAAATCCCGCATTCCTTTTTGGACCTATGAAACCTCAGTTAAGCCTGAAACGGTCGTCTACAGCTCACGCAAGCAGTTTTTGCGTCGTGCTGATGATAAACACAATCTAAGAGACGTAAACGACGCGCAATTAGATAGATATTATAAAGAGTTTTTGTTCGATACCGGCGATACTGAGAAAGCCTTTTTGGCCTCAATTAGCAGACTGGCAAAATACCCAGTGGTTGGTGGTCTCAGTTTTCACTGGAAAGACGTGCAGTTATTTGTTGAGTCGAGTCTTATTTTACATGACGAAACATTGAGTCTTGCATTTAAAGACGCGTTAAACGCTACCGTAATGCTCGCGCAGGGAATAAAACAAAAAGGTTTGTTTAAATGTTGTTTGTTCGACGCGCGACAAACTATTCAATTGACTCGTGACGGCACTGGTGCATTCCAATTTGACCATCTGCCAGAACTAGAGTTTAGCATTAGCGATATTTCGAGCAATGAAATTACACGCCCGCATTCATACTTTGAAGACGGTAAAGATCCAGACGAGCAACTGCAGCTGCCAAGACAGATAATTCAATGCGTGTTCGAGTTAAACCAGATCCATCATACAGGTTGCATCATTTTTGAATCGTTGCAAGATAGGATGAAAATTCATTATTACTATCGGCTACTTGATGCTAATAAAGAGGCGCAATTTAAGGCGCTACTGACTCGGATCATGCAATATGCGGTTAGTATTCAAGATTATGGCGTAGCAGGGTTTATGAAGCTGCCCTATAAAAATACACGTGAGTTTGCTCTATGCGATCGTCAGCCTGACTTTTTCTTTCCCAAAAACCCCAAAACATTTGTTGTTAACACTTAGGTGCTACTTAGGTGTTAGTACCACTTCTGGCCAGTCATTAACTACTAATTCTTTACACTAATTATAGTGAAAGCAGGAGTGGTAAACATGACAACACAATTTCAAATTAACGCGATTGATTACAAACAATTTAAGCATTTATTTTCTTTAAGTGATGAAGAACTAGCGGCATTACATGCCAAGAAGCTCATGGTTGACGCTAAACCCGGCTATCCTTGTCGTGTTTCCCTACAAGAAGCCGAGATTGGGGAGGTGGTGTTGTTATTACAATATCAGCACCATACTACTTTATCGCCATATCGCTCTTCTGGGCCTATCTTTGTGAGGGAAAATGCAGTACTGGCAGAGCCTAAAGTAAATGAAGTGCCAGAAATCTTGCAAACCAGATCACTGTCCATCAGGGCCTACGACAGTTTGGGTGTAATGATTGAGGCGCAAATCGTAAAAGGAATGGAAGTTAAAGACTGCCTCCATACCATATTGGATGACCATAAAATCGAATATGTGCATATTCACAATGCAAGCCCCGGTTGCTTTAATTGCATAGCGCGCAGAGTATAGGAAAAAGAAGGTGGATCTGCCCAGGCTAAAACCAATCTGTTGAGCCTTTCAGAGTTGATGGTGTCAAGTTGAGGCTCTTACTGATTTATGAAATAGTGACTATACCAATTCAAATGGTTATAACCTAGCTGACGAAAGAAAGTGATGAGCAATCAACTCGCTTGCGATAGCAATGCTATTCGTAAGTCTATAGAAGTGCTGTACAAGCAAGAAAGCCGGAAAATTTATGCCACACTGATCCGCCTTCTAGGTGACTTTGAGTTAGCAGAAGAAGCATTGCAAGACGCGTTTAATATGGCGTTAAAACACTGGCCTACTCAAGGCATGCCAGAAAACCCAGTCCCTTGGCTGATTTCTACTGGTCGTTTTAAAGCCATTGATGCAATACGCAAACAGCAACGTCAAAGAGAAAAGCTAGAAGTTGCTACTGAAGTGGATGAGCTTTCTGATATCGCAGGTCAAGCCCAAGAGCAAAACGCCAATGTAATTGAAGACGACCAACTGCGGTTAATTTTTACTTGTTGCCATCCAGCGATTGATCCTAAAGTACAAGTTGCGCTTACTCTGCGGGAGGTCTGTGGACTAACAACAGAGGAAATTGCCAGTGCATTTTTGGTGTCTAACACAACAATGGCACAACGAATTGTGCGCGGCAAAGCGAAGATCCGTGATGCCCGTATTCCGTTCGAGCTGCCAGACGACACTGACTTTAACAACCGACTTGATGCGGTGCTCACGGTTATCTATCTGGTCTTTAATGAAGGGTATTCTGCAACACAAGGCGAACTTGCAATACGCAGTGAACTGACTTCGGAGGCCATCCGCTTAACTCGTTTACTTTATTCTCTAACGCCAGATCCAGAAGTGGCGGGGCTACTCGCCTTGATGCTCTTGAATGATGCTAGAAAGGCGGCGCGCACCAATGCTAGCGGTGACATCATTTTACTGGAAGATCAAGACCGAAGCCTTTGGAGTAAAGGTATGATTGCAGAAGGTACGCAGTTGATCGCTGAAATAATGCGCGCCGGTGAATATGGCTTTTACACCATTCAGGCGGCTATCTCTGCGACTCATGCTGTGGCGACAACCGCAGAGGCGACAGATTGGTCACAGATTGTTGAATTATACGCTCAGCTACACCAAGTGAGCCCGTCTCCTGTTATCGAGCTCAACCAAGCGGTTGCAATCGCTATGAAAGAGGGACCAGATGCGGGTATTACCGTGATAGAGCGGCTATTTGAGCACAAAGAAATGCAAAGGTATCACTTGGCTCATGCGGCTTATGGCGAACTATTATCTCGTGCTGGCAGAACGGCTAGTGCGATTAATGCATTTAAAACGGCTCTCAATTTAACAACGCAATTACCAGAGCAAAGGGTTCTCAAACAAAAGCTTCTCAAGCTCGGTGAAAATTAATTAAGAAAATTCTCCTTACTTTGTCGATCTCTAGAGAGTGCATTCGACTAGAGTGTATAGAGCACTTTATTTATCAAAACCGCAGGTAATCTTTGGTTATTCAGCTCTATTTATGAAAGATATCAGGAGAATTGACGATGAAAGTAATGGTGATTGTAAAAGCAAGTGAAGGGTCTGAAGCAGGGGGGCTACCAACCGCGGAATTAATGGCTGCGATGGGAGAATTCAATAATGCATTAGTTGATGCTGGAATAATGACTTCTGGTGACGGTTTGAAGCCGAGTAAAGAGGGAGTTCGCGTTCGTTTTAAAGGCGAAGAGCGCATTGTAACTAAAGGGCCTTTTGCAGAGACTAATGAGTTAATTGCAGGTTATTGGGTATGGGAAGTAACATCAATGGAAGAGGCGCTAGAATGGGTTAAGCGCTGCCCTAATCCTATGAATGAGGAATCTGATATTGAAGTTAGACCGTTTTATGAAATGGCTGATTTTGCAGGTATCGACCCCTGCGGCGAAATCCTCGAAGACGAAGAACAATTAAGACAAAAGATTGCGATGCAAACCGCGCATGTTTGCAATTATTTATTCTTTGCAGGGCGTACCGAAGAGGCACTTGAATACTATCAACAGCATCTATGTGCCAAAGTCGGTCTGCTTATGCGTTTTAACGAAAGTCCAGATCCTATTCCTGATGGTGCGATACCAGAAAACTTCTCAGATAAAGTAATGCACTGTGAGTTTAGTATTGGCGATATGAATATTTTTGCATCTGACGGCTGTGGTGGTGATGCACCGTTTGCAGGATTTAGTCTGTCTATAACAATTGATTCTGAACAAGAAGCTCACCGAGCATTTAATGCGCTAGCCGATGGTGGTACGGTCAAAATGCCATTACAAGAAACATTTTGGTCCCCCCTGTATGGTCAGGTCGTCGATAAATTCGGTGTGGCGTGGATGGTGATGTTACCCAGTAACGCTGCTAATTAACCTTGATCACGAAATAGCTAAGTTAAAAGCGAGCAGCATAAGACGCTAGCTATTCAGATACCAATTAATAAGGAGCTGGACATACTATGAAATATGTAGCTTTGGTTTATTACGATGAACAATCAATGGAAAAGCTCTCACAAGATGAATGGGACGCACTGAATCGTGAATGCATCGCGTGTGGAGAATCATTAAAAGAGCGCAAGCAGATGATAGGCGGTAACGCCTTACTCTCAACTCAAAGTGCGACAACACTACGGATACGAGCGGGTAAAGTCGATATTACCGATGGTCCATTCGCAGAGACTAAAGAGCAGCTTGCGGGCTTTTATTTACTTGATGTTAAAGATCTAAATGAGGCCATCCAAGCGGCTAGCAAAATTCCGCCAGCGCGTTATGGCAGCATTGAAATTCGGCCTGTTCGCGAGTTGCAAGACGAGAATAATGTCAGCTATGAAGCACAAAGACGAGGATAATAGAGAGGTCAAAAATGAGTTATATCGATGGTTTTGTATGTGCTGTACCCACCAATAAACGTGAAGAATATCAAGCGCACGCCAGTAAAGCGGCAAAAGTGTTTAAAAAATTTGGAGCAGAGCGCGTTGTCGAGGCCTGGGGGGATGATGTTCCTGATGGAACGCTTACCTCTTTTCCACTGGCTGTAAAGTGTAAGCCTGATGAAACTGTGGTGTTTTCCTGGATCACTTGGCCTTCAAAAGAAGTCCGTGATGCTGGAATGGCAGAAGTATTTAAAGATCCTATTTGCGATCAAGAAGCTAATCCAATGCCGTTTGATGGCAAAAGGCTTATCTATGGTGGCTTTAGGACAATTGTGGAATGCTGAGCTACTCTACAAAAAAGCCAGCAACTTGTGCTGGCTTAATAATGCTTAAATAGGCGAAAAGGGTAGGTTAATTACCATTTTCCTCAGCGTACTTTTTGCACGCTTCTTTATCTTCACACTCACCATAAAGGTATAGTGAATGGTTAGTCAGTTTGATACCATTGCTGTTAGCAATTTCTTCTTGGCGTGTTTCAATAACGTCATCCTCGAATTCGACAACTTTGCCGCATTTCAAACATACCAAGTGATCATGGTGAGTGCTGCCAGACAGCTCGAAAACAGATTTACCGCCTTCAAAGTGGTGACGTGTTACAATACCAGCATCATCAAATTGGTTTAGTACGCGATATACCGTAGCTAGGCCAATTTCTTCACCTTTGTCTAATAAGATCTTGTACACATCTTCTGCGCTGATGTGCTGATTATCAGGAGACTGAAGGATCTCTAAAATTTTGATGCGTGGAAGCGTTACTTTTAAACCAGCCTTTTTAAGCTCTAAGTTGTGATCAGTCATTAAATCTGTCTCAATCTGTTAGTTATAATTTGTCTTAGGTCAATATTCACGACGCTATACCTAAGAATAACTTGCTCGGGCAGCAAGTGCAAAGCAAATGGAATTAATCTTCCAGCTCGCTTAAGCACATTTCATCATATACTTGTGCACACCATTGTTTAACACGTTGCTCTGTTAGTTCAGGCTGACGGTCTTCATCAATACCAAGACCAACAAACTTACCGTCTTCAACGACAGCTTTTGACGCTTCAAAATCATAACCATCGGTAGACCAATGACCAACCACAATTGCTCCGCGCTCGGTAACTATGTCATTAACCATGCCCATCGCGTCAAGGAAATACTCTGCGTAATCTTCCTGATCGCCACAGCCAAAAATTGCAACTAACTTACCTTCGAAATCGACTTCTTCAAGCTCAGGGAAAAAATCATCCCAATCACACTGTGCTTCGCCGTAATACCAAGTTGGAATACCGAATAGTAGTAAATCAAATTCGGCAATCTCTTCCTTACTGCTTTTAGCAATATCTTTTACGTCTACGAGCTTTTTACCCAGCTCTTTTTGAATCATTTTAGCAACGTGTTCTGTGTTACCAGTATCACTGCCGAAAAAAATACCTACGCTTGCCATTAATTGCTTACCTTCTATCTATTAACCGCTAACTTTTCTTGTAAGATGGTCTCGATGAGTGCACTTCGACTAATGTTTTGCGACTCTGCCATATCACTTAGCGCTTGATACAACTCTGATGAAACCTTAAATTCTACTCTTTTCAGGCCACGAGCACGATCTCTTTTGATTTGATTGCGCTTGTTAACCTTTAACTGCACTTCTCGTGGCAGTGGATTTGTCTTGGGACGTCCGGGACGTTTTTCATTTTCAAATAGGTCGATAGTGGTTCTATCTGTTTCAGCCTTGGCCATTATCCAACACCTGCGCCTTGCCAAAACACCTGGATCAAGCCTTTAGCAATAAATCCAGAACAGCCTAGAAATAACACTAGCCATACGATGTAGCGTCCGAACTTTGGTACATCACCTTTTTTCAGTACGTCCTGAATAGCCATACCGATGAAAAAGAATATACCAGCTAGTGCAAACCATAGCCCTAGCGTTTCAAATTCATTTATAAATTGACTGACCATCTGAGCTCTACTCAATACTTAAACGGCGGCTACTATATCACAACCTAAATGCATAAATTAAGTTTATAACGGTAATTCGATTCGTTTTATTGAAGAAAATCAATAATTGAGCGATTTACTGCTTCAGGTTTTTCTGCGTGTAGCCAATGGCCTGCACCTTGAATTATTTTTGCTCGCGCATTTGGAAAAGAGCGAGCTATTGCATCCCTATGCTCAGGCAGGATGTAGTCAGAATTATTCCCTTTAATAAACAAAGTATCGCACAAACAGGAATGAGTTTCATTAATGTTTGATGTAATTGTATCGTATTTTTCAGTAATTACGTCTAAATTAAAACGCCAAGCAAGTTTGCCTTGTTCATTTTTTGCTAAACTTTTGAGCAAAAACTGACGCACGCCGACTGTTTCAATATACTGCGACATGATGGCATCTGCTTCACTACGACTGGATACATCACTTTCTTGTACTTCGTTCAGCGCAGTAATTATTGCATCATGCCTAGAGTGATAATCAACAGGTGCAATATCTAATACGACAAGTTTGTTGACGCTTTCAGGGAATAATTGGGCAAATTGCATTACCACTTTACCACCCATCGAATGGCCAACGAGGTTTACTTTATCCAGCTCTAACTCTTCCATTAGCGCCTTGACGTCATTTGCCATTATTGGATAGGACATTTGCCCATCATGAAAAGAGCGACCGTGATTTCTCAAATCGACATTAATCACATTGAAATGTTCGGCAAGTGCTTTTGCCACCACATTTACATTTTCCAAAGAACCAAATAGTCCGTGCATAACAAATACACTAGGTTTGGCTTGGTCGCCAATTTGTTGATAGTTTAACTGCATAAATCCTCCAAATTTGGCGCTAATTGTGACATCGAAGAGTAAAAATGCAAAGCCATAGAGTAATAAGTTAAATTTGGATATACTAAGTGGCAATTGAAATGAGTTGCTCCTAATTAGCATAGATGACAGGAAACGCATGAAAAAGATAGAAATAGATGACGAGCTATATCAATACATTGCAAGTAACACACAAAGTATTGGAGAAAGTGCTTCTGAGATTTTGCGTCGTTTATTAAAACTTACTCCTGGGACAGAATCTAAACCCGTCGTACAGCAGGAAGAAAAACAAGTACAAGAATTGGCCGCTGAGTCGCAAACAAAAACACCAAACCAAACGGTAAAGCCAGCAGCGAATGTCTTTAATATTCTTAATAAAGAAGAGCTCGCAATGCAAAAGGGCGTAGTCGGGCGCTTTTTGTTTATCCTATCCGCGCTCCATCGTACACATAAATCCGAATTTAATAATGTGCTTGAAATTAAGGGTCGCGATAGAATTTATTTTGCTACGAGTAAAAATGCACTACTCGAAAGTGGCAGCAGTATGAACCCGAAAAATATCGCAGACAGCGAATATTGGGTGATGACAAATTCAAATACGACTAGAAAGAAAATGATGCTTCATGAAGTAGCTAAGGTGTTAGGTTACACAGATGAAGCTGCCGAGAAAATTAGAGACTACCTATAAGTAAGGAAATCTTATGGCGATCCATCCACAAGCTGGCAACAAGGTATCGAAAGAATTATTGGTAAATGTACCAAAATTGGTTTCATCGTACTATTTAAATGAGCCTGATTTAGAAGCACATCCAGAGCATTGTGTCGCCTTTGGCACAAGTGGTCACCGAGGTTGCTCACTTAATTTTAAGTTTAATGAGTCGCATATTCTGGCCATCACTCAAGCGATTTGTGACTACCGTAAAAACAATAATATTTACGGTCCGCTTTTTCTTGGTAAAGACACTCATGCGTTGTCGGAGGCCGCTTTTAACTCGGCTATTGAGGTTTTGGTTGCCAACGAAGTGCAAGTTATCACACAACAAAATGATGACTACACTCCAACCCCAGTGATCAGTCATGCGATTGTCTCGCACAATTTAACCAATCCACACGAACTTGCAGATGGTATTGTGGTGACGCCATCACATAACCCGCCAGAAGATGGCGGGTTCAAATATAACCCACCAAATGGTGGACCTGCCGATACTGATGTTACCAAGTGGATTGAAGATAGGGCTAATCAGCTACTACTTGAAGATTTGGTTGAAGTTGAGTTATTCCCGTTTGCAAAAGCGAGAAGATCTGGATTTATCAAGTATGAAGATCTGATCACGCCATATGTCGAAGACTTGGGTAATATAATTGATATGGAAGCTATTGCTCGAGCCGGAGTTAATATTGGTGTGGATCCTCTTGGTGGTTCAGGTGTTAATTTCTGGCCGGTGATCGCCAAACACTATGACTTGAAGCTCACGGTTGTAAATGACGTTGTAGACCCGAGTTTTTCTTTTATGCCACTAGATAAAGACGGCAAGGTGCGGATGGATTGTTCATCGCCTTTTGCGATGGCTAATTTGATAGCACTAAAAGACGACTACGATATCGGTATTGGTAATGACCCAGACTTCGACAGACATGGCATTGTCACGCCTGATGGCCTGATGAATCCTAATCACTTTTTAGCGGTTGCAATTGATTACCTCATTAAACACCGAGGCTGGAAGAGCTCAGTAAAAATCGGTAAAACTTTGGTATCTAGTGCCATGATTGACAAAGTGTGTGGCGCAAATGGTCGAGAAGTTTACGAAGTGCCAGTTGGCTTTAAATGGTTTGTAGACGGTTTAGCGGCTGGAGAACTCGCGTTTGGTGGTGAAGAGAGTGCTGGCGCTGCGTTTTTAAGAAAAGATGGCACTACATGGTGTACAGATAAAGACGGTTTTATCATGGGGTTACTTGCCGCTGAAATCCAAGCTGTTACCGGTAAATCGCCATCTCAGCATTATCGCGCTTTTGAACAAGCATTTGGCGCACCTGTATACAAACGTATCGATGCACCCGCAAGTACTGAGCAAAAAGCAAAGCTCAAGGCATTGAGTGCGGACAACATTAAGGCGGACACCCTAGCAGGTGATAAAATTACTCAGATATTAACCAATGCCCCTGGTAACGGCGCGGCTATCGGTGGCCTTAAAGTCGTTACCGAAAACGGTTGGTTTGCGGCGCGTCCATCGGGCACTGAAGATATCTACAAAATTTATCTTGAATCATTTAAAGGTGAAGCGCATTTAGCTGAACTTGAACATGAGGCAAAGACATTGGTTGACTCAGTGATTAGTTAACAAAAAGCTTCTACAAGCCATACTCCTCGTATGGCTTTTTTGTATCCCAATGCGGATTATTCAACAATATCAATTTGGAATTATGACGTACTTAGCAGAATTAAAACAAAGCGGTGACTTTCTTACTATCACAAGAAATAACGAATTTACACTTGAACCCGTGAACTTCACTTTAGACAACGGTACCTTGGTGGAAGTCCATGATACTGGTGTGATCCAGTTTACGCCCGCAGGTGAAACAACGAAAGATATTGTGCTATCGAGCGCTGTGCACGGTAATGAAACCGCACCAATTGAAATATGTGACGAGCTTATCCAACATATTATTACTGGTAAACTGGCGTTGGCACAACGGGTGTTGTTTATTTTTGGCAACCCGAAATCCATTAATATTGGCAAGCGTTTTGTCGATGAAAATCTAAACCGCCTATTTAACGGTGCACATAATCAAGAAACAGATAATCCTGAAAAGGTCAGAGCTCAAAAGCTAGAAGGTTATGTTAGGGCTTTCTTTGAACAAGATGACGGTGAGCGCTATCGTTGTCATTACGACCTTCACACTGCTATTCGGGGATCTAAAAACGAGAAGTTTGCAGTCTATCCATTTTTACATGGTAAGCCATGGAAGAAATCGCAGCTGCAATTTTTATTGTCATGCGGTGTCAATACCGTATTAATGATGCGCTCGGCTGCGACGACATTTAGTTACTTTTCTTCTTACCAGTTTGGGGCCGACGCTTTTACTATCGAACTTGGACAGGTTAAGCCGTTTGGTGAAAATAACATGGCGAGCTTTGCAAAAACCAAAGAAACGCTAAAAGCATTAATTAGCCAAGAAGAAGTAGAATATAAAGAATTTAATGCAAATGACTTCGAGCTGTTTACGGTTTATCGCACCATCAATCGTACTCAAGCAGAATTCTCTTTCCCATTCCCTGATTCTGCTGAGAATTTTACAGGCTTTGCAAAAGGTGAATTACTAGCGACAGACGGAGATAAGCAGTATTTCGCTGAAGTTGAGGGCGAAGCTATTATCTTCCCAAATGCCAATGTTGCTTTGGGGCAACGTGCATTACTAACGGTTATCCCGTTAGAGGTTGATGAAAACTTTATATAAATCATAGATGTAAAATTCTACTTGCCTTCGTATCAAAATCTTTCCAAAAACATTGATGCATTTTCACGGTTATTCATCTAGGATTAGTTGAATAACGTTTACGTTAACGTAAAGTTGAAACGCTTTAATTTAATTTACTTACTTAAATCGCAAATATTATTCAGTCTTTGATAAGTTGTTAGACCAGTTATTCATACTAACCACAAATGTGATCAAGACCAATTAACACAATCATAAATGCGAGGTGAGTTAAGACTCTTTTCGTCTTACGCAATCTGAAGCCAGATCTCGTATGAGGAAGTCGGGTTGAACTCCGTAAGTTTGTTATGACAACAAGAGAAGGTAGGTTATGACTAACCCCAATAATATATCCTTAAATATCAGCCACGCGCTGGAATTTATAGATGGTCATGCACTCAATATCCCTACATTACAGATTTTAAGTGACCAAGGCGATGTTTTAGACGGTGCAACAGCACCAGATATTGACAAAGAAACGGCATTAAGAATTTATTCAACAATGCGGTTTATCCGTTTACTTGACGAGCGTATGCAAGGTGCTCAGCGTCAAGGACGCATTAGCTTTTACATGCAATGTCTTGGCGAAGAAGCTGCTGTTACGGCAAGTGCCGCAGCGCTTAAAGAAGATGACATGATCATGGCTCAGTACCGTGAGCAAGCCGCAATTCACTATCGTGGTTTTTCGCTTGAGCAATTCATGAATCAGTTATTCTCGAATGAGAAGGACTTAGGTAAAGGCCGCCAAATGCCTGTGCATTATGGTTCTAAAGAATTACATTACCTGACTATTTCGTCGCCGCTAGGAACGCAAATTCCTCAAGCAACGGGCTATGCCTACGGCCAAAAGTTAAAACACATTGATAAAGAAACCGGCGAGCTAACGTCTGAAATCGATAACGTCACGATTTGCTATTTTGGCGAAGGTGCTGCCTCAGAAGGTGACTTCCACGCTGGTCTAAACATGGCCGCGGTACATGGTTCACCGGTTATCTTCTATGCACGTAATAATGGTTATGCGATTTCAACACCTGCGGATGAACAGTTCAAAGGTGATGGTATTGCCGCTCGCGGTGTGGGCTATGGTATTAAGACCATCCGTGTGGATGGTGCCGATGCGCTTGCCGTTTACGCCGCGACACAAGCCGCGCGTAAAATCGCAGTTGAAAACGGTGAGCCTGTGATGATTGAGTCTATCGCATATCGTTTGGGTGCACATTCAACTTCCGATGACCCATCTGGTTACCGTACCAAAGATGAAGAAGCTGAATTTAAGAATAGTTGTCCAGTAAATCGATTTAAGCAATGGCTTCTAAAACAAGGTTGGCTAGATGAAGCCCAAGATGATGCGGAAAAAGAGAAAATCCGTGAAGATATCTTGGCTGCATTGAAGGTCGCAGAGAAAGTACAGAAGCCTGCATTAGAAGATCTGGTCTCAGATGTTTATGACACGCCAATTCCATCGCTGCAGAAGCAATATGATGAATTGAAAGCGCATATTAAAGCTTATCCAGACGCATACCCAGTCACAGCAGGGAGAATTAAATAATGGCTAAAATGAACATGCTACACGCCATTAATTCGGCGCTAGATATCACGATGGCGGAGCATCCGCAGGCTTGTATTTTTGGTGAAGATGTCGGCTACTTTGGTGGTGTATTCCGTGCAACGTCAGGCCTTCAAGAAAAATATGGTAAACACCGTGTTTTTAATACGCCATTGACCGAGCAAGGTATTTTGGGTTTTGCCAATGGTCTTGCAGCGTTTGGTGCCCCTGCGCTAGCTGAAATTCAATTTGCGGATTATATCTTCCCAGCATTTGACCAAATCGTGAACGAGTCGGCCAAGTTCCGTTATCGCTCGGGTAATGAGTTTGACGTGGGTAACTTAACAATTCGTACGCCATACGGTGGTGGTATTGCAGGTGGTCTATATCATTCACAATCACCAGAAGCTTACTTTGCGCATACACCTGGTCTTAAAATTGTAGTACCGCGTAACCCGTATCAAGCAAAAGGCCTACTACGTGCTGCCATTAAAGACGATAACCCGGTTATTTTCTTTGAACCTAAGCGCTTATATCGCGCTTCTGTTGGTGAAGTACCAGAAGAAGATTACAGCATCGAGCTTGGTAAAGCCGAAGTGATTAAAGAAGGTACCGATATAACGCTATTGGCTTGGGGCGCGCAGATGGAAATCATCGAACAAGCGGCGCAAAAAGCTGAAGAAGCAGGTATTAGCTGCGAAATAATCGACTTAAGAAGTATTCTTCCTTGGGATATGGACACGGTAGCCAAGTCAGTGGTTAAAACGGGTCGTTTGGTCGTGAGCCACGAAGCGCCAATCACAAATGGTTTTGGTGCTGAGATCGCAGCAACCATACAAAAAGAGTGTTTCCTGCATTTAGAATCTCCAATTGAGCGAGTTTGTGGATTAGACACGCCATATCCTTTAGCACTTGAAAAAGAATATGTGCCAGATGCACTGAAAGTGTTCGCCGCTATCAAACGTTCTATGGAATTTTGAGGATAAGTTATGGCTAAAGAATTTATCTTACCAGATATTGGTGAAGGCATCGTAGAGTGCGAAATCGTCGAGTGGTTGGTGGCTGTTGGTGACGAAGTAAAAGAAGATCAACCTATTTGTGACGTAATGACGGATAAGGCGCTAGTGCAGATCCCTGCGGTACATGATGGTGTGATCACCAAGCTGCATTACGAAAAAGGTGAAATTGCAAAGGTCCATGAACCTTTGTTTGCGATGGATGTTGCCGGCGAGCAAGCTACTCAGTCAGAACAACCGGAAGCTCAATCCTCGCCAACTACTTCAACCAATGCAGTACTTGAAGATTTTATTTTACCAGACATCGGTGAAGGCATTGTTGAGTGTGAAATCGTTGAATGGCTTGTCGCTGAAGGCGATGAAATCAAAGAAGATCAGGCCGTTTGTGATGTAATGACTGACAAGGCTCTAGTGCAAATTCCAGCTAAGTACGATGGTATTGTTGAGAAACTCTATTATCAAAAAGGCGAGATAGCACAGGTGCATAGTCCGCTATTTCAAATGAAGTTGGCGTCCTCTCACGCTGGAAAATCAGACGATCCAATCGCTGATGTTCACAAACCTAAAGAAAGTACAGCACACACAACTACTGCGAGCAATGAGGCCACGCGAAGTTTGCCGAAAAATGGTAAAGCAATCGCCTCTCCAGCAGTGCGCCGTAAGGCGCGCGAAGTTGGTGTTGATCTTTCTGAAGTCCCTGGTTCTGGTAAAAATGGTCGTGTGTATAAAGAGGACATCGAACATTTCCTTGAGCACGGTGTAAGTGACTCTTCGACCTCGAATGAAGCTAGCACAACGGTACAGTCTCAAACGCAAAAGCCAACTCCTATCTCAGAAGGTGGGAAAAGAGTTGAGCCTTTACGTGGTATGAAAGCGGCGATGGCCAAACAAATGGTGGCCTCTGTATCGACGATCCCACATTTCACTTACTGTGATGAGATTGACTTAACCGATTTAATTGCGCTTCGTGGAGCTTTGAAAGAGCAATATGCTAAACAAGGCGTGAAGTTGACGATGATGCCATTTTTTATTAAGGCGTTGTCACTTGCAATCAACGAGTTCCCAATTCTTAATGCAAAAGTAAATGATGACTGTACGGAAATCACTTATTTTGACGACCATAATATTGGTATGGCGGTGGACAGCAAGCTGGGTCTTCTTGTACCAAATATTAAATCATGCCAAAGCAAATCGATTGTTGAAGTTGCCCAATCTGTTACTGAACTGACAGAAGCCGCTAGGGAAGGGCGCGTATCTCCTGATTCACTGAAAGGCGGTACTATCTCAATCTCAAACATAGGGGCTATTGGTGGTACGGTTGCGACACCGATTATCAATAAACCTGAAGTTGCTATCGTTGCACTTGGCAAGGTTCAGCAGTTACCACGCTTTGATGCACAAGGTAATGTGGTTGCGCGCTCTATCATGCAAGTAAGTTGGTCTGGCGACCATCGTATTATTGATGGTGGCACGATCGCACGTTTCAATAATTTATGGAAAACCTTCCTAGAGGAACCGGCTAAAATGATGATGGCAATGCGCTAACCCTTGTTTTTGCTAGTTTCTACTTGTTGTAAAGGGCCTTTACGGCCCTTTTTCGTTTCTCATGCCAATTGGGTTATGTACCTATCTGTATTTAAAAGCTTTGATGGCTTTGGTCCAATTTTAAGCCCGCTCGGACTTATAACAGTTGTATTAAGTAAATGATCTATCTTTAAGCGGGGAAATAGCTTTAGTAGCACCGCTCTCGCGGCCTGCTACCGCTAAGGTACCTATCTCCCATATAGGCAAGGCAAAAATTTTGCTATTTAGTTGTTCTAAATGAGAAATTTTTAACGAAGCTAATATGCTATTTCACCCTTCAAATTGATTAGAGAATTAATTCAATTGGTATTATAGAAAGGTTTTGAAAGTTTCGAGCTGAATTGTTCGGAATACGCGATTACTTTAATTAGATTGAGTTGTAATATTTTGTGGAGAGGGAGTAGGGTGATATTTTGAATAATACCAATAGCGGTGAATAAATGCCTCCTCTTAAACACTGAAAAGGCATTTATTGAGGTTATTCTAACCCTTTCTTTGAATATAGAGTGACTTTGTCAGAAAGTAGCGTTACTTTTATATGCTTGTTTTCGTTACCCCAAATGCAATTGGTATGTAGCGTTTTCTCTTCACATTTATCAGCAGAGCCAAGAATGTTCTCAACTTCAGCTTTATCCATACCAACTTCAATCTTGTTGTAGTTTTCTAGACTTACTTTTGAACAGCCGGCTAGGGTGAGTAGCGCAGCAGCAGTTAGTAATTTTTTCATAGGGTTGTCCGTCTAATGTTTGTATTTTCTTATTTGAAAGATGACCCCAAGTTTAGGGTGATCTAAGTAATGTATGTCGCCGCTATACACGCGCGTATATTGTGACATACGAGCGGTACGAATGTCGTTGCCGTCTTCGTACTTTAAATCTAAATCTGTGGTCACGTAAAGGTAATGCCTCACGTGAATTTTAATCAAGCCTTCAAGTTGCCAATGTACTTGCTCTTTTGATTCTTGAATATTAAAGCGATTTGACAATGACGAAAACTGATCGTCATTTTCAGTTACGCTATAACTTGATGGTGACGCAAACTGTTTGCCGCCAATAATTTCGATGTTGGGAGCACGCTTATTACTTTGTTCTGGGAATCGCCAGCCAGTGTGTAAAAGAGGCTTGAGTCCTTTACGTTTTAACTCATTAATTTTATTAGAAAAATTAAACTGTGACTCATTCAACAAATAAATTGAGTCCATATGTTCTTGTGGTTCAACTTGCGGTGAAAGAGGCAAAGTGTCAAATTTTTCAACATAGTTTGCATCTGGGTTGCAAGAGCTAGAGTGCGCACCCGATGTTAATCCGCGAATAAAATCTTGCTCAGCAAACTGCTCACTGCCTTCCAAGCATAGTTTATAGCCGGTGGTATTAAAACCGTCAAATAAGAGTGACTTGATGTTTTTCCGATTGAGCGGTTCAGGTTCAATACTAAAGTCTTCTCGCAAAGAGAAACTAGGCTCTTGCTCAAATGCTATCATTTCTACTTCAAACCAACGGGTGGCATGTGCAGACGTGCTACTTATCAAAGCCGCTAGGATGGCCAGATTTTTTATTGTTTTCATGCTACAGCCTTTTTCTCAAAGTCATCAATCATCGCATTAACCAGTTTCAATCTCTCTTGGCCATTTTTTTCTTCGATCAGGAACTTAAGTTTATTCGCGCCTTCCATTCTATAGGTTGACGGGCTACTTTGTATCAATCCTATGATGAATGTTGGGTTAACTTTTGTATGACTACTGAACTCAAAGAAGCCACCCTTAGGGTTTGCCTCGACCTTGTTAATGCCCAATTGAGTTGCCTTTAGCTTAACAGACTGCACCGCAAAAAGGTTTTTCGCCGCATCTGGAAGCAGTCCAAAGCGGTCGATTAATTCGATTTGCAGCTCATCGAGTTCAGCCAGTGATTTAGTGCTTGCGATGCGTTTATACATGCTAAGACGAATATTTACATCATGAATGTAATCATCCGGTAGCAGTGCTGGGAATTTAAGGTCAACCTCGCTTTGCTGCTGAAGTAGATTGTCGAGTGTTGGTTCTTTACCATTTTTCAAGGCTTCGACTGCTTGTTCCAGCATTTCCATATACAGCGTAAAGCCTACAGTTTGAATTTGACCGCTTTGATCATCTCCCAACAGCTCACCTGCACCTCTGATCTCTAAATCGTGGGTGGCGAGGGCAAAACCTGCGCCTAAGTCTTCGAGTTGCTCAATGGCCTGTAAGCGCTTGACTGCGTCTTTAGTTAAGGCTTGGCTATTCTTCGTGAGAAGGTATGCGTATGCTTGGTGATGGCTTCGTCCTACACGGCCGCGAAGCTGATGTAACTGTGCCAATCCGAGTTTATCGGCTCTATCCATTATGATGGTATTAGCAGAGGGAATATCGATACCGGTTTCAATAATGGTTGTACACACAAGCACGTTATACTTTTGGTGATAGAATTCACCCATCAAGTGCTCAAGTTCTTTTTCACGCATTTGCCCGTGAGCAGTGGTGACGTTGGCTTCTGGCACGAGCGCTGAGATATCAGCGGTGACCTTGTCTATTGTCTCGACGCTATTGTGGAGGAAGTAAACCTGTCCACCGCGCTTGATTTCACGCAAAATTGCTTCGCGGATAAGCTCGTCGTTGCGCTCTCGCACAAAGGTCTTTACCGCTAATCGCTTGGCTGGAGGTGTCGCGATAATAGAAAGATCACGCATACCACTCATCGCCATATTCAGCGTACGCGGGATTGGGGTAGCGGTCAGGGTAAGAATGTCGACATCCGCTCTAAGCTGCTTAATCTTCTCTTTTTGTCTCACACCAAAACGGTGTTCTTCGTCAACAATCAACAGACCCAAATCGGCGAACTTGATGTTTTCTTGAATAAGCTTATGGGTGCCTATCACAATATCAATTTTGCCTTCTTCAAGTTTTTGTAACGTCTCTTTTTGTTCTTTCGCTGAGTTAAAGCGCGAAAGCACACCGACTTCAACAGGCAGATCGGCAAAACGGTCTTTAAAGTTCTCAAAGTGTTGTTGGGCAAGGAGCGTAGTTGGTACTAAGACAGCCACTTGTTTGCTATCGTTGACGGCAACAAATGCTGCACGCATGGCCACTTCGGTTTTACCAAAGCCAACATCACCACAAACGAGTCTGTCCATCGCTAGGCTTGATTGCATGTCTGCAAGTACGGCTGTGATTGCATTGCGTTGATCGTCTGTTTCTTCAAATGGAAAGCTATCAGAAAAGTCTCGATAGGCGCTCGCATCTAGCTTAAATGCATAACCTGGTTTACTTTGGCGTTTTGCGTATATGTCTAGGAGTTCAGCAGCGACATCTCTGACTTTTTCAGCCGCTTTACGTTTTGCTTTTTCCCACGCGTCATTGCCCAGTTTATGAAGAGGAGCAGAAGCTTCTTCACCTCCAGAGTAACGACTGAGCATATGGAGCGAAGAAACTGGCACATAAAGTTTAGCGTCATTGGCATAGATGATAGTCACAAACTCGGTAGCAATACCCGCAGCATCTATGGTTTCCAGCCCTAAATAGCGGCCTACACCATGATCTAAATGAACAATAGGTTGACCTTCTTTTAACTCAGCGAGGTTTCGGATCAGCGCATCTTGCCCTTGTTCGTATTTATGTTTTCGACGGCGCTTTTGGGAGATCTTAACACCTAATAGCTCTTGTTCGGTGATGATAGACAGCGATTGTTTATCCAGTAGTTTCACACTGGTAGCAAGTGGAGTGACGACCACACCAACATCTGAGTCGCTAGATACAAACTCTGCAATGCGCTTATAAGGCTTAAGCTTTAGCCCAGTTGGTTTTAATAAGGTAAGCAGTGACTCTCGCCGGCCCTCTGATTCAACACTGAATAACACGCGCGACTTTTGCTTTTTCTCAGCAGCGATGTAATCGAGGATTTTTTGATATGGATTAGCTTGTTTATGCTCAATGCGAACATCGTTGATTAATTCAGCTGCGACATTGTTATTGCCCGCTTTGGTTCCTAGCATCGCTTGACTAAGCTTTATTCGAGAGAAGCCATTAAGGCCTTCAAATAAGGTCTCAATTGGCTGATATAGCTTGGCTGGTGAAAGTAGCGGGCGAAGAGGGTCAACCCGGCGACTTTCGTAGCGTTTAGATACGTCTTGCCAAAAGGTTTGCGCCGCAGATTCAATGTCGCCAAAAGGCATAAATACGGTATCTTCAGGCAAATAGTCAAACACTGTCGCCAATGAATCAAAAAAGAGCGGCAAATAGTACTCTATACCCGCAGGCCAGTTTCCTTTACTAACTTGCATATAGATGCTGTCTTTTTCACTACTTGCGCCGAACGCTTCGCGATAATTAATTCTAAAGCGTTCAATGTCTTCTGCATTGGTTGGGAATTCGTGCGCCGGTAATAAATCGATAGCATCAATCTCATCATTTGAGCGTTGGCTTTCGATATCAAAATGACGAATGGAATCTAACTCATCATCAAAGAAATCTAGTCTAAAGGGGAGTGGGCTACCCATGGGGTATAAATCGATAATGGAGCCTCGAACGGCAAACTCACCATGCTCCATTACCTGCTGAACATGACGATAACCCGCTTGAGTTAGGGTATCACGCAAGCTTTGTGCGTCTACTGTGTCACCTTTTTTTACCTGAAGACTCATGCCGTGAATAAAGCTAGGTGGTGCGGTACGTAGCATCAGGGTTGAAACAGGAATGATGAGTACGGATTGCTTTTCCTGTTTGAGTGTATTTAGCGTCGCAAGACGCTGGGAGATAATGTCTTGATGTGGTGAAAAGTGATCATAGGGTAATGTTTCCCAATCAGGAAACATCATGACTGGTGTATCTTTTAAAAGATACGCCAGTTCATGCTCAAGGCGAAGTGCAGAGGGCGTGTCGGGGGTGACGAGTACAACTAAGTTGTCATGTTGTTGGATGTGCTCACTCAAACACAGTGATAAGCTACTGCCAACCAAATTACCCCACGAAATTTTATCCTTGTTTGATTTTACCCAAGGTAAATTGTTCCATTGCACATTCGCCATTGATTACTCCTATTTATTAATCGCGATAAATTTTGCAAAGATCCTGATAGTGATCGATTCGTCTGTCTCTTAAATACGGCCAGATGCGACGAACAGATTCACTGCGTGCAATATCAACATCAACAACCGAGACTTCCTCAGCTTCTTCAGATGCATGCAATAACATTTCACCTTGCGGACCGGTAACAAAAGAATTGCCCCAGAATTGAATACCTTCACTTTGACCTGAAGGGTCTGATTCATGGCCAACACGGTTAACGCTAATCACAGGTACTCCGTTCGACACTGCATGTGCACGCTGTGCAATTATCCAAGCATCTCGTTGACGAATTTGCTCTGCTTTGTCATCGCGAGGATCCCAGCCAATTGCCGTTGGGTAAATTAAAAACTCAGCGCCCGCCATTGCCATCAGACGCGCACCTTCTGGGAACCATTGATCCCAACACACCAGTACGCCTAATTTGCCTACAGAAGTCTGAATTGGAGTAAAGCCCATGTCGCCGGGTGTGAAGTAAAACTTTTCATAAAAACCTGGGTCATCAGGAATGTGCATTTTACGGTATTTGCCGGCGATCGTACCATCAGACTCAAGTACAACAGCGGTGTTGTGATAAAGGCCTGTTGCACGCTTTTCAAATAGCGATGCAACGATGACTACATTAAGCTCTTTTGCAAGTGCGCTTAGTGAGTCTGTGCTTGGGCCAGGAATGGTTTCCGCTAAGTCGAAGAGTTCGGTGTCTTCTGTCTGGCAAAAATACAAGCTGCGGTGCAACTCTTGTAACACGATAAGCTTAGCCCCCTTGCTTGCTGCTTCTCGGATACCGTCACAGGTTTTCGCAAAGTTGTTTACGAGATCTCTAGAGTTGCTATGTTGAACAATACCAACTTTGATGTTTTTTTCAGTCATGGTACTTACCTTAAAAAACCTTTTGGTAACTGCATCGTAATACAGTGCAGGCTACCGAATTGATGGATGATTGGTAGGCAGTTTACGCCAATTACCGTTCTTTCTGGGTGAGCAAGAGAGACTTTGTCCAGCGCTTCTTGATCTTTGTCGTCGCCATAGATAGGTACTAACACCGTTTTATTCAAGATCAGATAGTTTGCATAGGTGGCAGGTAATCTCTCACCCTGGTTATCAAACTTAGCACTCGGCCAAGGTAAACTAATCAAACGGTATGGATCGCCATTTGGGGTGCGAAATGTGCGTAGCTGCTGCTCCATTTTATTGAGGGCATCATAATGCTCGTCTGACTTGTCGTCGCACTTTACATATACCAAGGTGTTATCTGGTGCAAAACGCACTAAAGTGTCGATATGACTGTCAGTATCATCACCGGCTAAGTATCCATGATCTACCCACAGGAATGACTCAGCCCCCAACTCTTTTTGCAACAATAGTTCTAATTCGGTTTTACTTAGATGTGGATTGCGATTTGGGTTCAACAGACACTCTGAAGTGGTCAATAAGACATTGGACTCGTTGATCTCAATACCGCCGCCTTCAAGTACCACGTCAACTTTTTCAAAGGTACAGTTTGGGTTGAGGACCTGTTTTGCAAGCTGTTGATTGATCTTATTGTCTAAATCCGCAGCAAACTTATTACCCCAACCCGTAAAGGTGAAATCCTTAATACATAGATTTCCTGTACTTGTTTGCGTCGTAAGTGGACCATGGTCACGGGCCCATGTGTCATTGCAAGGCGTAACAACAAAGTGACACTTGCTTAAGCTAACCTCAGCTGCGCCGAGTAGGTTCTCGATATGCTGTTTTAGCGCTTCATTATGCGCCACGATAACGACTTCTTGAACTTGGGTAATATGTTGGCAAAGTGCAACGTACACAGGTTCAACGTCACTGAGAATGTCGCTCCAATCGGTATCAGAATGCGGCCAAGTAAGCATGATTGCATCTTGTGGTGCCCACTCTGGGAGTAAAGTAAAACTCATTAAATCATCACCATATAATAATAAGCCTATAGTTTATCATTAACCTCAGGTGTGTCAGTAAGTTTTGTGAAGATAATTGAGCATTTAAAGAAGGCACTTAATGCGTTAAATGCCTTATTGGTCTTTTTGCTGCTTCAGCTTAAGTTGTCTGGTCTGGGCGTGTAAGCTCGCCCGTACGAGCAACTCTTGATCCGCTTCTCTAATAGCGGTAAAGGCGAGGGTGAATTTACCATCTTGCTTGGCAATGACTTGTGAGTAACAAAAGATAGCACTGGCTTCATTGCGCAAAAATATTTTAGTTCGTAACGATTGTCCGACCTCATAATCTGCTTCTAACGTCGCGGTCAGGCCACCACCGCCGTAGCTGTCACAAAATAGATGACTGTCATCAGGTTCTTCGGTTGCGAGAATATGGCTGATAATTAAATCAATCTTACGTGATTGCGCCTGCAAATAAGCTGCTAACTCATTGGCAATATCACCCAGATTACGAAGTGGTCGCAGGGCATTAAGATCTAACTCATTAATTTCGTTCGCGAGCTTAAATAGCGGCGGAATTGCAGCTTCTAATTGATATTCGTTTTCTGGAACCATATTGTCATCAACCGGGTAGAGGTTGATCTGAACCTGTTCAGCTATCTGAAAATACTGTTCAAATAATTCCTGCAAATTCGCTTTCATGTTTTATCTCTTGGCATCGCGCCGCTTTACAACTGTCTCTATAGTAACGGTTTAGTTTACCGATAATCAAACTTTGAATTGCTCAAGGAGTTGTTCTTGGGTTGTTATCTTTTCTACTTGAGACTGCATGGTGGCATCAACGCTCTTAGCTTCGCTATACACCGACTCGGAAATACCGCGAATAGATGAGCTACTGCCATTCACGTTATTTACAATATCATTTTGCTCATTCAGCATATCAGCAATACGTGAGTTCAAATCAACAATATGGCGAATGGCACTACGCATATCTTCAAGTGCCGCTCTAGTTTGCTCTGCCTTTTCAACCGTTTTATCAACATAATGTTGGCTTTGCTTCATTACAGTAACCGCGCTTTCTGAACCTGACTGTAGTTGACTTATCATTCCACGGATTTCAGTTGTGGCTTCTTGTGTTCTTTGTGCAAGCGATCTTACTTCGTCTGCAACGACGGCAAAGCCGCGGCCAGACTCACCGGCCCTTGCGGCTTCAATGGCAGCATTGAGCGCTAGGAGGTTGGTTTGCTCAGCAATGCTGTTGATAACCGATAATATTTGCTCAATAGCGGTAGACGAGCTTTCTAACTCCGTAACTACGGTCATTGCCGAACTGATCTGATTAGATAGCTCTTGAATTGTCTCGGTTGTTTCTGCAACGATTTTTTCTCCTTGGCGCGCAACTTGATCGGTGGTTTTAATTGCTTCAGCGGCCTCATGGGCAGATTGAGTTACTTGATGCTCAGTTGCAGACATGTGTGTTGTTGCTTCATCAAGGACTTTGATACTGGCTAATTGCTCTTGAATGGAAAGTTTGGCTTTATTTGCAACCTGAGATGTTTGTTGAGCATCGTTTAAAACTTCATGGCCTAGACCCTGAATATTCGCTATTAGAGACTGTAAGCTACTGGTAAAGGCATTAAAATTTTGCGCCAGTGCTGCAAATTCGGGTTCATGCTCGGTATTTAATCGTACGGTTAAGTCCGCATTACCGCGTGCGATAGCAGCCATGGCGGTGTTGATTTCATCAAGTGGCTTTAATAATAAGCTAATCACAAAAGAAAGTAGTACAGTCGCGAGTGCCACAGAAATAAAGGCAAATATGGCTGCATCTCTTTGCAGTCGTGAAAGTGCGGCAAAAACGGTGTCTTCATCCAGCATCACCCCTAAATACCAATCTAAGCCTTCGACCTCTTTAAACTGTACTAATTTGTCTTCGCCGTTCACTTCAACGTATTGAATATTTTCCGATATACTAATGTCACCGAGAAATGTACGAGAAGACTTACCATTTAGTTTTACATCTGGGTGTGAGATAGTCGACCCGTCTTTACTCACCATAAAGGCAAAACCCGCGTCTAGCAGGTTAAACGAGTTAATCATTTCGCCGAGTTTTGCCAAACTAACGTCGTAAAAAATCGCGCCGTTGAATTGGCCTTGTTTAAACACAGGTGCACCGATTGATACCACGATTTCGTTACTTACCGCATCAGCGTAAGGCGCTGTGATAATTAGCTTTCGTGCAGTTTTTGCGTCGGTATACCAAGGCCGTTTTCTCGGGTCCCAGTTCGCACCGGGGTTCCAATTTGGATCGCTTGCGACATATTTTCCGGTTTGCTCTTCTCCATAACCTATCAGTAGGAAAGAGGTTGTGAGCTGTGGCTGCGAGAGAATAGGAAAGGCTGCGTCTAAGGTGTCAGTGGAAGCAACGAGATTGGTAGCAAGCGCGGCGAGATCGGTTGCTCCTTTCATTTGCGCAGTGACAGTGTTACCAATCCCCTGAATTATTTCATCCACACTTTGTTCTGCTTGCGCTTTGATTGCTGATTGCACAGAAATATATTGAATAACAGATAAGATCAGTAATGCTATTAGCAGCACAAGCGCAGAGACGGATACGACTTTGTGTTTAAACTTCACGGCCACACTCCAATAAGTTTGATACATTAAACTTATGACATTTAATAAGAAAATGCCAAACCTTCTGCGCTGCATTTGAAGCTATTTCAAATTGTTGCGTTTATATTAATTATTTATTCATGGCGCAATTCCTATTCTTTAATGCTTAGAAGAGGAGAAAACATCATGCACAAACCAGTTTTAACAGCAATTGCCTCGGCGATGATACTCGCTGCATGCGGTGGCGGTTCAGGTTCTGACTCAAACGACAACAACACCTCACAACCAACTCAAAAAACCACTGTAAGTGTTGGTGTCTCAGATGCTGCTGTGAATAATCTTGCTGAGGTCAACCTTGTTATTCAACGGCTGACATTTAGAGCATCTGGAAAAGAAGATGTGACATTTGATACCTTGGATGCACAGGGTAATCCAATGAAGATCAATCTGCTTGAGTATACGGGTGATGATATCTATTTAGTTGTAAACGACCAAGAGATCGATGCTGGGGATTATGAGTGGATCAGAGCCGATGTTGTAAACGGCAGTGTTGGGTCGAATTTTGATTTCACTTCTAGCGTGCGTTTTTTAGATGGTAGTCAAGCACCATTAGCCGTAACCCGTAAAGGTAACGATGGTGTAGGTGAAATCCAACTCAATAATTTCTCGCTAAATGAAGGTGAGAACCAGATCGTATTGGAGTTTGACTTGAATAAGGCGCTGTTGAAGCGCACAAATGATGACACGGTTTATCTAAAACCAACAGCTGTCCGTTTGGAGAATCTATTAACCAGTTTTGAGATTGAGGGCATGGTTAGCGAGTCTGTAAAAAATGCATGTGTAGCAGATAATGCAGATCTAGCTCCTCTAGTCGGAGAGTACAAACATGTTGTGTATCTTTATAAAGCGGATGTTGCAGTGCCAGGCGACATCAGTGATGAAGATTCAGCGCCAGTAGCAACCGCAAACTTAGATGCCGAGAGTGAATATGAGATAGCATTTATTGGTTCGGGAGATTACAAAGTAGGGTATTCGTGCTTAGGCCATTTAGATGATGCCGAAACGATAGATGCAGATTTTGGCTTGTATCAAACAAAAGACGTTACGTTAACTCAAGATATCGAAGTGAATTTCGAGATAAACTAATACCATTTAGTCTTTTAAACGAATTGATGTAACAGCAAAACAAAAAGGGCTTCAAGTGAAGCCCTTTTTACTACTTAAATTCAAAATTAAGCATTTTCTAGTGCTGCGCGCGGGTCAACATATTCCATGTTGAAACCTTCTGCCACTTCTTTACACGTTATCTGACCTTTCAGAACGTTTAAGCCGTCCATGAAGTGTTTGTCATTTAATAGTGCTTGTTTGTAGCCTAGGTTTGCAAGCTTGATGATGTACGGAAGCGTTGCATTGTTAAGTGCAAACGTTGAAGTACGAGGTACAGCACCTGGCATGTTCGCTACACAGTAGTGAACTACGTCGTCAACAATGTATGTTGGATCTGCGTGCGTAGTCGCTTTAGAAGTCGCGATACAGCCACCTTGGTCGATTGCAACGTCAACGATAGCAGCACCAGGCTTCATCGCTTTGATGTGTTCTGCAGTTACAAGCTTAGGAGCTGCTGCACCAGGAATTAGTACACCACCAATCACAAGGTCTGCTTCAAGTACGTGTTTTTCAAGTGCATCAGCCGTTGAGTAAATAACTTTAGCTTGGCTACCGAACTGTGCATTCAAAGAGCGTAGCACATCAATGCTACGGTCAAGAATAGTTACGTCTGCGCCTAGACCTACAGCCATTTGCGCTGCGTTACGGCCAACCATACCACCGCCGATCACAACAACTTTAGCTGGTTCAACGCCCGGCACACCACCTAGCAGCATACCACGGCCTTCACGTGACTTTTCAAGCGCTTGAGCACCAGCTTGAATTGACATTCGACCAGCAACTTCTGACATTGGTGCTAGCAGTGGAAGACCACCACGTGCATCAGTTACTGTTTCGTACGCGATACAGATAGCACCACTTTTTACAAGATCTTCTGTTTGTGGAAGGTCTGGTGCTAGGTGAAGGTAAGTGAATAGAATTTGGTCTTCACGTAGCATCGCGCGCTCAACAGCTTGAGGCTCTTTTACTTTAACAATCATATCAGCAGTAGCAAAAACGTCTGCCGCCGTGTCTAAAACTTTAGCACCAACTTGAACATAATCTTCGTCAGTAAAACCAATGCCAATACCAGCATTTGTCTCAACAACGACTTCGTGACCGTGATTGATTAGTTCACGAACGCTCGCAGGAACCATACCAACGCGGTATTCGTGGTTTTTTATCTCTTTAGGTACACCAATAATCATAATATTCGCCTCAAAATAAGAACGGGGTAAAATTTTTGACTATTATATTTACCTATAGCCAGTGTGTCTCACTGTTTTAATATCTAAGTGTAGTGATATACTCTAAATTAACGAATCGTTCAGGATAAAAAACTACACTATGTATCAACAACTAGACAGGATCGACAGAAAGATTTTAGTAGAACTTCAGAAAGATGGCAGAATTTCTAATGTTGAATTAGCGAAACGCATCGGATTAAGCGCGACGCCTTGCTTAGAGCGCGTTAAAAAGCTGGAGCGAGAAGGATTTATTCGCGGTTATAAAGCCGTAGTCGATCCTGCTAAGCTTGGACAGGGGCTTTTGGTGTTTGTTGAAGTTACAGTGAATAAAAATTCGCCTGATGTATTCGATAGATTTAATCAAGCAGTAAAGCAGCATGACGAAATTATTGAATGTCATCTTGTGTCCGGTAGTTTCGACTATTTATTGAAAACACGAGTGACCGATATGTCCGAATATCGCGGAGTGTTAGGAGAAATTTTACTTAAACTGCCAAACATCAGTGAAAGTCGAACTTTTGTGGTCATGGAAGAAGTAAAAGGAGAAGAGGGAGAAGTAATAAAACCTTGTGCACCTTGAGGTATTTCTTGGTAAGGTGTAAGTATATACAGCAATACTAACGCAAATCACTAATTTGCTGACGTTTTGGGCTTTAATTGCCCGGAAAAGAAACAGAAAAAAGGTTTAATTACAATGCGCTTAAATGGTGTGCAACGCCTCTTAGAGACAGGTTTGATTGTAAGCACGGCTGCAGCAATATTTATGTTGTGTGCGTTGATAAGTTTCGACCCAGCCGATCCTGCTTGGACTCAATCCGGTGAGTACATAAAAGTAAACAACATAACTGGTGCTGCCGGAGCTTGGCTGGCGGACATTATGCTACTGAGTTTCGGTTGGCTGGCGTTTTTGATCCCAGCGGCGCTGCAGTTTCTTGGTTACTTACTATTTAAAAAGCCGCATAAGCTACTGCAATTAGACTACACCACACTTGGCTTACGTCTTATTGGCGCAACACTGTTTATCACCTCTGCAAGTGCAATCAGCAGTATCAACTTTGATGATATCTATAATTTCTCATCTGGTGGGGTAGTTGGCGATGTTGTTGCAGGGGCCATGATGCCTGCCTTTAACTTTACTGGTACCTCTATACTGTTACTGTGCTTTTTCTTTGCAGGAATGACATTACTTACCGGTGTGTCTTGGGTTGAATTCGTAGATTATTTGGGTGAAAAGGTCCTTGCCGGCTGTAGATGGTTACGTGATAGACTGACAGCTGAGCGCAATATAGAGCAAACGCAGCCAATTTCACAGAAACCTGAGACCGCTGGCATCAGCACGGATAAACTAGAAACTGAGACTCCAATAACAGCTACCGAGCGAAAAGATGATCTCGAGCAGGCTCTCCAGCAACAAACTGATACAGAAACTAATATAGATTTCGATGCTGAAGAAGAACCCAGTGGACTAGGCAAATTAAAAGATAAATTGTTCCGCAAAACGAGTACTGAATCTACACCTCAAACTTCGTCTGCACCGCACTCTGATCTACAAGAGAAGAAAGAGCCGTCGGTGTTCGATGAGCTAGATGATATTCTAGAGCAAGAAATCAACTTTTCTGCAATAGAAGATGAGCCACTGGATACTGTCGCGGCTTTAAATGCCTTGGATGAAGCACCAGTGCATGAAACCAAAGTGGTTTCTCCGGCAAGGCCTCTTAAGCCTAAAGCACCTGAAAAGACGGCCAATGGTTATCAGCCTCCACCAAGCGCTAAAGAGCAATTTGAAGCGCTTCTAGAAGCTCAACCACCTGCGGATCCATTGCCTTCATTAGATCTGTTGGATAGGCCAGACAAGGCTAAAAATCCAATTTCGCAAGAAGAGCTAGATCAGGTCTCGCGGTTAGTTGAAACCAAGCTATTAGATTTCAATGTTCAGGCTCAAGTAGTAGGTGTGTATCCAGGCCCTGTCGTTACGCGTTTTGAGTTAGATCTCGCGCCGGGCATTAAAGTGGCCAAGATCACCGGCTTAGCAAAGGACTTGGCACGTTCATTATCTGCAGTTAGTGTGCGTGTAGTTGAGGTTATCCCAGGCAAGACGTATGTGGGTTTAGAGTTGCCTAACAAACACCGCGAAATCGTACGTTTGTCCGAAGTGATAGATGCTCCTAAGTTTGAACAAAATCCATCTCCTTTGACTATGGTGCTTGGTAAAGATATCGCAGGCCAGCCGGTCGTTGCTGATTTAGCCAAAATGCCGCACCTGCTGGTGGCTGGAACAACAGGCTCTGGTAAGTCAGTGGGCGTTAATGTCATGATCTTAAGCTTGTTATATAAGTCGCCACCAGAAGATGTGCGAATGATCATGATAGATCCGAAAATGCTCGAACTTTCAGTCTACGAAGGTATCCCGCACTTATTGTGTGAAGTGGTTACCGATATGAAAGAGGCAGCAAACGCGCTACGTTGGTGTGTGGGGGAAATGGAACGCCGTTACAAGCTGATGTCTGCACTCGGTGTCCGTAACCTTAAAGGCTACAATCAAAAGATTAAAGACGCTAAAGAAGCGGGTCACCCAATTTTAGATCCACTCTTTAAAGATACAGACGGTATGGCGGATGAACCACAAGAGCTAGATAAATTACCGAGTATCGTGGTCGTTATAGATGAATTTGCCGACATGATGATGATTGTTGGTAAAAAAGTAGAAGAGTTAATTGCACGTATTGCACAAAAAGCACGAGCGGCAGGCATACATTTAGTGCTGGCAACACAGCGCCCATCAGTGGATGTCATTACGGGTTTGATCAAAGCGAATATACCAACGCGAATGGCGTTCCAAGTATCAAGTAAGATTGATTCACGTACAATCCTAGACCAACAAGGCGCAGAAAACCTGTTGGGTATGGGTGACATGCTCTATCTGCCGCCAGGAACGAGTGTTCCGGTTCGTGTACATGGCGCGTTTGTTGACGATCATGAAGTGCATGCGGTAGTGAGTGACTGGAAAGCAAGAGGTAAACCAAACTACGTAGAAGAAATTCTATGCGGTGAAGCAACTGAGGATATTTTACTACCAGGCGAAGCACCGGAAGGTGGGGATGAAGAGTCTGACCCACTTTATGATGAAGCCGTTGGGTTTGTTATTGAAACAGGCAAAGTGTCTGTTTCGAGTGTACAACGTAAGTTAAGAGTTGGTTATAACCGTGCCGCTCGATTAGTTGAGCAAATGGAAATGTCGGGAGTGGTAAGCGCTCCTGGTCACAATGGTGCACGAGATGTATTGGTAAAAGGTGGAGCCAATTAATGAAAAAATTTAAGCAAATTGCATTGCTAACGGTACTATCAAACCTTTTTATTCAGCCTGTGTGGGCTGATGAGGCTGCGATGCAAAGTCTAAAAGGAAGACTGGCTGAATTAACCAGTTTTCAAGGTAAGTTTGAGCAAATCGTTAAAGATCAAGATGGCAATGAGTTGCAAACCGGTGAAGGGGCGATAACCTTAGCGCAGCCATTAAAAATCCGCTGGCAACAAGAGATGCCGGATGACACTTTATTTGTATCAAGCGGAGCAACAACCTATTACTACGATACGTTTGCTGAGCAAGTGACCATCCTAGATACGACTAAACTTATTGATACTACGCCATTTGTGCTACTTACGACCCAAGAGGACAGTCAATGGTTGAAGTACAATGTAGCACTTAATGGTCAAGAATATCTGATCACGCCAAAAAACAAAGTAGACTCGCAGGTAGAGCAATTAACACTGCGTTTTGATGATAAAAACGACGGCTTAGCGCTATTGAAAGTGAATGATATTTCAGGTCAAGTATCTACTTTTAGCTTTAAGGAAAGCAAAGTCAATGCGCCAGTAAAAGAGAGTTTGTTTGAGTTTACAATTCCACAAGGAGTGGTCGTAGACGACCAAAGAGGCAGTGACTAGTTTAGGGTTTGATTTCACACCAGATGTACGACCGTTGGCCGCAAGAATGCGGCCAACCTCGTTAGAGCATTATGTTGGGCAGAGCCATATTTTGTCTAAGGGTTCTGTACTTTATCGTGCAATTGAATCTGGACGCTGTCATAGCCTAATCCTTTGGGGGCCACCCGGAGTGGGTAAAACCACCCTTGCTGAGATCATTGCCAACTATGCGGATGCAGAGCTTATTAAGCTTTCCGCTGTTAGCGCGGGAATTAAAGAGGTTCGTGAAGCAGTCGTCGATGCTAAAAATCGATTAGCTCAGTTTGGTAGACGTACGCTGTTATTTGTTGATGAAGTACATCGCTTTAATAAATCCCAGCAAGACGGTTTTTTACCTCATATTGAAGATGGCACCTTTATTTTTATTGGCGCGACCACTGAAAACCCATCTTTTGCACTAAATAATGCGATCTTGTCTCGCGCGCGTGTTTATACTCTGCAATCACTTGTAGAGGATGAATTAGGTCAAGTACTTAAAGACGCGTTGTCACGTGATGAACAACTGTCGAAATTAACCATCAACATTGATGACAGCGCACTTGAACTTATCGCCAAAGCCGCTTCGGGAGATGCGAGAAAGGCGCTTAATCTACTAGAACAGGCGGTTGACTTAAGTTTTGAGCCAAACTCAAACACTCATTTGGTGAATGAACTTGTACTAAAACAAGTGTTGCCCAGCCAATTATCAAGTTATGACAATAAGGGCGACTTATACTACGATCTAATCTCAGCGTTTCATAAGTCAGTTCGCGGCAGCGCACCAGATGCAGCACTTTATTGGTATTGCAAAATATTAGCAGGCGGAGGCGATCCGCTCTATGTTGCACGGCGATTACTGGCGATCGCCACCGAAGATATCGGCAATGCAGACCCAAGAGCGATGCAAGTTGCGTTAAATGCTTGGGATATATTTCATCGTGTTGGGCCAAGCGAAGGAGAGCGTGCGATAGCACAGGCAACGCTTTATCTTGCAAGTGCGCCGAAAAGTAATGCGGTCTACATGGCGTTCAATCAAGCTAAACGCGATGCTGCAAGTGATCCGAATTACCCCGTACCTGAACATCTCAGAAATGCACCGACAAAACTAATGAAAGAGCTGGGTTTTGGCGAAGAATACCGTTATGCACATAATGAACCCGGCGCGTTTGCAGCTGGAGAAAATTACTTTCCAGAAGCCATTCAAGAGCGACAATATTATCATCCGACAGACAGGGGACTTGAGAAACAAATAGCTGACAAGCTTAACTATCTACAGGCGCAAAATGCACAAAGTAGCACCAAGAGGTACAAGTAGCGATGCTGATAAATTATCTCACAATCGCGCTAGGTGGAGCGTTTGGTGCAATGTTACGCTTTTTTATCAGCGATATGTCGATAAAACTCTTAGGTAAGGGATTCCCTTTTGGGACGTTGATCGTTAATATTCTTGGTTCATTATTGATGGGTGTGCTTTACGGTTTAATTGAAAAAGAAGTTATTTCAGCTTCTCCATCTAAAACGTTGATAGGTATTGGCTTTTTAGGTGCGCTGACTACTTTTTCTACATTCTCAATGGATTCCTTGTTGTTACTTCAACAAGGGCAATATATGAAAATGGCGTTTAACGTCACATTAAACGTGGTGGCGTGTATCTTTATGGCCTGGGTTGGTCTCTGCCTCATCATGCAAAAAGGTTAAAAAAACAATGTTAGATTCTAAATACTTTCGTCAAGACATCGAGGAAGCCGCTGCGCGTTTGAAAAAGCGTGGTTTTGAACTCGATGTTGCTAAGATCACCGAATTAGAAGAAAAGCGCAAAGCGCTACAAACCAAAACTCAGGAATTACAGAGTGAGCGTAACAGTTCCTCCAAAGCGATTGGTCAAGCTAAAGCGAAAGGGGAAGACGTTCAACCTTTACTAGATGCTGTTGCAAACTTGGGCGACCAATTAAGTGCGGCAAAAGAAGAGCAGGATAAAATTCTTGCTGAACTTAATGACTACGCAATGTCGTTGCCAAACCTTCCTGCTGAAGAGGTACCAGCAGGTGCTGATGAATCAGAAAATGTTGAAATAAGCACTTGGGGTGAACCAAAGCAGTTTGATTTTGAAGTTAAAGATCATGTTGACCTTGGTGAAGCGCTTGATAAGGGCCTCGATTTCGAAACTGGTGTTAAGCTAAGTGGTTCTCGCTTTACAGTGATGCGCGGTGGCGTAGCACGTATGCATAGAGCACTTGTCCAACTGATGCTGAATACTCACACTGAGCAAAATGGTTATACAGAAATGTATGTACCATATCTTGTAAATAAAGCGAGCTTGTTTGGCACGGGTCAACTTCCTAAGTTTGCAGAAGATTTATTCCATACAGAAGCATTATCTGAAGACCAAGATGGCTTTAGTCTAATTCCAACAGCAGAAGTACCGTTAACGAACTGCGCTCGTGACGTTATTTATGACGAAAAAGAGCTGCCGATTAAGATGACGGCGCACACGCCTTGTTTTAGAAGCGAAGCAGGTAGCTACGGTCGTGATACGCGCGGACTTATCCGTCAACACCAGTTTGATAAAGTTGAACTTGTCCAGCTTGTAAAACCTGAAGATTCTATGGCAGCGCTTGAAGAGTTAACAGGTCACGCTGAACAAATTTTACAGCGACTTGGCTTACCTTACAGAAAAGTGGTGCTTTGTACTGGAGACATGGGTTTCGGTGCGACGAAAACGTACGATTTGGAAGTTTGGTTACCAGCGCAAAATACCTACAGAGAAATTTCTTCCTGTTCAAACATGTGGGACTTCCAAGCGCGCCGTATGCAAGCGCGTTTCCGCCGTAGTGGTGAGAAGAAGCCAGAACTACTTCATACTCTTAATGGTTCTGGTTTAGCGGTAGGTCGTACTCTAGTTGCGATTTTAGAAAACTACCAGCAGGCAGATGGATCAATTATTGTGCCTGATGCACTAAAACCATATATGGGTGGTGTAGAGGTTATTAAAGCAAGCTAAGATAGTACTGCTTAATTGAGCTTTGCTCGATTTAAAAACTCAAGTTATTGAAAAGAGGTTGGATTCGTCCAGCCTCTTTTTATTACTATATTATGAATGTTTTTTTACAGAGAAATATAGAAAAACAAGATCATCAACCAATAATTTAAGTCTTGAATATCTAGATATCTATATAAAAGTAAAATAATTATGCTTTTTGTGCTCAGCTGTACAAGAATTACATTTCTGATCGTTGCATGACTCGCTGAGATGTGATTTATTGAAGGTATGGGTTTGGCCAAATCTCATCGGTAAGTAGCGCATCTGTATAATATACGATGTCGCTCGTGTTTAACTTTTCTCAATAAAATCTTTAATTTAAATTGTTAGTACGAATTGTCATTACATCGTAAGTCACTATCTTCGTTTTGAGTGACGTTCGCTTAAGTTTGAACTACGCAGTATTAGAAACGCTAATGCTGAACGAGAAAAAGGTGAGGATATTACCTATGAAGAGACAGAAAAGAGACCGTTTAGAAAGAGCACATTCACAAGGATTTAAGGCAGGATTAGCCGGTCGGTCGAAAGAAAATTGTCCCTATCAACAAGTAGAACACAGATCAGAATGGTTAGGCGGATGGCGAGAAGCGATGGATAATCGCAACATCTTTAAAACCTGATACCGAATTTTAGGAGAGCAAAGCCCCAAATGGGGCTTTGTGTGTTTTTAAAGCTATTAAACGATAATAGCTCAAAAGTTAAAATGCGCTGGTATCTTGGAAAAGACCTACTTTCAAATCTTTTGCTTCATAGATCACACGACCATCAACTTCGACGATACCATCTGCTAGACCCATAAATAGCTTACGTTTGATAACGCGCTTCATTTCAATGCGATAAGTCACTTTTTTAGCAGTTGGTAAGATTTGACCCGTAAACTTTACTTCGCCCACACCGAGTGCACGGCCAAGACCAGGACCACCAGACCAACCAAGGAAGAAGCCAACTAATTGCCACATTGCATCCAGACCTAAACAACCAGGCATTACTGGATCACCTTTAAAGTGGCAATCGAAGAACCACAGATCAGGATTGATGTCGAGTTCAGCAATAATTTGACCTTTACCATGCTCACCACCGTCATCATTAATTTGAACGATGCGATCCATCATTAACATGTTGTCGCTAGGTAGGCGGCAGTTGCCTTCACCAAACATTTCTCCGCGACCACATAAAATAAGTTCTTCTTTTGTATAGCTGTTCTTCGGTTCCATAAATCTTCTTCTTAGCTTGCAAATTGACGCTACTTTAGCGTACAGATGTACGCTAAACAACTCCGAACAGTTAAAAAGCGTACGGAGACTTGTAAATTTTGCGCTAAAGATATGTCTATTTGATTAAATTTCAAAAAATTGAAGAGATTAAATGCAAATCAGTTCCAATTAGGGGCGATTTATAATGTGAAAATCATTATAATCTGGGATGATTTTTTAGCAGGCTATTTTGGGTGATCTATGCTCCTTTTTGTTGACTCTTTGACCGTAATTGATTTTTCGTACCTTTGCCCACGTCGTGGCGCGGTAGGTGAAAGTTGGATCACCGATATTGTATTGCATGGTGAGCTAAACGAAGAGTCTATGGTGTTAGACTTTGCAAAAGTTAAAAAGCAAATCAAACGTATTATCGACGAAAAGCTGGACCATAAATTAGCGGTACCCAGCGGGCTTGTGTGTAATGCAAAGCACAGTGAAGGCCGATTTGGATTTGATATGCAATTTGATGGAAATCACTTAGCCATGAATGCACCGGAAGAAGCGGTCTGTGTAGTGGAAGGGGATGAAATCAATGCAGCCAATGCAATCGCTTACCTTAAGTCTGTTATTATGCCGCATATGCCTGAAAACGTGAAAGATTTAGATATAACATTGCGTCCAGAGGCCGCTACAGGCTTTTATTATCACTATAGCCATGGCTTAAAGAAACACGATGGTAACTGTCAACGTATTATTCATGGTCACCGCTCATTGATTGGTGTGAAGCTAAATGATATCAGCATGCCTAGATTACAAAAACAATGGGCGGATAAATGGCAAGATATTTATCTTGGTAGTGAAGAAGATTTAATTGATCCTAGTTTGCTTAAGTATGTAACCGCTCAAGATAAAGATTATGCGTTCGCGTATACCTCGTCGCAGGGATATTTTGAGTTGGCGGTCAGCAAATCACGTTGCGATATATTACCTTGTGATACAACAGTTGAATGTATTGCGGAGTATCTTGCTGGCCAAATAAAGCTGCAAAACCCACATGATAAGGTTGAAGTAAGGGCGTACGAAGGGGTTGGAAAAGGAGCGATTGCGTATGCTTAAACGTGCAATTGTCATATTGCTTGCGAGCACTACATTATTTGCTGAGGCGCTTGAATTAAAAGGTAACCTTACACAAGGTGGCTTAGTCGTCGGCAAGCTTGAAAATGCAACTGAGATAAAACTAAACGAGACCAAATTAAAGCGCTCTAAAGATGGCTATTTTGTGTTTGGTTTTGGCCGTGACGCAGAACTTAACCATACTTTGAGTTGGCAATCTGATGATGGCCAAAAGCATCGCCAAGCGATAGTGATCACGAAACGAGATTACGATATAGACAAGATCACAGGTGTTGCTAAGAAGTATGTTTCGCCACCAGAGTCGGTGCTAAAGCGCATACGTGAAGAAGCACAAGCCGTATCAAAAGCAAGGCAAGGTAATTCGGATTTATTATTCTTTAAAGACCCTGTTTTTAGACCTGCGAAGGGCCGTATTTCAGGCGTTTATGGTAGTCAAAGATATTTTAATGGTGAGCCAAGACGCCCACACTTTGGTTTGGATATCGCAAATAAAACCGGTGAACCAGTCTTAGCGCCGGTATCGGGTAAAGTGGTGTTTGCAAATCCAGATCTTTACTACAGTGGCGGCACTTTGATTATTGACCACGGTCATGGAATTACTTCTACGTATATCCACCTGAGTAAACTGGACGTTGAAGTTGGTGATACAGTAAAAACAGGCGATAAAATCGCAGAAATTGGCGCAACGGGTAGGGTAACAGGCCCGCATTTGGATTGGCGCTTTAATTGGTTCGGGGAGCGACTCGACCCAGCTCTACTTATGAATGATACACTAGCGGATAAAGCAGTACAAAAATGACAGACGAACAAAGACAAGCCATTGTTGAGCAACGCATTAAAAGCTCAATCACACACGTAACAAAGACTGTATTCCCGGGCCGTACTAACCATCACAACACCTTATTTGGTGGTGACGCTCTGGCTTGGATGGACGAAGTTGCCTTTATTGCTGCAACGCGTTTTTGTCGCAAACCCTTGGTAACGATCTCTTCAGACCGAGTTGATTTCAAAGAGGCAATTCCGGCAGGTACTTTTGCGGAATTAGTATCGAAAGTGGTGCATGTTGGTAATACTAGCTTAAAGGTTGATGTTGAAATTTACCTTGAAAGAATGCACAAAGATGATAAACACTTAGCAATTACAGGCAGTTTTACCTTTGTTGCCGTGGATGACAATCATAGGCCAACTCCTGTGGTTTGTGACAAGATGCTAAATGGCTTTGATAGCTAGTTTTATCTTTAATAATCTATCTATGAAGCAAATATAGGGCTAAGCCCTATATTTAATATTACATAAAGAACACATCATACTGATAAATTAAAAATTTATGATATCTGCAGCAGTTAAAGAGTATAGGAAGATGTAATCAAACCTTCCTTCTCGAACTTAACTCATTAAAGAAAAATAGGTCACTTTTTTGGTTTGTCATTATCTGTTAGTTCAAAGCGGTGGAGTTAATATATTGATTATTTAAACCAAACTACCTTGTTTTTGCCTGTGCGTTTAGCCTCGTACAATGCTTTGTCAGCATCGTTTAGATGTCCAGTAATAGACATTTTTTCCATCTCGGGAAGTACTGCTTTTACACCAATACTAACCGTGAGATGGATGCTTTTTTCTTCTGACAAGGTAATTTCTAAGTCAGATATTGACTTTCTTATGGTTTCAATCAGCGAACTAGACGATCCGTATGTAGCATCAAGTAACACAAATGCAAACTCCTCACCTCCCATTCTCGCGGTAAAATCATCACTGCGTAGCGCGTCCTTTATAGTGTGAGCAATCAGCTTAATGGCTTTGTCACCAGCATCGTGACCGTAAGTATCATTAATAGACTTAAAGTTATCGATATCGACCATACCAATTAAATAGGGGAAGGAAATCTCACCAACTTCGGCGGCTTTTTCCATAAAGGCACGTCGGTTGGGCAGGCCCGATAAGGTGTCGGTCATCGCAAGCTCAAGCAGCTTGTTTTCCGCTTCCTGGCGCTCTTTATCGAGTTTAACCGCATAGTATAAACCGACTAGAGAGTCGACTAGTGGTTGTAAGAATTGTGCATCTTCTTCGGTATAGTCAAAAAACTTATTCGCAAGCCCAATCATACCGATTAACTCACCATTGAGCTTTATCGGTAGCCCTAAAAACTTAGAGATCCTAGGGTGTCCTTTTGGCGTACCTTTCGATGCAGGATGTTTACCTCGTTCATTACTAATGACGGTCTCTCCCGTTAGGATAACCGAACCAAATAAATTATTAAAATCAGTAAAATAGAGGTCATTATCATAATATCGCTGAACCAGTTGAGAGCTTAGATCATTCCACTGCATCTCCGAAATTGCATGGATAAAAAGCCTAGGTACACCAGCGGAATGTTCAAGTTCGCCGATCAACGCAAATTGACTATCAGCAATGTCAATGAGCTCTTCTAGAATTTCACGGCATGATTTAGAAAGATCACCCGTCTTTAAATAGGCTGACTGTGCCTTACTGATAAACGACAGCAACTGCTTTTGCTTGCGTTCTTGTAGCTGGGCTTCCATTCGGTCGGTAATATCACGGTGAGTTCCAGCAAGACGTAGTGCTCTACCGCTATTATCACGCTCAACCACTTTGCCATAGGTTTCAATCCATACCCAGTGTCCATCAGCATGTTTCATTCTATAAGAAGTGGTGTAGGCATCAGTTAGCCCCTGTAGGTGCTGAGCTAGATTTGTTTCTACATGACTACGGTCGGTTGGGTGAATAAGCTGACGGAAATAATTAACGCTGGTTTCGACATATTCAAATTCGATCCCAAGCATATCACACCACTTTTTATTTACTTTGTTTATATCTGCTGGAATATTCCAATCCCATGTTCCAAGTTCTGAAGCTTCTAATAACAAACGCATCTGCCGGTTTGTTTCATTGAGCTTGTCTTCAGTATACTTTTGTGCGGTATTTTCGGTAATAAAGGCTTGGATACTCGTCATTCTGCCTTCGTGGTTAAAATGCGCCACCGTGATCATTCGGATCCAGATCTGTTTTGAATCCAGTTCCATCTCTAGCAAAATTTCAGACGCTTCTAAACCAGCTAAATGGTTTTGCAAGTTAAAATGAAACTTCTCAACGCTTGATTCAGTAAGTAAATCTTCAAAATGTATTTCACCAGAGCATAAGTTAAAAGTGTCAATACCAATGACGCGCTCAATGTTAGGAGATACGGTACGAATGTGAAGCCCATTATTGTACTTCCATTTTATTAATACGATTGGTGAAAAGCGGATTAGCTCTTGATCCTCAAGGTATAGCGAGTAATTTTTTTGTAGCTCCAAAATAGTGGTGATCAGGCCGCTAATTGTCTCGAGCAAATGAATATCTCGCTCGGCATAATTCTTTGGTTTGGTATCGATTAGACATACACCACCAATTGGTTTGCCATCGATCCGAAAAGGCACACCCAAATATGAGCGAATGTGAGGTTCACCAGTAACAAGAGGATTGTTTGCATAGTTTTCATCTAAGGAAGTATCTGGAATCAGTAGTGATTTGTTATGCTTGATTAAGCGCTTACAAAAAGCATCTTGTTCTGGTGTTTTATCAACAAGAATCCCATGCTTGGCGATTAGGTGTTGCCATTGACCTTCAATGACGGTAACCAAAGTAATTGGTACATCAAAATAGTTTGATAGAGAAGTGAGCAGGGTGTTGAGGTCAGCGAGTGGAAAACTTGATTCGACTAAATCCTGTGTTAATTCGACTTTTGCAAAAGTATCCACGCTCACTCCCCATTAATTAAAAATTCGGTAAGCTGAGTCGTGTTACTTTGTATTTCGTGAGGCAGTGCAGTATTGAGTAACTTTTCCAGCTGAATTTCTAGTTCTATTTGTTTTCTTGACAATAAAGAATTTTCAATGTTATCCAGTACGAACAGATAATGATGTGTAGGTGAAGGTAGTATTTTATAGTTTCTAAAAACTTCATGGGCCGCAGCAGCGAGTTTCGCTGAGGTGAGCTCGCAGGTTGGCAACGCATAGTAAGTTAAAAAAGGGTTTATCGAGTAGCACAATAGAAGCTCATTGATCACTTCATAGATGTTTATTTCATCTGCAACATCAACCTTTTCAATAGTGATCAAATAGAACTCTTCGTCTTTTGGATTACTACGGATCTCACATCTTAAAACACCAAGAGGGGTGTGGTAGATACCGTTACCACTAAAGCATGCCGAAAATTCAGCAAGTATCTGAGATTCTATATCGTGACTGAGATTATCTTCGACAACTAGACCTTCATTATTGATTAAGACCCGAGGGCAATCACGCTTTTTAAGTTGTTCTTGCAACACTGTTTTAAAATAGTTGTGGTTGTACACATCTATTGCTGCGTTGACTTCTGCGAGTAATTTGTCGTTCTCCCATGGTTTACACAAAAACTTATGTGCAACCTTGCTATTTATCATATCAATAAGTATGTCGGAGTCAGTATAACCACTGAGAATCAAGCTTACTGCACCTGGGCGTATTTCTTTGGCTCGTTTTAGAAAATCTCCGCCATTCATAATTGGCATTCTAAAATCGGAGATAATAACCTGAACAGGGTGCGAGTCTAAATACTCAAGTGCTTCAAACGGATTGTCAAAACAGACAACTTCTACTAGCGGCAGACTTATAAGTCGCTTTAATGCGTTAAGTACAGACAGTTCATCGTCTAAAATCAGTATGTTATAACTAGCTAAAGTATTTACTTCTGAGTTCATAGAAAAGCTCCAACCAATCTAGGCCCTTTTGATCACAAAACATGTCGATGACGCCTTGATTCACTTCCTTATTGGTAATTGTATCTGTAAGCAACAACAATGTAGTGGTATTACTATCTGAGGTTCCCGTTTCTAAGGCTTCAATGAGTGCATACAGTTCATCAGTGATGGCTGACTCGTAGCCTATTAAGGTAGCGGTGTAGAGGGCCATATGTAATTTCTCTGTATAGCAGCCCCCTGGGGAGTGGCATTGGTTTTCAGTTATAAGCTGGACTATTTCAGAGCCCAACTCACCAAGAAATAATAGAGATTGAATAAAAACAATACGCTCGGTGTCAACTGATGAATCACGTCGTTTTTGTACCAATTCTTTTAGTAACTTAACCTTTCTAAAGTTAATATCACTTAACTGCTCACAGTTTACGATATTGTATCTGGCTGCGACCATATTGTGATAACACGCAGAGACAATAATTGCGGAAACTAAGTCCACACCGAGTGTCTTTATTGCGGTAGACAAGGAGTATTGCTTTGTCGATAACCCGACATAAGCACTGTTACATAAGTGGAATAACTTAGCTTGAATGAGGACTTCTTGTTCAAGCATCGCTTCAAGCTTATGAAAATCTAAATCAATATCCTCAATTCTACTTAGCAAAATAGGCAATTCGTTTTGGATGAAAGTTTCATTTAACGCCTGCTTTATAGACTCACTTAATGGCAACTCACAGAGTCGATAAAATGCAGTAATAACATCATCAAATTCTTCTCTTCTAAATGGCTTAGCTACGATAAAGGTCGCGGAAATTGACGACTTACACAGTACTTTTCCTGTAGTATCACCGGTTAACAATACGGTGAGGACTTGCGGATAGCGACGTCTCACAATATTGATTAATTCAACACCATTAATTGCCGGCATAAGGTAGTCGCTAACTAAGATATCGATGCTAGTTAACGTATCTAGGGATTCAATAAATTGTTTAGGGGATGAGAAGGTCAATATATCTGCACCTTCCATACTTATATTGAAGTGACGGTAGAGCGACTTCAACATTAACTCATCGTCATCAACGAGTACAATCCGTGGTACTTGGTTTTTAATAGACATAGTGAGTAAGCTCCTCAAACAAAACAGGTTTTCCGATTAGATATCCCTGTACTTCGTCACATTGTAACTGCTCTAAAATTTCAAGCTGCTCGACGGTCTCTATCCCTTCAGCAACAACTTTTAATCCAAGGTCATGAACTAATCGAATGACATTTTGGACAAGATCACGAGCCGATTTGGAACTGTCGATATTTTCTATCAGACTTTTGTCAATCTTAATAACATCTACTGGCAACTTTGAAATATAACCCAAAGAGGAATACCCTCTGCCAAAATCATCAATAGCAATAGAGAATCCGATTTCTTTTAACTGTATTAATTTAGCCTTAGCTTGCTCGAGGTTTTCCAAAACAAAATTCTCGGTGATTTCTAATTCAAATTGCTTTGGTTGAAGTGAATACTTTTTGATAATTGAATACATGGTTTGTACAAAGTCAGGGTCGGAGAGTTGATAAGGTGAAATATTCACTGCAACTTTTTTAATATTAAGCGCCTCTTTTCGCCACTCAGACAGTGCGATACACGTTTGCTCTAGCACCCAATTTCCTATTTTAACTATTTGTCCGTCTTTTTCTGCCAACGGAATAAAATAATCCGGTGAGTTAGCGCCAAACTGGCTGTTCTTCCAACGGATCAACACTTCGCAGCTATTGATCGAATGTTCTTTTAAACTGAGTTTTGGTTGAAACCTTAGATAAAATTCACCATTATCGACAGCGTTGAATAATGCTTCAGACACTTTATGCTCATTTAGCTTCTCTGAAAGCAGCGATTGTGAATAACGCATGTAAAAGTCAGTCCGAGATTCACAGACGAATTGGGTATAGATCACTAGGCGGTCTATCGCCTCCGACAGTGGCTGCTTGGGCTCAATCATAGTATAAGAGGCGGCAAATTTGATTTGGATATTTTTGCGAACGAAGAACTGCTTAATTGAGTCGATCAGCTCATCTAAAAATTTATGAACTTCAATTTCACTTTGTACTGAATCTAACCAAAATATTGCTTGATCAAAACTGATTTCAAGCATAGAAAAACGAGTTGTTTCACTTAGTAGCGCATAATCTATTATTTTCTTTAAAGTATCTGAATATATCGGGGTATTAGAAATAATATTCTTAACAAGCAAGTCACGAATTTTAAGACAGATCATGACAGAATTATCAGTGCGATTAATATGCTCTAGAAAGCTAAGTTTGCTCTGATAGAAATTAGGGTATTGATCCTGCTGGTTGGAAAGGGGCTTGATGATAAGTAAGTAGCTTGACTCTGTTTTTAGCTTGAGCTCAACTTGGCATAGTACCCTAGAGCTTGTTAGTGTTGCAATTCTGCGTTCAGCAAAGTCATCAAGACATTTATCACTTTCAAAATTAAACAGTTGAAAAAAATTACCTTTATTTAGTTCGTTTAAAACTAATTCTGTGTAGGCGTAATTGCAGTCAATAACATTACCAATGCTATTAACTTCCACTAAAGGCGTATTATTGCTGCGCAATATCTGGGTTTTTAATTCGTTTTTGTGATGATTAGTGAGTGCCGCTTCAACCGTTGTGTAAAGCTCTTCATTATTCCAAGGCTTGGATAAAAATTTAAAGGTATTGTTAGCGTTGATTAGTGACTTCATATCATTATAGTCAGCTTGCCCACTAAGGACGATGCATTCTATATTAGGATCATGCTTTTTTGCTTCCTGAATAAGCTCCTGACCATTCATACTAGGCATTTTGAAGTCAGTGATCAGTACTTGAGGTTTGTGCTCCTTTATCAAACTTAGCGCTTGTTTGGGGTCCTCGGTATATATAACTTCATAATGTAGTAAACGCAAAGTGCGCTTTAGTGACTTTAGAATATCAACTTCATCATCAACCAATATGATAGGTACACTCATAGCTACCCCTGTATTAGCGCATTAAATCTTTCTAACAGAAAAGAATTATCAATTAGTGTCGAAAGGGCATCTGTAGCTTTGGCTTTCTCAAGTTTAAAATTATTTAATGCAGAGGCAACCAAAACCTTAATCGTTTCAAACTCAACTTTTTTGCTAAAAGCAATCACCAGCTTTTTGTATAAAATAACTTTTTTCTATCACTGAACATATCGCTTTTCTGTACTCGGGTTTATCATCTATGTTAGTACCTTAGCTAATTATCATTCTTTATCAGAGTGTAGACCACTTTCTGCAATTTGATAGTCGCTAATAAAGTCTTTTGAGAGGGCATTTTGTACTCGCAAACAAGCGATATAAGGTGTTCAAAAGAGAGCGACTCACTCAGCATAGGTGTAAGTTTCAATAATTGGAGGTTTCGCTTAATTGAATTGGTTAAACTCTTATAATTATCGGTCTCATAAAAGCAACAAGGGAGATGAGCTAAAGGTACCAAAGCTGACGGGCTTGGTACCTTCCGATTTATAAGAAGTCTATAGCACCATTGCGGCTATCCAGCCAAAGCATAATAATGGGATGTTGAAGTGAATAAACGTTGGTACTACGGAATCCCAGATGTGATCATGCTGTCCATCGGCATTAAGTCCTGAGGTTGGTCCAAGTGTAGAATCTGACGCTGGGGAGCCCGCATCACCCAGTGCTCCCGCTGTTCCCACCAAGGCTGCGGTCGCCATAGCCGAAAAACCAACTTCTAGAGACAAAGGTACAAATAGCGTGGCAATGATTGGCACGGTTGAAAATGAACTGCCAATTCCCATGGTAATAAGTAAACCAACAAGTAGAATCATTGCTGCAGCAAGTGGTTTATTATCGCCAACAAAATCGGCACAACTTGCTACTAAACTTGTCACATCGCCCGTTGCTTTCATGACAGAGGCAAAGCCTTGAGCAGAGATCATGATAAAACCTATCATGGCCATCATCGCTACGCCTTTGCTGAAAACATCGGAGTTTTGTTCCCATTTCACAATACCAAAAAGGCTAAAAATCATCACACCAACAAGCCCACCTAATATCATTGAGCCACTGATATTTTGAGCAATGAGAGAAGCCAACACTGCTGCGCCGCCGACGATCATCACTTTAGTTGCTTCTTGGCCTTCAGGTACCGTGCTTGATTGAGTACTTTGCTGTTGACTCATTTCATAAACTCGCTTTTTACGATAAGTAATGAAAACGGCAACCAACAGTCCTATCAACATACCAAGCGCAGGGATCACCATAGCATAAGGCACGTCAAACTTAACCAATTCTAAACCATTGTCTACTAGGTTTTTATGCAAAATAGAGTAAAGGTAAATGCCACCGAATCCATACGGCAACACCATATAACTGGTCGCTAAGCCAAACGTTAAAATACATGCAATCGCACGGCGGTCTATCGTCAGCTTGTTCAGTACGACTAATAGCGGCGGAATGAGGATCGGAATAAACGCAATGTGGACAGGCACAAGGTTTTGTGACGCAATTGAGCAAGCCAAAATAATGACCATTATAAACATGCTTAAGAAAGTTGAGCCTTCACTATCATTGGCATTAACTAATCTAAGAAGCTTTTGCGCGAGTATTTGCGTCAAGCCAGACTTTGAAATAGCAACTGCAAACCCACCTAACATGGCATAGCTCAGAGCTATTTCTGCTCCTCCAGATAAGCCATCATTGAAGGCGTTTAAGGTTGTCTTCAAATCCAAACCGGCCACTAAACCTGCTGCCATTGCACTGACGGTCATAGCGACAATCACATTTATTCTACATAGGGTTAACCCCAACATGAGCAAGACGCCCAAAATAACAGCATTCATACTATTTTCTTGCCTTTCTTTTTATTGATTTGTACAACATCTTCAACTCACTAAGCTCAAATTTGGTGAGTGGTTTCTGTTGATACTGTGACTTTTCAATTAACTGATAAAACTGCCAAAGTGATACTTCTAATTCAGGAAATAACTTAGACAACTCAGCAATATGCTGCTTCGCCGTTGTGCCACTTAGCTGCTCTTTGAAATCGGACACTATAGCATTGTAATAGACAAGTTCGATAGGGCGTTTATGCTGAGTGAACCGCTTACTGAGGTAAAATAATGCGATTGAAACCAAAAGCAGCATAAACAGTGAGAATATCCCCGCCCAAAGTTGGCCACTGCTACCGAACCATTCCTTAAACAATGCACCTTGTTTTTCTTTATCAAAATTAATAACGACACGAGTCCACTGATAGTCTAGTTCTTCAAGCTGTAATCGTAACCAGTTAATAGACTGCCAATTAGACAGTCCAATTAAGCTGTAGCCTAAACCACTTTTAAACTCGCTTGATAATTGCTCTAATTGAGAAAGACTTCCTGTCATTCTTTCTGGAGCAATCCAAGCAGTTGGATCTAAGCGCTGCCAGCCAACTCCTGGTGTGAAATACTCAACCCAAGCATGTGCGTCATATTGATAAATGCTGTAATAGCCTTGATTGTCATTTTTTTCACCGCCCAAATAACCTGATACTAAGCGAGCAGGGATATCCGCGCTTCGTAGCAAAAATGCAGCTGCGGAGGCATAGTGACCACAAAATCCATTAAACGAGTTAAATAGAAAGTCATCAATTCTATCGTCCGATTGGGTTGTAGTTGGTGTTAAGGTATAGACGAAACCATTTTGCAAAAAATAGCGCTGCATTAATTCAATGAATTGGCTCGTTGTTGTCGATTGGCTATCCCAATCGCGCGCCAGTTGTCTTGCCTGTTGATTAATGCCGTCAGGTAATGCGGTGTTGCGCCTGTAATACCAGGGTCTCAACGAATCTTGTGGCTCAAAATCAGTGAAATCGATTTGATACTCGACAGGTTTTGCCGATAGGTTTTTTAAATAAACCGTACCAAATACGTTACTATTTAACTTAGCGCTTCTCGAATACGAGTATGCTAGGCCGTATAACCAAGGAAGTTGACTAGGCTGAGCAATAATAGTCGCTGTACCAGTCGCTTCATTGGGTAATGCTCTAATATTGGTACCTTGATACTCAGAAACTTTCCATTGTCGTCCGTCAAATTCATCGTGAATAATCGCACGCCAATAGAAAGGTCCAGTTTGTTGAGTGTTTTCAAATGATGCCCTAAATACCAATTCGCTGGATTGGGATAGGTTTGCGATATTAAAAGGATCTACATTCTCAGATAACCCTGTTTTTGCTTGATTCTGCGGTGCAGGTAACTGCCAAAATGCTGGGAGTTTTGGTAAAAAAACGACTAATAAAGTAGCCACAGGCAGCACCAATACCAATCCCTTTGCACTTACCTTAAGCGCAGATTTGAACCTTAGGTTTTGCTCAAGATTAAGCATGATAGCTAAATTAACTGCCAACAAAATTAATACCAAAAATGCAGCAAATATACTTTGTGTAAAAAGAAATAAGCACGGGTAAGTAAAAAAATTCAAAATACATATTTGTGTAAATTGGCGAGCTTGCGTAGCGTGAATTTGCTTAAGCAGCGATGCAACCAACATCAGAGCCACAAAAACATTCACGCTGTTTTTTAGACCTATTAATGAGGCCGTCGCAATAGCGCCGAGTAAAGTGACCAAGTTAATAAAGCGAATGCTTAACATGTTTGGCTTAGTCACTAATCTTGATGCTTGCCACAGTGTTAAAACGGTACATAATCCGACAAAGCCGATACCAAAATCATCGACAAGAATAATGCTCAACAACCATAAGAAGAATGACGTGCTGTAGTACCATTTTGGAAAGCTAGAATTCACTTAACGCCTCCAAACAACATTGTTTATGAGCTTCACCTTGACCGAAGGGGATCCTGTTTTGTTGAAGTAACAGAGCATAACTTGTTTGTTGCTTATCGGCGTCAAGTACCATACTACAGAGCTTGCTCAGGCGCTCTTCCTTGCTACCAGAAAGCTTAGAATAGTCAAAGATAACGCGGTGTAAGTCAGCAGACTCTGGCGCGTTTTGTTTTACTAACATCTGTTCCGTCTTGGCGTAATGCTTCCAAGAAACACGACTCAAGCTCATGCCTTTTTGATATTGTGCGAGATGGTCAAATTCAACTGAGCGTTCTTTCTGTTGTATGCCTTGGCTGATATTTGATGCATTGCCGTAGCTAAACTCCGTGTTTATAACGGATAATGGAGTAGGGTAAACGTAGAAAACATCGTGTGGTTTTATATACGACCAGGTACGAATAAGACCAAATGGGAAGTAGCTGAGAATTTTAATTACCCCAGTATCATATATACCACGAGGTAATTCAGGGGCGGCTAACTCGATAACTTTTTCATCACTTACTTTCGAAATATGGGTTGCCGTTTGGTTGTATTCACTTGATAGTCTGAGTGATTGGATCTCTGCGCCAGATGAAATACTGAGTCTAATAGATGAACTATATGGGCTAAAATTAGCATTACTACCCAGATACCGAACATTTGTATTGTTCAGGTTGAAAAAACCTAAAAATAGGGCGGCTATCATCATCACAGCCATAATGTAGGACACTGCAAGTATCAGATTATTCTGATAGTTGATCCCCAATACGAAATTAAGCAAAGCCACAGCGATAAAAAAACCGCCATCCTTAGATGGCAGTATGTAGATATTATTATGAGATAACCGTATTTCTGAACGTTGATGTCGTTTATAAATATGCTGCTGAACTTTCCGTTTCAAGCGGTTAATCATGCTTAATGTACCGGTACGTTTTGAAAGACCTGCGTCTGAACTTCTGCTTCATTAGTTGTGGTGACGCCAAGTCGATGGGCACAGACTGAAGTGAAAACGGCTTGAACATCATCGGGGATCACGAAATCTCGACCACTAATAAACGCATATGCACGACTTGCGGCTGCAAGCGCGATACTAGCTCTTGGCGATAAAGGGTCGCTAAATTGACCTGAGCTGCGTGTGTAGTTAACTAAGCGAAGGATATAATCAATAATGGCGTCACTTAGCACAATATTGGGCACAACTTGCTGATACGCCAAAAGTGTTTTGCCATCGATCACTTGCGGTGCTTGAGTCAGATTTCTCGCTTTTCCAGCTAATTTAATTAACTGTGCTTCTGCTATTTCCGAAGGGTATCCCAAGCTTATACGCATAAAAAAGCGGTCTAGTTGCGATTCTGGCAATGGATGCGTGCCAGATTGATGCTGAGGATTTTGCGTTGCAATCACAAAAAATGGGCTAGGGAGTTCATGGCTCACGCCATCAATGGTTACTTGGTGTTCTTCCATGGATTCCAATAAGGCGCTTTGCGTCTTTGGACTTGCGCGGTTGATTTCATCGGCCAGTAAAACTTGGCTGAAAATAGGACCAGGATGGAATTCGAATGACTGATTTTCACGGTTAAAAATGGAAGTACCTGTAATATCAGCTGGGAGTAGATCGCTAGTAAATTGCACTCGACGATATGTCAGACCTAGCACGTCGGCAAGAGAATGAGACAGCGTCGTCTTACCCATACCAGGCAAATCCTCAATTAGCAGATGACCTCGGCACAAAAGACTGCAGATAGCGAGTTTTACTTGTTCAGGCTTTTCTAAAATAACGGTAGAAAGCGCATCGGTAAGTTTCTTTATTTCTTCATTCATGTAACCAGCTCTAAACGCTTCATTACCGAATCCACTTTGTGTGCATTGAAAGGTTTAGCGATAAAGCCTTTAGCACCAAGTTCCCAAGTATTTTGAACATTCTCCATACTATTATGGCCAGAGCACATGATGACATGAGACACTGGAAAGTTTTCGTTAATGTAGGATAGGATCTCGGTACCATCTGTATCGGGAAGCTCAATATCTAAAAAGACAACACTGGGCTGCTTATGCTTTAGTAGCGGCTTTGCGGAGTCAAAGTCTTCACAACCATAAACTTCTTCAAACCCTAAGTTCTCCAAAATCTGTGTCAGAAAATCTCTGATCTCAACAGCGTCATCAATTATCAAGATTGGTTCTAGCGGTCTTACAAATTCCATATGTCGATACTTCAAATTACAAATTCAACCACATACTATAAAAAGCTAAACCATAGCTCAATAGAAAATACGGTAAACTTTTTATTAATGTCCGATACCGTCTAGTATTGGACATATTGGAGATGATTAAATTAGCTTTCTTGATATTACAATCACTACATATTTAACATCCTATAATTTATATTATGTTAAATACGATAAATTAAAAGAGAGACTAGCTTACTCTCTTATACAATCAAAATTTCGTTGGATGTTTACGGGATACTTTTTGACCTGAAATCGTTTTCGAATGTAAAACTGACACTGCTGTTTCTAATGCTACGTCTTTACCATTTTTATCCATGTCGCCAGCCACGATTATATTTGGTTCGAAGTCTTCACGAAAACCACCATTTACGTGATATAAACGTTCAAATCCAACTTCAACCCAAGCGTCACTTTGAGCAAGGTCGAGACGTTTGATCCCGCCGAGTAAATCAGCCATCGGTGCACCAATTATTGCATCCGCACCCAAAGCATCAAAACCTATTGTCATTCCTTCTCCAATGCTGCCAGTCCAGCGTCCAGCAAGTACGACAAACGGAACCTTTATCTGTTGCTTTGCTGGTTTAGTGAGTGCGTCTTTTAACTCTGATTTGTTGAATTGTACAGTTCCTGTTTGCGTACGGTACTTTTGATATACGCTTGGCGCAGCAGTAAAATGTCCAAGTATGGGTTCTGCTACGCCTGTATTTCCGCCGCTGGGAGTATTTCTAAGGTCAATAATATAACCTTTCACTTCACCTAGAGACTTTAATGCAGCCTTAAACTCAGCAACGGTTTGGGTGTTACCCATGGCGTTATTAAATCGAATATGACCAAATTCATCTATTTTTTCGTAGGATACTTTAGGCCCATTGCCTAGCGCATTTATTGCATCGTAACTTGCGGCAAGTTCGACGGTGACTAACTTTGTATCCCTTTTAAATTCAATTTCGCGTGTTTTATAACGTTTTCCTCCTAACGCAACATTCAGTGCGTAACTCTTCTGAGCCTTATTTAATTGACTCAATGGCACCTGCATTACGTCTTGGATGGCTTGAGTTATCGTATTTCCATCTATCTTCACCACGATATCTCCGGGTTTTAATCCTTTAACATCTGCATCGCTGCTACGCTTGACGTCAATAATAAGTGCACTGTTATCATAGAATTCGACATACATATCTGCACCTGTTGGATAGACACTGTAATCCTCTTCATTTAATGGACCTAGATTGAGATGCGGATCTGTAAAGTGGCGTAAATATGCTTGGCTTAAGTCAATAAAGGCCTGCTTCGAGTCTAAGTTATTTAACTTCTTTTCAAATAACTGCCGAGTTTGTTGGTAACCTTTAAAGTCCTCTAAATAAGCGTAATGGGTTTGCAAGTTATGATCGAGTTCTTTCCAAGCATTCAATGCGCTAAAGGTCTCAGCTTTTGCTGCAAAATTTGAAGTTAGAATGAAGCTGGTGCATAAAAAAGCACTTAATTTCATATTGTTATGTCCTTGTTATTATTATTTAATCCCAGTTATTTCATACTAATGAAGCGCAGCGCTAAATGGAATGCCTTTGCAGATATCTGCTTCTGCGATGAGAATTTCTTCTAGGCGGTTATCTATTGTTAATTTGTCGAAATACTCATAGCCGAGCTCCACAAAGAGGTTTTTATGCTTTTCTTCTGACTTAGCAATGGCAACATAAAAGTCTTTCTCTTTGCCTTCAGGAAGCGCTTCTGCAACTAAAGAAAAACGCTCATGGCCCCTAGCCTCAATTACTGCGCCAATCAGCAATCTATCAATTAAATATTCATCTGTGCCTTGGCGGAAAAGTGCGCGCATTTGTTTTATATAGGGGTCTTTTTGATCGTTACCTAGTAGCGTACCACGCTCGGTTAAGATCTTAAGTACCTGTTTAAAATGGATCATTTCTTCTATTGCGAGATCTGCCATTGCTTTTACCAGCTTGATCCTATCTGGGTAATGACCAAGCATTGCCATCGCCATTCCCGCTGCTTTTTTTTCTGCAGCGGCGTGATCTTGAAGAAAGGTATCAAAGTCGGCTAGGACTTTTTCAGTCCAGCTAAAAGGTGTGTGATATTTTAATTCAAACATAATTCTATCTTGTATATACATTTGTAGTGAGTATAACAAACTCAAGGGCTTGAGCGAACTTGCATGCTAAACAGCGTCGTGTCTTTATCTGCTTTGCCATTACGTGTTGATCCCACTTTATTGGGATGTGAAAACCACTTCCATGCAGTTACTTTACCGCCGATATTAACATGCGGGATGATCACTTTGTCTTGAGTTACACCGATAAATTCGGCAAGCGTGTGTTCGGCATCAGTCGCGGTTAGGTTGACCATAATAAAAGGAATATGATTCATTTTTGCAAAGTTAAGTACCCTATCATGATGCTTACTATAACAACCCCGCCAATAACCATCATCTTCAAAATGTTTTTCAAAATCAGGAAAAGTTTCTAAATAACAACGCTTAATGGTGTCGTTAAAGCCCCCTCTTTGTGACAGTAAATTTTCTTTCATTGCCGTCATCAAACGTTTAATTGAGGGAAGCCATTGCTCTAAATCTCGTGTTAACTGGATTATTTTGGCTTCAGGATATAAAGCATATAATTTTTCATAGTCAGCAAAGACAGGAGTATCAGCAATAAATTCAGCATTGTCCAATGCTTGCCTCGTGTATGCAGTGTGTGCTGTTTTGTATCCAGCACCTAATGCAGCAATACATAGGCTTGTTGTGCCGGTTCGGGGTAAACCCGTCACCAGAAATTTTTGTTTTGTCATAGTTAGATAAAGTAATACACGAGGTTGAATGACGCTAAAATAAGTATTACTCCATATGTTGTCGCCATCGCTACTTTTCTGATCGATAAGTTAGTTTTACCGAGTGCAACATAGTGTGCAACTCGAGAAAGCAAAAAAGCGACGCCAAAAGCATGAAGTAGATACGGGTTGATTTGCTGAGTTTCGAGTAACAACATCATTAACAGTACGAAAGGTGTGTACTCGATAAAGTTGCCGTGGATCCGAATTGCACTTTGCAGTTCATCGATACCACCATCTCCAAGCGATACTTTATGTCTGTGTCTGAGTGATATTATGTTAAAACTAAGTTTAATATAGATTAGTGCCAGTAATGCCGCATATAAACCAGTGATCATAAAAAGCCCTCCAATGGAGGGCTTAGTGTATAAGTTTAATTAGTTTACAGCCAGTATTACTCAATTAAGTAAACAGCATAGACTTCCGCGTTTAATGTAATTGCACCTGTGTTATACGCATTTTTGTATGCGCCTTGATCTGCTTCCATCGCCATTGCTGCAGAGCGCACGTAGGGCTGAATTGGCGTTTGCATTGGTTGGAATGAAACTGAGTACAGTTTTGCTAACTCAACATCAAACTCGCCTGCTAGTTCTTTAGCTGCTTTCTTTGCATCTTTAATGGCGGCTTTTTTGAGGCTTTGCAGATATTTGCCTTCATTTTCAACACCAAATTCTGTGTTATTGAACTGATTGATGCCGCTGTCTACAAACTCTTGAAGTAACTCTGGGTATTTTTTGATGTCTTTAAGTTTTACAGTCAAGCTTCGGCTCACACGAAAACCATCAAACTCTTCTTCATTTGATTCGCGATTGTAGCGTGTCTGTCTGTAAACATTCAGTTGCTCCGCATGAATATCGTCTTCTTTAATATCGAAGCGTTTAGCGATTTCGATAGCCTTAGCCATAATCTTATCGACGTTTTCTTTGGCTGTGGGTAGCGATTTTTGCTTTTCGGTAATGGCGACACGTATGGTTGCAACATCGGGTTGTACTTGAATAAATGAAGTGCCTTTAACATATAAATGCGGCGAGTCAGGCAATGCGCCCGCAAAGCTAAATCCAGATAAACATAATGCCAGTAAGCCAGTTAAAATTCGCATCTTTTGCTCCTAAAAAGTGATACCTGCATATTCAAGCATATTTCAATTAACAACTACTGAATTGGATTTCAAGGTAACAAACTTTAACAAAATGAGCGATTATCACTTTGAGAGGTTATATGTGGTACTCCCAAATTTTGTGCGTGATTGATAAACAAAATCACCGCCAATATGAGTTGGCGGCGATTTTTGTTTTAGCTAAGTAAAAGCAATTAGACGCTACAGCGTTTGTAATTTCTATACTTAGGGAGCCAATAGTTTTTCTCTATCGCGGCCCAAATTGCATCGTCTTCCATTTCAAGTGCAACGCCCTCTTCCATTGCTTTTTTAGCAACTGCAAAAGCAATACGCTTACTCAACGGCTCAATTTCAGTTAGTGCTGGTAGTAGGCTACCTTTGCCGGTATTAGCACGTGGTGATGATTCAGCAAGCATTTCGCTAGATACCATCAACATGCTATCTGTAATACGGTTCGCTTTAGCTGCAAGTACACCGAGGCCGATCCCTGGGAAGATATAACTGTTATTACATTGCGGTATGATGATTGTCTGCTCACCATACACTACAGGCTCAAATGGGCTTCCAGTAGCTACAATTGCTTGACCATCAGTCCACTCAATCACATCTTTTGGATGCGCTTCAACTTGGCGTGACGGATTACTTAGTGGGAAAATAATCGGCTGCTCGCACCCTGCATGCATCGCACGGATCACTTGCTCTGTGAATAGGCCCGCTTGACCTGATACACCAATTAAGATGTCTGGTTTTGCACAGTGCATTACATCTAATAAAGATGCAAATTCACCACTGTATGTCCAATCCGCAAGGTTTGCTTGTTGTTGAACTAGCGCTTCTTGGAAATCTCTTAGCCCTTCCATGCCTTCTGTCAGAAGCCAAAACGGTCCACCATAAATACTTGGCTTCTCGCTTGCTCGTCGGTTACCCCTTCTGAAATCATTTGGCTAATAATTTGCTCAGCAATACCACAGCCAGCAGAGCCTGCGCCAACAAAAACTACTTTTTGTTCCGAGAGTTTCGCTCCTTTCACGCGGCAAGCGGCTAATAGCGAACCTACAGTAACCGCAGCGGTGCCTTGGATATCATCGTTAAAGCTACAGATTTCATCGCGGTAACGTTTCAATAACGGCATTGCGTTAGGTTGTGCGAAATCTTCAAACTGTAACAGCACATTAGGCCAACGGCGTTTAACCGCTTTAATGAATAGATCCAGGAATTCGTCATATTCAGCTTGGCCGATACGCGGGTGTCTTGCGCCCATGTACATTGGGTCATTGAGTAGCTTTTCGTTGTTTGTCCCAACGTCAAGCATAACAGGCAGCGTGTAAGCTGGGCTGATCCCACCACATACGGTGTAAAGTGCCAGCTTACCGATAGGAATCCCCATACCACCAATACCTTGGTCACCAAGGCCTAAAATACGTTCACCATCTGTAACCACGATAACTTTTACTTTGCCTTTAGTGGCATTTCGTAAAATATCGTCGATTTGATAACGGTCTTCATATGAAATAAACAAACCACGAGAACTACGATAGATATCAGAAAACTTCTCACATGCATCACCTACTGTTGGGGTGTAGATGATTGGCATCATTTCTTCCAAATGATCGCGTACTAAACGGTAATACAGCGTTTCGTTGTTGTCCTGAATCGCACGCAAGTAGATGTGCTTATTTAGGTTGTCGCTAAAGCTTGAATATTGCTGATAACAACGCTCAACTTGCTCTTCAATTGTTTCATAACGAGGAGGAAGTAGTCCTGCTAAGTTGAAATTTTCACGCTCGCGTTGAGAGAATGCACTCCCTTTGTTAAGCAGTGGCGTTTCTAATAATGTAGGACCTGAATAGGGAATGTAGAGATAATTTGGATCGGTTTGTTTAGTCATATTTACAAGCTTGACACTAATTTTTTAGTCTAAGGGTTCATTATTGTCGAAAAGGATTAAATTACAATGAATTTAGTGCTCATCAGACCATTATTAACGCGCTCCAGAGCACGTTAAACACAATTTTTCTGGAACGCGAAATTATAGCCTAAAAGCACTTAAGAAACCACGGCTTATTCGCTGCTTTCACCGAGAGCAACACCTTCTCTTCTTGGATCTGCGCCACCAATTAAATGTGTTCCACGAACCTCAATGGCATGTAGTCCTGAGTTTAAGTCACGGATCTGTACTTTATGGCCTTTTTTCTCAAAGTAAGGTACTTGTTTTGTCAGCTCAGTGCCTTTTTCAAGCGTTGTGTACTTATTGCGATTGGTGATTTTTGGTAAATCAATTGCTGCCTGCACAGATAATCCCCAGTCCAAAACACCAACTAAGGTTTGAGCAACATAGTTAATAATACGGCTGCCACCAGGCGAACCGACTATTAATTTAAGCGACCCATCTTTATTGAACACCATTACGGGTGCCATAGAGCTTCTTGGACGTTTGTTTGCTTCTACCCTGTTTGCAACCCATTTATCCCCTACTTTTGGAGAAAGCGCAAAGTCGGTTAATTGGTTATTGAGTAAATATCCGTTGACCATCACCGTCGAGCCAAATGCCATTTCAATCGAGCTTGTCATTGAAATAGCATTACCCTCTGCATCTACAATCGACACATGGCTCGTTGAAGGTAATTCATAGCTATCATCCATAGCATAAGCGAGTGTGCCCGAAGTTGGGTCGCCTACTGGAAAGTCGTGATTATCTATGTCGCCGATAAGTTTGCTGCGGCCTAGTAGATATTGTTCGTTAAGCAATGCTTTTGCTGGCACTTCAACAAAATCAGGATCAGCAACGTAAAAGTCTCTATCGGCAAACGCTAGGCGAGACGCTTGAGTAAAGAGGTGCAAAGCTTCTGGATCATTTGCCTTATACTTACCTAGGTCGTACGGTTCCAACAGTTTCATCATTTGCAAAACGGCAATACCGCCACTACTAGGCGGTGCCATAGAGCAAACTTTATATACACGATATTCAGTACAGATAGCGTCTCGAGTTTTGCTCTTATAATTTTCTAAGTCGCTCAGCGTCAATTTGCCAGGTGCGATTTCAGACTTTTGCACAGCTTCCACTAATTGGGTGGCATTTTGCCCTTCATAAAAGGCTTGGATCCCTTGTGTTGCTACCTTGTAGTATAGGTTTGCCAAAGGCAGATTCTTTTTAAGGGTCCCTGGTTGTAGTGCTTTACCATCCGGATAGAAATATTCTTTTGCAGGACTGAGCTTTGTCAAACCAGGATTGAGTTTCTTTTCAAGCAGCATGTTTAAACGTGGAGAGACAATAAATCCATCTCGAGCTAATTCAATCGCTGGCTTGAATAATTCTTGCCACGGCAGTTTACCGTATTTGTCGTGTGCTGATTTAAACGCGTGCAGAATACCAGGCACACCAACAGAGCGACCGCCCACAACCGCCTCAATCCATCTAACCGCATTACCCGAATCATCTAAAAATAGATCAGAACCTGCAAGCTTTGGTGCGGTTTCTCTACCATCAAAACTAATTAATTCATTGGTTTTCTTGTCGTAGTGCAGGATAAACGCCCCGCCACCCACGCCCGAAGATTGCGGCTCAACCAAAGTAAGCACAAGTTGAGTCGCTATCATGGCATCAACCGCACTTCCCCCTTTTGAGAGCATCAATTGACCTGCTTTACTCGCATAGGGGTTGGCAGCAACGACCATGTACTTTTCTGCGGTGCGTGCTTCTTTAGATTGGAAGCCGGTTGCGGCTTCCGGCTCTCTAATTTCGATTTTTTGTTGCTCAGCTAAGGTGTTGGTTGAAAAGCTGAATGCGGCAATCACGGTTAGTGATGCAAGTGTATGTTTCATAATACCCACTTTGCTTACGTCTTATATTTGGCATCATAAAAGCAATTAGGCACAATATGCAAAAATAATAACGTGAAATCGTATGTTTGAACTTCCAACGAACAAAGAATATCTCATTGGCCCTGCGTCTTTGGCGATATTATCAACAATACTAATGTTGTTCGGGCTTGGCCCACACTTAGATTTTGACAGAAATGCAATTGCTGATGGTGAATTATGGCGTATTTTGAGCGGCCAGTTTACCCATAGTAATTGGTATCACTTGATGCTAAACCTGCTTGGTATCTTATTTATTTGGCTATTACATGCCGAGTATACAAGACTAAGAAAATATTGGCTGAATGTGTTTTTTCTTGGCCTCTTTACCGGGCTCATGATCTTGCTATTTTCCCCAAACATTGTTGTATATACAGGCTTGAGTGGCTTATTACATGGGCTTATCGTATGGGGAGCGCTTGAAGATATTAAGCGCAAGCTAACAACTGGATATCTGTTGTTTATTGGTGTGTGGGCAAAGGTATGTTGGGAGCAATATGCGGGTGCAAGCGCAGATGTAGCCAAACTGATAGACTCGAGAGTCGCCATTGAAGCACATCTATTTGGTGCGGTTGGTGGTGTGGTTTTAGCTGTTATCTATTTATTTTATAAAACAAAAAAGCCAGCTTAAGCTGGCTTTTTATCCACTCATTTGATTACAAGTTTTCTTTGAACAACTTGTATATACGACGGTATTCATCCAACCAACTTGATGGCTGTCTAAAGCCATGGGGTTCAACTGGATAAATCGCAGTTTCAAAGTCTTCCTTTTCTAGCTCAATCAGGCGTTGCACCAAACGTACAACGTCTTGGAAAAACACGTTATCATCAACCATAGGAGCATTGATCAGTAGCTTGTTTTTCAAACCTTCAGCATGATAGATAGGCGAACTGCGTTTGTATGCAATTGGGTCTACATCTGGGCGATTAAGGATATTTGAGGTATACGGGTCGTTGTAATAGGCCCAATCGGTGACTGGACGTAAAGCCGCGCCTGCTTGGAATAGATCAGGCTGAGTAAATAGCGCCATAAATGTCATAAAGCCGCCGTATGAACCGCCGTAAGTACCTACAGCACCACGGTCAACATTAGCGTTGTTCACCATCCACTCGACACCGTCTGCCAAATCTTCGATTTCTGGTTTACCCATATGACGATAGATTGCCGTTCTCCAGTCTCTCCCGTAACCTTTAGAGCCACGATAGTCCATATCCATGACGACATAGCCTTCGCTCGCAAGAAGTGAATGGAACATAAACTCTCTAAAGTAGTTAGACCAGCCCATATGTGAGTTCTGCAAATAGCCCGCACCATGGTTAAAGATCACAGCCTTACGATTTTTACCCGTTTCGCCTTCTTGATAATCTGCCGGGTAATATACTTTTGCGTAGACAGGCTCACCTTGATGGCTTGAAGGAACCGCGACAATCTTAGGTGCAATTAGCTTCTTATTTAAAAACGCATCTGAGACTGTATTAGTGAGTCGTGACACCGCTGCTTTTGGCGCTGCATCCGCCACATAAAGTTCTGGAGGCATCATGATTTTTGAGTGAGTTAACAACAGCTTTTGCTCATCTGGGCTTAGCTGGTAATCAGTCAGGCCATCTAAATCTGTTAACTGCTCGTCTTCACCGCTTGCCAAATTGACGCGATAAATTTCGTATAAACCGGGGTGATCTTTATTGGCTTTGTAATAAACAAATTGATTATCGTGGGTTAAGGTTGGCTCAGAAACCACAAACTTCCCTGCGGTCATTGCTTTTGCTTTACCGTTAAGCGGCTTAACATAAAGCTGACTATATCCAGTTTGCTCTGAAAGATAGTACAAAGTGTCTTGGTTGTTTAACCAGCCAAAATCATTGTAGGTGTAGTTGATCCATGCATCATCGTGTAGGCGGTGCTGAGAAACGAATTGTTGTTTATCAAAATCAACCGTCGCTAACCACCTGTCTTTATTATCCCAAGCACCGAGCATCACCGCGACTTGAGAGCCGTCACTATTCCATTGAATAGCAGATTGACTCCAGCCCCATGTGTCGATCAGATTGATATCACGTGGGGATTTTTCACTCTTATATGATTCACCTTTTGCCTTAGCATTTTCGCGTTTCACCTCGGCTAGTACATCTTCATCAAAGCCCGGCAAAGTATCATAGCTTAGCGTGACTTGCTCTGATTTTACTAAATCAATGAAAATCACATCAGAACTTATTGGTTTAGTGTCTGCAACGCGGCGACGAGCTTTCACCGGATCAATGTCACCGCTTTGACTGACGTAGTTAGGCATGATGTCAGAGTCGGAACGACTCGGTTTATCGTCCGTGATCACAGCGATTAACTTGTCACCCGTAGGTGCAAGGCTAACTGAGATAAGCGTTTTTCCTTTACCAAGATAAAACTGGTTATCTTGAATGCTTGCGTTATTCGCTTCTATCTCTTGATTTCTCGCTTCTCGATCTTTGCTGTTTTTGTGCGTTAGCGCGACGAATTGAATAAGCTTATGTTGCTGCTCAGCGATATATCCACTTGGCTCTTTTACCCCTTCAGGCTTATCCGCTAAATGTAACTTTACCAGTTCTTTCGTTAAGCCAGTGGCTAAATCAAACGCAAACAGCGTATTGCCTGAACGGTAAGCTAATCGGTTATCGCTTAAAAATTGCGGTGCATACTCATAGTTCGACGAATGAGTAACTTGTGTTAAAGCGCCAGACTTCAGGTTTTTAACGAATATGTTGCCCTTAAATTCATAAGATTGTAGCGTCCTTTCTTCATTATAGACCGCGTTTGCAGCACCAACGGCGTGCAAATCCGACAGTGAAACTGCTTCGCTTGTTTGTGCGCTACTGACTTTAAATAGATCTCTTAACTCTGAACCAGCTTGCTTACGCTTATAGAAAACGGTTTTGCTATCAGCTCCCCAGTACGCGCTTTCTGGTTGTCTTCCCAACCAATCAGGATGCGCCATTGCTTGTTTTAAGGTGATCTGCTCACCACCGAAATCAACGGGAGTAGCAACGACTTGTGGGACTGGTGAATTGGCTTCTACTTGTTGTGGTTTTGGGCTTACTTCAGTGGTTTGACAGCCAGAAAGGAATAAACCTGAAGCGACAGCCATCGAGATAAGAGAGAGTTTCAACATGTGACTTTCTTATAATAGTTAAATTTGCTTAATTTAAGCAGAAAGCCAGCGGAATATCGACAGATTTAAGATTAAAAGCACGATGGGTGGGACAAAAAAAGGCCAGCATAGGGATGCTGGCCAAATACTCTCTGCGCTCACATAGTCGTTGATGGACAACGAGTATGAAATGAGGCCTATCCGCGCCTCACAATAGTAGACCGCACTATCAGAAAAGAGTTCCAAAAATAACAGTAAAAAAATTAAATTTTTTATATCCAACCTGAGCTCTGTTATAAATAATGAGTTAACTCAATAATTATCATAAGCTTAGGTTTTTAGTTAACAATGGACCTTTTTCGCTAAAAACAGTAGTACTAATTCAAAATTAATTGTTGAGCGGTTTCCATGACCCCAGGGTAATCTGCTTCTGGCAAGATTTCAGCAAGCTCTGCTAGCGCTTCACCTAACTTATGAAGTGAGTCAGCTGAAACGTTGATATGCCCCATTTTTCTGCCCGGTTTCGCATCTTTACCATACCAGTGGCTGGTTGTCCCTGAAACAGCAAGAACTTGCGATGGAATGTGACTTTGCCCTAAAACATTAATCATCGCGGTTGGGCGAAGCAATCTTGTATCGCCAATAGGTAAACCTGCAACGGCACGAATATGGTTTTCAAATTGACTCACATGGGCGCCTTGTTGAGACCAATGTCCTGAATTATGTACCCTAGGAGCTATTTCATTAACCAATAATTGACCTTCAACATCGAAAAACTCAATAGCAAGTACACCAACATAGTCAAGTGCATTCGCGAGTTTTGCAAATGCGTCTTCCGCTTGCGCTTGAATATTAGCTTTTTCTTTCCCAGCAATCGATAGAGTCAGTACACCATTGGTGTGCTGGTTTTCAGTCAGCGGATAAATTTTACATTCACCATTTTTAGCGCGCACACCAATAATTGATACCTCACGATCAAACGGTATCATTTTTTCAGCAACGATGGAGTGTGGTTGTGCTTCAGTGCCTGCTTGCAAAAACTCCGACATTTCGGCCCAAGTGTTGTCTATTTCAGACTCTGATTTTACTCGCCATTGCCCTTTCCCATCATAGCCTGCCTGACAAGTTTTAACGACCAACGGCATGCCTAACTCATTAATAGCTGTGAGAAAATGCGTTTTATCGGTAATGATTTTAAAAGGAGCACAAGGCACAGATGTTTTATCTAGTAGCGCTTTTTCTTTCGCGCGGTCACCGCCAGTGGCTATCGCTTCTGCGCCAGGATAAAACTTACCGCTTTGTTCGCAAAGCGCTAAAACATCATGTGGAATATGTTCAAATTCGGCAGTGATGGCATCAGCCTTGTCAATGGCTTGTTGTAATGACTCTGGTGTTGTTGCAAAGGTAACGGGGTTTATTACCGTTTGGCTGCCAACATCATAAGCCAACACTTTTATATCAAGATGAGTTGACGATAGACTCATCATACGGGCTAATTGTCCCGCCCCTAAAACAAGAATATTCATGTTATTTCGCAGGATCTGGATTAGCTAGTACAGTTTCTGTTTGTTCTTTTCTGAACGCTTCTACTTTTGCAAAAATTTCTGGCTGCTGACAACCTAAAATCTGAGCTGCTAGCAAACCTGCGTTTGCAGCACCAGCGTCACCAATTGCTAACGTACCTACCGCAACACCTTTAGGCATTTGGCAAATTGACAGCAATGAGTCCACGCCATTTAGTGTTTTTGATTTTACTGGAACGCCAAGTACAGGCAGACTTGTGAATGCTGCCGCCATACCCGGTAGGTGTGCTGCACCGCCAGCACCGGCAATGATAACTTTGATCCCACGTTCTGCTGCTGTCGAAGCATAATCCGCTAAAAGCTGTGGAGTACGGTGAGCTGAAACCACTTTAGTTTCATAATCAATACCAAATCTATCTAACATTTCAGCTGCATGTTGCATTGTAGGCCAGTCTGATTTTGAGCCCATAATGATGCCAACGGTCATAATAATTCCTCGACTAATTTTGAACGATACAGGGCTAAGGTCCTTCACACCTTAGCTGCGGGCATTATACCTGAGTTCGTCTTTAATGCGAAGAATCAACTTATTGCAATTATCACGCGATGGCACCCTGAGTTATTTAGACACCACCAATTCTTCAATACTTAATGCTTTCGCACGCTTAAAGTGAGAGAAAAACGTTTTAGGACCCATAATTAAGCATAACACCGCCAGACCTCCTGGGATCAGCACCATTTTTAAAGCTGGGCCAAGAATATAGCTGTAAAAGAAGATAAAAGGGACGAACAGAATGTATCCGATGAATAAGCTCAAATATTGCATAACAACTCCTATTGAAATTTAATGAGCACGCTCAATTATAATAATGAGCGCGCTCATTATTTGCAAACTTTATCTCTTAAATAATCTGAAATTGTGCTACAATCCTGGCGCAGATAGAAAGGTAACCATATGAAAAAAAGAGAAATTACGTACAATAAAATTCTCCGCGTTAGTTGGCAGCTCTTTCAGGACAATGGGTTTGAAAACACTACCACTCGGCAAATTGCCCAAGCTGCAAATGTAGCGACAGGAACAGTTTTCTCTCACTTTCCCACTAAGCTCGATATGCTCAAAGTCGCAATGCATAATCAAATAGATGAGCTAATTAATGAAGCGAAAACATCAGATAAGCAGCATAGTGCCAGCTTAAAATTACACCACTATGCAAAGTATTTATTTGCTTTTTATCTTAGCAATAGAGATTTCAGTAAAGAGCTGCTTTGTGGGATTATTTGGCATGGCGAATTCTTTACTGAACAACTTAATTTGTTTAAACATTTGTTATTCAGTGAGCAGGAATACAATGAATTGAAAGCAACCGTTATGATGGATTGCTACTTTATGACCTTATTAGAAGGGTTAAGCAATGAACGTAGCTCTGTTGACCAAATGTTGCATTCCTTATCTCAGAAATTGAAATTGGTTAGCCAACCATCTGTATGATGTGTTTTTATAAAATATTCATACGAATTTACTTGTGCTTTTGAGCTTCTGACCATATAAAGCATGTAGGACTAATGTAATAAGCAAGTGCTTGGGAAAAGTTACTTAGTTCCTTATTTTTGTCTAACGAGGTCAAAATGAAACGCGTCATCTTATTCCTTATCACTAACTTAGCAGTGATGCTTGTGTTAGGGATCGTGTTATCTATCCTAATGTCTGTATTTGGTATTTCTAGCCGAAGCTATACAGGCATAATGGTTATTGCTGCCGTATTTGGATTCGGTGGTTCTTTTATATCTCTTTACATGTCTAAGTGGATTGCAAAGAAATCTACAGGTGCCCATGTTATTGAGCAACCACGAAACGAAACTGAACATTGGTTAGTTTCTACTGTCGCAGAGCAAGCTAAAAAAGCAGGAATAGCAATGCCAGAAGTTGCGATTTACGACAGCCCTGAAATGAATGCATTTGCAACCGGGCCGAGTAAAAATAACAGCTTAGTTGCTGTAAGTACTGGCCTACTCCACAACATGAATCAAGACCAGGCGGAAGCTGTCCTGGCGCATGAAGTGTCGCACGTGGCGAATGGTGACATGGTTACACTTACCTTGATACAAGGTGTTGTAAATACCTTTGTTATATTCTTCGCTAAAGTATTGGCCGGTATTGTTGATAACTTCTTGAATGGCGATGAAGAAGAATCAGGTGGAAGCTGGACATATTTTATCTTTGATATGATATTCCAGATCCTCTTTGGTATTTTGGCTTCTGTTGTTGTCGCTTACTTTAGTCGTAAACGAGAATTCGCAGCGGATAAAGGTGCAGCGGATTTAGTCGGTGCGCAAAAAATGCGTTCAGCACTAGAGCGTTTGAAGCACAACCATGAATCGCAATTAGAAGGCTCAATGATGGCTTTTGGTATTGCTTCAGGTAAATCTATTGCAGACTTCTTTGCTTCTCACCCGCCACTAGATGAAAGAATTAGAGCACTTTCGTAGCTCTTTTCACATTCGTACTAGGGCAACGATTAAGTTGCCCTTTTTTATACCTCAATTTTATACAGATTACTTCCAACAGCGCTAAACCCTAAACGCTTGAGTAGATTTAATGAACGTTTATTATCGGCAGATACATGCGCCAAAATCACATTGAGCTCAAACTCAATTTGGCTTTTGTTTGCAAATAGACAACATAATGCCTCAAACATCACGCCTTTCCCCCAATAATCAGGCATTAATTCATATCCAATATGTAGGCCCTCAATATCACCGCCTTCATGATAGAAACCAATACAACCAATCACCGCTTTAGTGCTTTTACACACAAGGCAAAAACGTCCACCCCTACCTTCATATTGACGCTCAATATCCATTTGGATCATACATTTAAGATCTACTTCAGTGAGGTTATCACCGTAATCGTTATGCGCTTTTACCTGCGGTAAATTAAGTAGCGCTAATAACTGCGGATTATCTTTGTGCCTTATGGGCCTGATGACTAGCCTTGGTGTTTCAAATTCCATAAAATGCTCAGGTCTAAGTATCTGGTGCAATGGTAGCACTGATTGCAGCAAATACACCTTCAATATTATAAGCGATTGTATTGCTTTATAATTTAGCATTTTTGGAGAATGAATATGAGTCAAGAGTTTACCGTTATCCCCCCAACGACAAAGGTTTACTGCCCAGAGAGAGGTGAAGGTTGGACGTTAACGGGCATTACAGGGATCGATGAAAACGCATCAGTGATGTTCTCTGGCGTACGCTATACCATCTCAGCAAAAGAAATCGTTGAGTCATTATTACCAAACTTTAAAAATAGGCAAGAATCAAATAATTAATACTTTTTAATTATTTCACTGTTGTAAAAGTGTAAATTATGATCAATTATAGCGCTAGATTGCAAAGTCAATAATGGAAGCGCCCGCCTTAAAGGATTAAGTCATCGCATTGAGTTGGACTTAATTGCGAAGACATTGCTTTGTGTTGTTTTAAGTTACAGGACGTAAACTTTTTAGGGTTCCTGCTATGTTAAAAGCATCACTCACAACACTTGGTTTAATCTCAACATTACTTTCCACATACACCTATGCAGATAGTTGCCCAGGTCAGGTTTTTGGTATTAACGCTGGCCGCGGCGATATTGGTATTTTGTTTGGTCTAGATGAAGGTGCAGGACAAGCCAGCGCCAATAGTTTAGCCGCTTTTAGTTCGGCTGCACTCGCCTTTGATACTAGCAGTGCACGTTGGTACTATGCATCCGCACCAAGGCCAATCGACTATAAAGTTGATACCAGTCATCTAAACTTACCAGCTGACGCAGATATTCCCATTGAAGGTAAAAAACATCGCTATGTTCAATTGGCATATTTTGATGGAACCTCTCATACCATAGTCGGTAGAACGGCTTATTTGGTGGGATTGGCATATGACAGCATAAACGATAGGCTCATTGGAACGAGTTACGATTCTATTTACAGCATAGATAAAAACACAGGCGACGCGACTAAGCTCTCGGATCTCCCCTCACTGGCGGGAAAATACCGCGGCGATCTTGAGTTTTATAATGGTCGCTTAATCCTAGTCACTAGTGCAGCCGTTTACCAAGTTAATACCAACGACTTTTCTGTGACTAAATTATCTGATCACGACTTAACTTCCGTTACAGGGGCAAGCCTTAATAGCAATGGAGAGCTTATTATCAGTCGCGTTATCATTAATGACGCTGGACACACCAACAAAAGCGCGATTTATAAACTAAACCCTGATACAGGAAGCACCTGTTATATCAATACATTACCAATAAGAGTAAATGACCTTGCATATAACCCAAATGGCAGCAGTACATGCTATACCGTTTCTGGTTGCGGCGGTACACCAACCCCTCCTTCGCCACCGTCTTTTACGTTAACGAGTATTGAAAACGCGGTTTATGAGGGAAGTACCCTTAGCTATCAAATTACCTTAAGTAACGCCTTCGAGCAGGACGTCAGCTTTTCGGTGGCGGTCAATGATGTGACAACGCAATCAGATGACTACGTAGCACCACCTACCTCATTGGAAATACCGGCTGGCAGCACAACTGCTACCATTCAAATAGCAACAATAGACGATACTGAGTACACTGGCGATCGGGAACTCTCTTTGAGCGTAACAGGCGTGAGCAATACCTCAGGCAATGAAACCCTATCGGGAAACATACTCGACAATGAAACCGCATGTGTGCCTGACAACTATACGAGGATCAATTACGCGTTCGTCAAAGAAGACTCGTTATTCAATAATGACTGGGGTATCAAAGTAAACGGCCAATATATTAAATTGCTTGATGAATACGGCAGTGCCGGCAGCTATGATATCCTTCAAGGACAATCCTTTACCTATGTGCTCGCTATTGATGGTAACAGTAATGCTCTATCAACCAAGTACCAAGTTTCAGGTACCAACCAACGTTGGGAAGACCAAAACGATAACGATTACAATGACTTTGAGGTCAGTGTGACAACACAAACCATTCAAAAAGGTTGTAACTAACAGACTCAAAGCGGCTTACTACTTTTAGAAGCCGCTTTGTTTAAACCTGAGGTTTGGATAAGGAATGAGCTAACTCACTGTTTTTTTAATCACCTTAAACTATCTTCTTATCTAGCCAGAGAGTTTTGGAGATAACTCCGCTCTCGCGTCCTGCTACCGCCTAGGTACCTACATCCTTGTAGGCAAGGCAAATTTACGCACCAATAGCTGGCTATTGGAAGTGAATTCAGCGCAGTTAGCGCTAAAACTGGCTGCTAGAAAGGCATTAATTATCCGCAGCTCAGGTTATTTAGTATTAACTGGTACCTGATTTAAGCTCAAACAACTCTAGTAACGCTGAACGAAGCTGTAGCTTTGGTGTGCCCTCACTGTAAGGCGCTGTTGCAAGCAGCGGACAGTCTAGGCGAAGCTTTAAACTTTCAAGGTTTTCTTCAAATACAGACATTTCAGGGTCAATCTGATTTGCTACCCACCCAACCAAATTCAGTCCTTTTTGCTTGATAGATTCTGCCGTTAAGAATGCGTGATTCAAACAGCCTAGCTTCATGCCAACCACTAAAATTACGGGAAGTTGTGCTCTGACGACCCAATCATACAGATATTCATTGTCGTTAATGGGCAATGCCCAGCCACCTGCACCTTCACATAATATATACTCTGCGCCCAGTTGCTGAATTTCACTAAAACACTCGTGTAGCTTATCGACTGTGATGTCAACATTTACCTGCTTGGCTGCAATATGCGGGGCAATTGGTGGTGCAAAACAAAATGGGTTAACTTGCTCGTAAGTACCGTGAACCGTCGCAGCTTCCATTAAACTGATAGCATCCACATTCACTAGTTCACCAAATGCCTCTTCAGCATCTGCTGCAATCGGCTTAAAGCCAAAAGCTTTTTTACCGTGCTTGGCCAACAGTTTTAGTAATAAAGTAGAAATATAGGTTTTACCTACCTCAGTGTCGGTCCCAGTTACAAAATATGCTTGATTCATTTCCTTAACTCCAAAAATCCGACTTGATAACTTACATCAAAACCAGTTTCACTCTCAGGGTAGCTGCTCAGCAGCTGAGCGTAGGCTGATTTGCCTAACAAACCTTGTCGGCGAGAAGCAGTTTTTACATCGTTGGCACCGATGTTTTTTACCGAGCGCAACGCCTTTAATGGCGTGTCATAACTATCTATCAATAACGCTTCATCCGCCCAAGTCACTTCGAATCCGGCCTGTAGCGCAAAAGATTTAAGTGCAGACAGCGAATAAAATGAATTGATATGGCCACACTCATCGATGGCTCGCCATGCGTTATCGATTTCGTTTAACGAGCCGTCTAGCACTGAGCTTAGCAACACTCGTCCTTCTTTTTTTAGTACTTCATACAATTGCGCAAACAACGCTTGTGGGGAATTAGACCACTGAATTGCAAAATTACTAAAGACTAAGTCGATACAATTTGACTGAATAGCGAGTTTATCCATATCACAGCAAACACTATTTGTCGTATTTTCAGCGCTTGCCAACATAGCCAAGCTTAGATCCGCTCCAACATAATGATTCGTGAAGGCGTTTAATCTATGAAAGTTTTCATGTGGCCCGCATCCTAAATCGAGCAACCGAGGAAACATACGCACAGCACCAAGCTCACTATTTTGCTGTGTTAAACGTGAAAAGAGTATATCTGCAGCCTGTTTTTGCACGTTAGCGTGTTGAGAGTACGATTGCGCGGCTTTTGAAAAGCACTTCGCTGTTTGCGTCTTTTGTGCTTTGCTCATGCTCCCTCCACTAAGGCCGAGACTAATGTTTCTATATCCTCTTGACTGTGCTGTGCCGTTATTGTTATTCGCAATCGTGCGGTATTTTGCGGCACAGTTGGTGGCCTAATAGCGCCAACCCAAAGCCCCTTTTCCTTTAGCTTATGTTGCGCCGTTAATACGTTTTCGCTGCTACCATACACAAGAGGCTGTATGGCCGTATCACTTGGAATGAGAGATAAGTTGGTTTGCGCAACTAACGACTTAAAATAGTCGATGTTTACTTGTAATTTGTGTCTCGCTTCAGATGCAGCAAGCAACTTATTCAATTGGCATAGTGCAACGCTTGCCATAATAGGCGACAACGCCGTTGTATAGATAAACTCACGATTAAATTGCGTCATGTAATTTATCACATCATGACTCGCTAATACCGCAGCTCCTTGACAGCCCATCGCTTTGCCAAAAGTGATCACCAAAATTTCAGGTTTAATGCCGCTTTCAATCGTGCCAAGTCCTTGCGCTCCAACAACACCAAACGCATGAGCATCGTCGACCATCAACCACGCAGAATGAGACTGAGCCAGCACACTGATTTCAGATACTGGCGCTTTGTCTCCATCCATAGAAAACACCCCTTCAGTCACGATGAGTTTACTGTCGGCTTTGGTTTTTTCTAATCGAGACCTTAAGTGCGTCAAATCATTGTGATTAAAGCGAACAAACTTAGCGCTGCCCGCTAAACCACCGTCCAACAGGCTGGCGTGGTTGAGCTTGTCTTGGAACACCGCAGCGCTTAATTGCTTTTCTTGGGGCGTGAACAATGCCTTTAACACACTGATATTAGCAGCAAAACCGCTTGGAAATAACAGTGCTGCATCGTAACCCAAAACGCTGCAAAGCTTATCTTCTAGCTGACGGTGAATATCAAGATAACCCGTAACAAGCGCCGAACTTCGGCTTCCGGCTTCAGTGCATGCGAGCGTGTTAAACTCCAACGAGTCTGCAAGCCCTAGGTAATCATTACTAGCAAAGTTAATATATTGCTGATCAGCAATTTTTATTTTACTTGCAGAGGCCTTTTCAACCACAATGCGCTTTCTTAGCAACCCTTCAGCGTGACGGGCTGCTAAAGCAGATTGAATATACTCAAACGACATTGATTAGTTGGCTTCGTAAAATAGCTCTGATGTCGCTTTGTCTGCAATTGCAGAGCTTAACGATGCCTCATAGGCTTCATCCGAATAATCTTCACGTTTTTCAGGGTTCATCCCAAGTTTTCTAATGAGATTCATATCGGCGTCTGCTTCTGGGTTTTCCGTGGTCAATAGCTTATCACCATAGAAAATTGAGTTAGCGCCAGCGAAGAAACACATAGACTGCATCTGTTCATTCATCGCCGTTCTACCTGCAGATAAACGCACGTAACTGTGTGGCATCATGATACGCGCAACCGCGATAGTACGGATAAATTCAAAGTGATCGAGGTCATCAACATTTTCTAGTGGCGTGCCCTTCACTTTAACAAGCATATTAATCGGTACACTTTCTGGTTGTTTTGGCAGGTTTGCTAATTGGATCAGCAAGCCATAACGATCAGATGCCTGCTCTCCCATTCCTACAATACCACCAGAGCACACTTTCATTCCTGCATCTCTTACATGATCAAGGGTATCGAGTCTGTCTTGATACGTTCTTGTCGTGATAATTTGCTCGTAGTATTCAGGTGAGGTGTCCAAATTATGGTTGTAATAATCAAGGCCCGCTTCTCTTAGCGTGTGCGCTTTTTGATTATCCAATTTACCCAAAGTCATACAGGTTTCTAGGCCTAGCTCTTTAACTTCTTTCACCATTTTGGCGATATAAGGCATATCTCTGTCTTTTGGATCAGACCAAGCGGCGCCCATACAAAAACGCGTCGCGCCCTTTTCTTTCGCCAACTTAGCTTGAGTTACAACCTTTTCCACTTCCATCAAACGCTCACGTTCAAGATCCGTTTTGTAATGACCTGACTGTGGGCAGTATTTGCAATCTTCAGGACAGGCACCCGTTTTGATAGACAGCAAAGTGGAGATTTGAACTTCATTGGGATTGAAGTTTTTGCGGTGAATACTTGCTGCATAAAAAAGTAAGTCGTTAAAAGGCATGGTGAACAGTGTTTTTACTTCTTCATGTGTCCAATCGTGTCTTAGCGCGCCTAATTCCATATTTTCATTCTCTTTTTATTCTTGCCTAAATTTACAACACGCGTATTTTCTAGTGATTAAATTTAGCGCAGTCAAACTGACGGTGATTGGCTTAGTCTACTTCTTAGCTTAGTATTGTCAACGTTACATGCGCCCAAAAGGTTTACAAATGAGCAATAAACATACAATTGATATTGAATTTGATCGCAAGCATATATGGCACCCCTATACATCGATGATTGACCCTCTGCCCGTCTATCCAGCCGCAAGAACATTCGAGAACAAAATTGAGCTTGAAACTGGCGAAACTCTCATTGACGGTATGGCATCCTGGTGGAGTGCTGTGCATGGTTATGGTCATCCAGAAATAATCACGGCGATAAAAAATCAAGCGGACACGATGAGCCATGTCATGTTTGGCGGGCTAACTCATCAGCCTGCCGTGGAGTTATGCAAACTACTCGTGGAGCTAACCCCAGCCCCACTTAATCGAGTATTCCTAGCCGACGGCGGCTCAGTCAGTGTTGAAGTTGCAATCAAAATGGCGATCCAATATTGGTTGAGTAAAGGCAAAAAGAAAAAAAACCAAATAATGACAGCCAAAAAAGGCTATCACGGTGATACATTCGCGGCGATGAGCGTTTGCGATCCTGTGAATTCGATGCATGCCATGTACCAAGGTTTTTTACCCGAGCAGGTGTTTGTCGATGCCCCTAGAAGTGAGTTTTACGGCTGCCAAAGTCAAGATGAACTTAACGCCTTAGAAAAAGCATTTGCCGCTCATCATGAAAAGGTCGCGGCATTTATCATTGAACCAATAGTGCAAAATGCAGGCGGCATGAACTTCTACCACCCAGAATATCTCAAGGCGCTTCGAGCGCTATGCGATAAGTATGAGGTGCTACTAATTTTAGATGAAATTGCGACTGGGTTTGGTCGTACAGGTAAAATGTTTGCCTGTGAACATGCAGATATCGCGCCGGACATTATGTGTGTTGGCAAAGCGCTTACTGGCGGAAACATGACGCTTGCGGCCACTTTGACAACAGAGGAAGTGGCTTTGGGTATAAGCCAAGGCGAGGCGAAAGTATTAATGCACGGACCAACTTTTATGGGAAATCCGCTGGCGTGTGCCGCCGCTGTAGCTAGTCTCACAATCTTAAAACGCCAAGAAACAATAGCCAATATTGAACGAGTCGAGAGCGCGCTTAACGCACTCAAGCGCTGTCTTAATCAAAGTGCAGTCACAGATGTCAGAGTCCTTGGAGCGATTGGCGTGGTGGAAGTAGAAAGAGTTGTTGATGTTGCAAAAATCCAAAAATTCTTCATTCAACAAGGTGTATGGATAAGACCTTTTGGCAAGCTAATTTATATTATGCCGCCGTATATCACCTCAAATGAAGATATTGAAACACTCATTGACGCGATTTACGCCGCCATTGAAGGCGAACATTTCTAAAGCACATTAAATCTGGAATTAGGTCTATTTTTTGACCTAATTCCAACAATGTAATCTAAAACGGTGGCGCGTAGTCAGCAAAATTGCGTTATTTTGAACTTTCCTCGCCTTGTACCTGAAATGATATCAATGACATGTTACCATGGTGGCTTTTATCATTAGCAAGTGAGAAAAGAGACATATTATCTATGCAGCAAACCGTCAAATTGCAGCCAGCTGAAGCTTATCAGCCCCCTCGTTTTACTGTTTACCAACACCGTCAAATCGATAAGATTGAGCAATTGGATAAACTACCTGAACACCTTCGCTTTCAAATGAAAGTCGTCGCCAATGTATTCCCTTTTCGCGTTAATAACTTTGTGATTGAAGAGCTCATCGATTGGGATAAAGTGCCTAACGACCCCGTTTTTCAGTTAACTTTCCCACAACGTGGCATGCTAGACGATGAGTCTTACGAGCAAATGGCCGACTTGTTAAGTCGCGAACATACCCCAGAAGAAGTGTTTAACCTCGCAACCAAAATTCGTCAAAAGTTAAACCCGCACCCTGCGGGTCAAATGGAAAAAAATGTTCCTGAGTATGAAGGTGAACGTGTAGACGGGATCCAACACAAATATAAAGAAACAGTGTTGTTTTTCCCGTCTCAAGGACAATACTGCCACTCATATTGCACTTTCTGCTTCCGCTGGGCGCAGTTTGTTGGCAAGGCTACCCGATTTAACAATAACGACGCCGAGCTGCTCCACAACTACTTGGCCGAACACACTGAAGTGACCGATCTATTGATGACTGGTGGCGATCCTATGGTAATGCGCACCGTTAAATTGCGTAAATACCTTGAGGCACTAAAAGAGCCAAGGTTTGACCATATTCGCACCATCAGGATCGGCACTAAATCTCTCACTTTTTGGCCATTTAGATACGTCACCGATCCGGACGCACAAGAGTTGTTAGCCTTACTAAAAGAGCTGGTTGATGCCGGAAAGCATGTGTCAATCATGGCGCACGTTAACCACAAACAAGAACTGCGTACTGAAGTCACACGTGAAGCGATTAAACTTATCCGCAAAACTGGTGCACAGATCAGAACACAAGCACCACTTCTAAATAATATAAATGTAGACGCTGATATGTGGGCTGATATGTGGAAAGAGCAAACGCAGCTTGGCATGATCCCCTACTACATGTTTATCGAGCGTGATACCGGCGCTAAGCGTTACTTTGAAATCCCGTTACACAAAACGTGGGAAACATTCCGTGAAGCTTATAAGCAAGTCTCCGGTGTGAGCCGCACAGTTCGAGGACCATCAATGAGTGCGGGTCCTGGAAAAGTTGAAGTGTCTGGCGTAACAGAAGTCGCAGGCGAAAAGGTGTTTGTGCTGCGCTTTATTCAAGCACGAAACCCAGACTGGGTGCAGCGTCCGTTCTTTGCCAAATTCGACGAAAATGCCCACTGGCTGGATGACTTAAAACCTGCATTTGGGGAAGAAAAATTCTTCTGGCAGGACGAGTACGACGCCATGTAAATGTAAAAACATCAAAAAAGCCAGAAAATTGCTGGCTTTTATTTTACTTGGCGCATTTAATGGATAGGGGCTGGGCTAACTCATTGCTTATAAAATCACAGTAAATTATTTCCTTATCTAGCCAGAGCGTTTTGCGGACAACTGGCTGTTAAAAGCATTAATTTGGATAAGTCTTAATTATACCTATCACGTTTGATTGCTACGGCTTAATCAAATCAGACTATCGCATAAGGGCCAAACTTGGCCGTTCAACAGCAACTTCATATCTTAAACCCAATTGCGATAACGGGCACTCAACCAACTCGTATTAGGACAAAAACGCTTTAGGTCGCCGGCTGTGCAAGGCAAATTTCGCATAAAAATTTCTAAGGGCTAGCACTTTGGTAATGAGGTCGCTTATGCCGCGTAGTTAGTTCCTGTTAACCAATTTGTTATGCATTTTTTAGAGTTGCCACATTATCTCATTTCTTAGCTTTTGAACGACCTCAACCTTGGGGCCTGCAACCACTGCGTAAACAAAGGTCTTACCTTCTACCCGAGTACACTTTATAGCGGCTCTATTATTTGAATAATTCCCACACACAAACTCCCCGTGGGAGCTTTTGACAACCCCGACGAATCCAAGTGATGACAATATTTCTATACTTTTATCCGCGTATTTAGATTCACTTATATCCAGTAATATATGATCAGACCAAATTTGTGGTGGAAATTCCTTTTGTATGGTCACTACTTCGCTAATACTAGGCTCTTGATCAATACTTCTCGGTTGATTAATAGCACAACCTGAAACGATCATTAAGATCGAACTGAAGATAATCCATTTCATATTTACTGACACTCCGTTCATGCATAACGCCTTAATAAACAGCGGGAAATAGCAGACTAAACTAAGCAAAGAATAAGCGCAAGCCTGCTGCTTTGCGTCCACTGTTTAATTAGTTTGTATGGGGTACAACTTAATTCATTAATAGTCGTGGGTGTCTTTATTTTCCTCTAGCGTAGAGCGCTATAATGATTGGCCTTGTTAGATTAACGTGGATCACCTTTTACTCTAGTTACTATTGGCTTATTAACGCCTTTTATAATTTCAACTTTTGATAGATAACTATCTGCAGACCAATCGCAATCCCAAGCAAAATCTTCAAATATTAATTTATTCTCCTCTCCTATAAGTAAGAACACAGGATCATGAGCTCCGCAGCGTCCAGTCGCAATATAACCGGCTGGTTTATGTAAAATTTTGTACACCTTTTCACCCAGCTTACATTCTTTTATAGTCGATTTTATTTTCTTTTTATATTGCGCATATCCTTCTTCACTCCACCCAAAGTAAAGCTGAATCACGTACTTATCCTCGAAACATTTACCCTCCCAGCCACTATAAAACTCGTCAGCAAATGTAAACGAAGAGAAAATAGACAACAGAATAACTAAAAACGAATATGTGTTTCTCACAACTTCTCCTAATTTAAATGAAAATCTAACGCCCAAATATGGGATGTGGATGCGAGAATGGCGAAGCCGCCCGTGTATTTGCGTCCCAGCCCACCCTGACGGGCGACATAATTTGATTGTTATATCTCAATTTAAAAACTTCCACCGACTTTCTTTGAAAATTCTTCTGATTTAGTTTCAATCACATACTTGCCTAAAGTAAGAGCATATCCTTGAACACTAGAGCTCTCTTCCTCTGACGAACCATCGATGGAATACATGCGAAAATCAGTTGGGTCGGTTTTTGATTGCCATATTCCGCCCATCAAGCGTGAGGTACACTCTCCCGTTTTACCTTGCGTTCCCATACAGGCTGAATAGTTTGAACCTTCAAAATAATAACCTGATTCGTCTTGATATTTTGCGATATAGCTACCTTTTTTAACTCCAAAAAACCAAGTAACCATACCTTTTCTCACTTGATAGATATTGTCACTTTCCAAGCCTATAACTCTATTTGGTTGATACTCTGTCAAGTTGTACTTAGATTGGAACGTCGGTATTCATGCACATCTCGTTGCAACAAAAACAACTACAGCCAAAATCCAAAACTTCATGCTTAGCCCCTTTCAACAATGAGATATAACGCCGCAAATAAACGGCTAAAATAATTGGCTAAAATTTGTGAGATACGAACAAAGCCAACTGTTTTTTGTCCGTACTTTTAATTTGCTTTTTTGTTGTATCACAATTTACACAATACATTTTGACTAGTCCCATTACCATACAACTTTAACCTTTCTGTACCACCTGTTTTTTCAAAAAACTCTTGTAATGTAATTTCTTTTTGCTCGTAGCTCATTAGGTGCCATAAACCGTAAAACCCTTTGAACCAAAAGTAATAGAACATAGTTCCGACGACTAATAGTAAATATACAGATTTTCCTGCTTTTTGTTTGTACTTTATGCCACAATAAAAAAACCAAATACAGCTAAATATCGCCAGAATAAAAAATGCAGAGAAAGGTGTTATTACAGTATCAGAGTTACTCCAAATAGAGCTTAGGCAAGTGAAGTCTCTATCTGACACCATTGAGAAAATTAAAGTAATTTTAAAGAAGAAATACAACAACACGGTAATGAAGACGGCATATAAAATACCGCTTTCCCTACACTCTTTCTTATTCACACTTGACCTCACAAAGTAACAAATCGCTGAAACAAATCACTGACACCCACCACCACAACAAATCACTGACACCCACTATTAATTTGCACCTTCCAAATATACCGCCTAAGCTTTAATTCTGCACTCAAAGGATTGAGGAAAACAAATTATGGCGACTGCACGTAAAAGACAAATCAGTTTAACCGACACCAAATATTATCACTGTATCTCCCGTTGCGTAAGGCGCGCCTTTCTGTGCGGTGAAGATAAATTTACCGGAAAATCATACGAACACCGCCGAGATTGGGTTGAAGAAAAACTTCTGATGTTGGGGTCTGTGTTTTGTATTGATATTTGTGCTTATGCGGTGATGAGTAATCACACTCACATTGTTTTATATGTTGATGATAAAAAAGCTAAGCGCCTGTCGGATAAAGCGATTGTGATACGATGGCACAAGTTGTTTAAGGGCAACTGGATAAGCCAAAAGTTTACTGAAGGTGAGCCACTCAATGAGTCGGAGCAGTTGATACTCAATGAGCATGTCGCCAAATACAGAGAAAGGCTCGCAGATATTAGCTGGTTTATGCGAGTACTCAACGAAGATATCGCCCGCCGAGCAAATATAGAAGATAACTGTACAGGCCGGTTTTGGGAAGGACGATTCAAATCCCAAGCACTACTAGACGAGGCTGCATTGGCTGCTTGTCTCGCTTACGTAGACCTAAACCCCATTAGAGCCAACATTGCCGCAACGCCTGAAACCTCAGACTACACCAGCATCAAAAAGCGCATTGACCACGCAAAGCTGGGCAAACAACCAAAAAGCCTATTACGCTTTGCTGGCAGCCCACGAAAACATATGCCAAAAGGCCTGCCTTTTGAACTCAAACCCTATATCGAATTAGTTGAACTCACAGGCCAGTGCATTCGAGCCAACAAGCGAGGCTATATCTTTGAGTCTCAACCCATACTCACTCGATTAAATATAGAGCCTGAGAACTGGATAAAACTTACTACGCAATTTTCTCGGGTATTCCACGGTGCTGTTGGTCGAGAGCGAAAAATAACCGCTTACTGTGAAACATTGCAAAAACGACGACGGACAAACCTAACAAACTGCGAGCGCTTGCTGGCTTAGTAAAACGAACATTTTCAATTCTAGAGTTTCTTGCTGCTGTATTTTCAGCGCTTTGCCGTGCGCGATAACCCTGTTTTAGTGTAGAGATATGCCGAGGCGATAAGAATTAGCCTATCGATAAACGTTTTTGACCAAAATGACTGGAATGTTTAGATACTCTTTTACTTCACTTCCTCAGCTTTGATGCTAATTATGATGGGTGTCATTTGTTTTTCCGCTTTTAAATAATATAAACGTAGACGCTGATATGTGGGCTGACATGTGGAAAGAGCAAACGCAGCTTGGCATGATCCCCTACTACATGTTTATCGAACGAGATACCGGCGCTAAGCGTTACTTTGAAATCCCGTTACACAAAACGTGGGAAACATTCCGTGAAGCTTATAAGCAAGTCTCTGGTGTGAGTCGTACAGTTCGAGGACCATCAATGAGTGCGGGTCCTGGTAAAGTTGAAGTGTCTGGCGTAACCGAAGTCGCAGGCGAAAAGGTGTTTGTACTGCGCTTTATTCAAGCACGAAACCAAGACTGGGTGCAGCGTCCGTTCTTTGCCAAGTTCGACGAAAATGCCCACTGGCTGGATGACTTAAAACCAGCATTTGGCGAAGAGAAGTTTTTCTGGCAGGACGAGTACGACGCCATGTAAATGTAAAAACATCAAAAAAGCTAGCAAACTGCTGGCTTTTATTTTATCTGGCGCATTTAATGGATAAGGGCTGGGCTAACTCATTGCTTATAAAATCACAGTAAATTATTTCCTTATCTAGCCAGAGCGTTTTGCGGATAACTGGCTGTTAAAAGCATTAATTTGGATAAGTCTTAACTGTATCTATCAGGTTTGATTGCTAGGAATTAATCAAATCTGACTGTCGAATAAGGGCCAAATTCGGCGGTTCAACAGCAACTTCATATATTAATCTAATGTAAGCGTGCGGCGAACTACACCTGGAGGCTAACATGCCAAGGCAGTAAACTGTCGATATCGCACTGTGGCTGAGCTAATTAGTTTAAGCAATGCATCACATAGTCGAATGGGGTGTGGCCGTTTGCTCTGGCTGTTTCGATCACGCTATAGAGGGTTGCGCTACTCTCAGCACCACTTGTGGTGAAGCTAAACAGCCAGTTCTTTCGCCCTATGACGAACGGTTTGATGGCCCGCTCGGCCCGGTTGTTGTCTATCTTTAGGTGTCCGTCATCGAGGTAGCGAATGAGTTTCGGCCACTGCCTTAGCGTATAGTGGACGGCCTCGCCCAGCTTCGATTTTGGTACCACCGTTTGTGCTGATTTATCTAACCAGGTTTTAAACTGGGCCAGCAGCGGTGCGCTTTGTTGTACCCGTACAGCCTGCCGCGCCTCTGCGCTTGCTGTTTTGTTTGCAGTTTCAACTCGATATAGTTTTTGGATCTGGTTGAGTGCCCAGTTCGCCTTGCCGGTTTTGCCCTTGGCCTGCGCATCTGCGGCTTCTTTGAACTTGCGTCTTGCGTGCGCCCAGCAGCCAACCAGTGTCGCCTGCGTTTGCTCATAACCCGCATACCCGTCAACTTGCAGATAGCCGTCGTAGCCCTGTAAAAACGCCACAGGACAGCGACCCGCACGACTATTCTGATAGTCGAACAGAGCGATATTGGGGATGCTTGCCTCTGGCGCAGGCGAGTCCATGCCGCTGCAATACAGCCACATGTAACTGGTCTGTTTGTCTTCTTTCACCACCTTAACCGTGGTTTCATCACCATGCAGTACCGGTTGCTGTAGCAACACTTCGTGCAGCCTGTCGTAGAGCGGTTTGAATAAACTGGCGCAGCGTAACATCCAGTCTGCCATAGTTCCTCTTCCCAGCGCGATACCATATTGTTTGAACAGACTTTCCTGCCGATACAGCGGTAAGCCATATTGATATTTACTGGTGATGATCTGGCTTAGTAAGCTGGCTGTGGCAATGCCTTTCGGGATTGGACTCGGTGGTACTGGGGCTTGTTTTATCTCAACCTGAGTGTGCGTTTTTTCACAGTGTCGACAGCTATATTTTGGTCTGACGTGTTCGATGACTTTGACCTGAGCCGAGATAAACTCCAGCTTTTCGCTCACATCCTCGCCCATTTTGTGCAGCTCACCGCCACAGCAATCACACTGTTTATTATCTATGTCATGGACAATCCGCTCACGGGGCAGTTCTTTTGGCAGTGGCTGACGTGTCGGCTTTTTGCGCTGATATTCGATGGTTTCCACGTCTTGCTCAGGTGCTTCTTCAACCAGCGTTTCGGCTTCATTGAACAAGTCAGCTTGCGCGGGGTGTGACTCTTTGCTGGCACCGAAGCGTTTTTGCTGGGCCAGTCTGAATTGTTCTTCGAGGTAGTTATTACGCGCCTGAAGCTGAGCAATGATCTCTTCTTGCTTTGCGAGCTGCTGACGTAATACATCAAGTTCGTTTTGCATGTGTATTACTTTATCAGCTAAGTAACTGTTTTTAAATTAATAGGTTAGATTAATTCGTGTTCTAAAAACCCCTGTTATGATCATACGTTATAACCATAGCTGAGTGGCTTATGTGCGATGACCGATAAGCCCGATAGCAACCATTGCCATTGCTCAGCGCTGAGTGTAACGACGTCATCGTCTTCTTTGTCGGGCCATTTAAACTTGTCTTTTTCAAGGCGCTTGTACCACAAGGCAAAGCCGGTTTTATCCCAGTACAGCACCTTCAGCTTGTCCTTGTTTTTATTACAAAACGCAAACACCTGGCCGTTCATCACAGACTCATCCATTTCTTGCTCAACAATCGCCGCGAGGCCATTGATGGATTTACGAAAGTCTACCGGCTGGCGGTGCAAGTAAACAGCTCCATTGTGCCAGCAGATCATGACAGCGCCCTGAGCAGTGCAGCCAACCACAGAGCATCAGTATTTGATGGCAACAACACCGTACTCTTAGCGTGCTTGAGCTGCAACAACTCAGGCAGAGAAACGGACTCAGATGCAGCGGGCTTAGCGGCAATAAAAGATGACTCAGGTGATTTTTCATTGCGAAGCTTACTTCGGCGATTATAAAAAGACTTGGTACTGAGATTGTGCTGCGTGCAGAAATCACAGACAGACAAACCACTGAGTTCCTGTTGTTCGATAAGTTGCAGCCATTGCTCCGCGGTTTTATGTTTAGGCATATTCAGCTCCGAATTGAGATCAGAGCTGTACTTTATAAGCCGAGCGTATTCAGTAGCTAGGTGGGGTTTAAGCGACGCTTACAATCTAATTGCGATAACGGACACTCGACTGACTCGTATTTGGACAAAACGAGTTGGGAGAACGTCTGTATTAGGTGAGTTTCGCATAAAGACTTCTATGGGCTAACGCCCGCATTTGCGGCTGGTTTGGAGCACAGCGGAAAATCAGTCTGGCAACATGCGCTTGTTAGATGTTTTTAAATCAAATTTTTTGTTGCAAAAACAATTAGCATGATGATGCCCATGATAAATGATCCACCAGCTACTAAATAGGAATTCTGAGCATAAGTCTTAGTATTTTCATTCATCTCAACTTTTTGAATAGCATCACTAATATAAAGCATGGAAAATAGACTGGAGACGATTGAAATAAGGAATGACACCATCACTACTGGAATTAGGTATACCCATTCTGGCTGCGAAAACACTTTAGTTAAAAAGGAAACTAATATCACTAGCGTACCCGTGCTTATAGTTGTCAGGTGCTTCATAACATCATAAAGCAGCCTGTAACCTTCCTCTTCTTGCTTACGTTCTAAAGGTAATTCGTTGTCTGACATAAATCGTTACCTACTATTCATCTAACGCTAAGCTAAGCGGAAAAATACAGTTAGGCTAAATTGTGCGAAGCGCGAGCCAACTGTAATTTTTCCGTTTGAGCGCCTTGTTATATTCATTTTTTAGACACAAAAGTACTTGCAAGGTCTTTTAGTTCTTTGGCTGTTTCGGCTAAACCTTTGCTATCTGCATTCTTAGCAATTTTCGTTGGTAAGGGAGTTTTATAAATTGCATTAACTGAATCCATTATTAACTGGTCTTTATTTTCTTCTTTTTGTAATTGATCAGCATATGAATTTACCGTCAATGCAACCGCAGACTTAAAAGCGTATTCTTCTTGGAAGTTTCGCTCTTTTGTATATTGAGAAATAGCGAATAACAATAGACCTATAGCGGGTAATGCTTTAAGAGAATTAACAAATACTACTTGCCAACCCAATGCATTTAGATCACCGTTTCCGAACAAGAAAAATATCCATGCAATTGTAGCGAAAGCTGTTACAGGAACAGCCCAAGTCCAAAAGGTGATAGAAGATGAAAGCTCGCCTTTTCGTTGTTTAAAGGTTTCAAACAATGAAGCACCGACCTCACGACCAATTAAGTCATCTAAATATTTGTTTCTTTCTTCGAAAAGTGAGGTCTTGGAATTAACTAGTTCTAATTTTTCATCAAAAGAACTTTCCAATGAATCAAATGAGGTGTTTTGTTTTTTAATCGTTTTGATTTGTTCTTCAAGAGTATTGGCAATTTTGTTTAATTCATTTTTTGCTTCTTTATTAATCTCTTCGATTTCTTCCTTTCTGGTATCAGAGCTATCTAATAGTGACTGGATTCTTTCTGATAAAGATGTAGCTGTAGAATGTAATTCTGAAATCTCTGAGTTATGATTTCTTGAGGCGCCCAAAAGCGATTCAATTTCACTAAGCTCTTTTTGCTTTACTTGAGTAAATTGAGATAAATCTTCTTTTGTAGCCTCCAAACTTTTCAGCTGTTCATTATATTTATTCAGAGAGCTTTCTAACTGTTTGCTAACAAGCTCAATTCTTTCACGTTCAGAATTCAAGTTTTCTTCCGAGTGCCTAAAGTACTTTCTTTTTGTTTTTTCCCAAAAACCATTAACTGCTTGATAATGAACTAATCTTGATAAGTGAGATACTGCATTTGGAAACCTATTAGTTTCACTGTAAGCAATGAAATTAGCTAAGTCTGAGTTTAAATCTCCACCACCAAATTCGTTGTGAAATTGATACTGAAATGGAAGCGACTTTAAGAATGAAGTTTTTAGTTCTTCCCTAAATTGATTGAAGACTTTATTGCTAAGTGATAGGAATTCCTTAAGGGTATATTGTCCAATGCACACTTCATTTTCATTTAGTTCTGGAAAAGATGCATTCAGCAGGCTTGTCATATTAAGTTGAAAATACCTATCAACATGTCCTTGTACTTGATTAATTTGATTCTGATTCATAATTCCCTACTTCGATGAATGAATATAACGCCCGCGTAATGGGCTGGTTTGGAGCGCCAGCGGAAAACCAGTCCCAATTGACGCGTTTGTTAGCTCAACCATGTGTGTGCCTAAAAAATCTTGGTGGCTCACATAACTTCTTTTCTGTTGCGATTTTTATAGCAAAGAAACCTCCTAGTAGTGCTGGAATTGCAATACCTAAAATCCCATAAATGCCCATCCCAAAGAATATATCAACATCCCAAGCGTAGGATGTTTTGAGCCAGTTGGGGAGCATTACAAGAACAAGTAGCGCCAACCCACCACCAGCCATCATCCCCGTCTTTCCGATTTCCTCTCTTTCTCGGCGCGTTAATCCTGGAATCACTTCTGCGTGACACCCAAGGCATACAGACTTACCGAATGGCACGGTTGTCCCACAAAATGGACAACCCCAACCTTGCTCAATCACTTCATCATTTTCTGGTGGCATAGGAAGGCCTGCTTTTCTTCCCTTATTGTGATCGTCGGCTTCTCCTTCTGCATCTCGCTTCCACTTTAATAACGATGAAACCGGATAATTAAGAAAATCTGAGTCGATAAATCCAGCACATTTACTACAAAGCCAAATACCGTTTTGAGCTGACCGTCTTTGCTGTGAGGTAAGACTAGCGTTGTATCTTGGACCACCCGGAGCTGCGGCGGTTATGTGAGCGGCTATTCCAGTCTTGGTTGCCTTTTCTGGATCAGCATTTGGTCCAGATGTCAAAGCTCTACACTTTGGATTTGAACAAAGATTTCCCGCCCGATTTTGTATTACCGACTTAGTTTTTTCAGTGAAGTTATCTCTCATTGATTCTATCTTCGACTCCTGTCATAAAGAGCTAACGCCCGCATAAGGGGCAGCAAAACGTAGCGGCGATTGGTTTAAACTTTGCGATGCATCAAAACTAAACCGCCGCGTAGTTTTGATGTCCCAGCCCCCGCATTTCAGGGGGCGACTTGATGCGTTTGTTATGTGCTAAACAGCTACGCCGCTGCGTCACATTCATCGCATCTAGGAGTCCCGTCATGCTTTGCCTTAAATAAATCGTAAGTACATTTCTCTCTCTTTCCACACTTACTACATTTGTGATAATCAGGTTTAAATGGACGAGCATTTTCATAATCGTAATGCCAATCGTGATCACATGAGCTAAACCATCCCATAAAAATTCTCCAAAGTTAATTTACAAGTCAAAGCTAAATAATAGATGTCAAAATTCATATCTGGAGCCTATTCCTTTTAACAACTTGAGGGTTAACTCTCAATAAGTGTTTAACGAAACAGGGCACATAACGCCGCGCTCACCGGTAAATTTGAAGCGCAGCGTAAAATTTATCCGTGTGCAGCGCTTTGTTAAACGCCAAAGTCACCAGACTTTAGCTGCTCCTTTGCTTTTCTCATTCCAGATAAAAAACCTTCAACCATATAGCCTGACACTTTGACGATTTTTTCTTTAGTACCAAAAAGTTTTAATTCAAAACCATCCCTGTGTTTATTCAAAAACTCCTCACTAATTGTAACTCCAACAGTCTCTGTTAATTTACAACCAAACATATCAGAGTTACTACAGTCTGTGTCAGTTGAAATCTTTACCACCTCATGGTTTACACCATCTGTGTCAATGGCATTAGAAATAAAGCCCCATTTATCGAAAAAAGTAAGGTCCACATAAAGCTGAACAAGTGATATTGATTGATCCTTGGCGTTTAATGACCCCCTGATAAGCATGTCGTCATAGTATGGCGTTTTTACTTTGAGTCTTTTCTCAAAACGGTCATACTCAATCACCGCATCCATGCTTTTTTTTGATAACGGTTCACTTCCATAAAACGCTAATACATCATCTTCATTAATTTTTGTACCATCTGTATTTACGATGCTAGATAATAAAGATTTAATAATGGTTCCACCACTCAGATAATAAATTGAGCAGTCTTCTGTCACTAGCTTAGATGAGAATGCTTTATCTCTTACATAAGGTATACCTTTTATATCATCTTCACTATATCTGTATTTGGAAAGATATGGCTGTCGTGACTTGACGTCTTCTTTAGTAACGAGCCCCGTGTCAACTATTTTGAACTTTTGAGAAGTCAAGGATGAGTAATTGCCTTTATCAAGCTGCCAGACCGTTTCCTTTTCGGAATCGTAGAAAAAGCTATTGGTTACATATTTTTTAAAGTCAGGAGCAATCAAATACGCTTTGCCAGTGATTTGGTCGAAACTACAACTTTTTGAATTTGTCGCAGCTATCGACTGGGTATTGCCAGTGTATGTTTTAGGCCCAGTAGTCTGACACCCAAGCAATGGAAAAACAGCCATTATCAAAATTCCAATTTTCTTCATCTATCTCTCCTAGAGGTTGTTAGCGTTTAACATTTTATTCGTGCACATGCGCGTTTACCTCGTTGGACCAGTGAAAATGCGCACAGTTAACTATCAGTATGCAAAGAACTTATCAGCATTCTGCTAAATATACCATCTGGAAAAATGCGCATGCGCGTTTCCCAAACCTATTATTTCAAATCGAAGATATATAACCTCATGATAAACAACAATATTTTTAATTTATTCATGCATAAACGCGCAAAAATTTTTTCATTATTTCCCTTGATATCCGAGAATTCCAGATAACACTGTATACATACACAGCAATATGGGCTAAGGAGTTATCATGAGTCTAAAAAGCCCATTTCTGAAAGGTCTTCAGGAAGAAATGCGTATGCGTGGTTACAGCATTAGAACAGAAAAAACCTACCTATATTGGATTAAGGCATTCATTAACTTTCACCACAAGCGTCACCCTGAAACAATGGGAACGGAAGAGGTTACACAATTTTTAACCTTCCTTACCAACCAACGAAATGTGGCTATCAACACACAAAAAATTGCACGTAACGCGTTAGCCTATTTGTATCAGAAGCATTTGCACCATGAGCTTGGGGATTTAGGTTTTTGCTATGCCACTAAACAAAGACATTTACCTACAGTGTTATCCCCATCAGAAATCTCACTAATACTAAATGAACTTGATGGCCGTGATAGACTAATAATAGAACTACTCTATGGTAGCGGACTAAGAGTTTCAGAATGCCTCAGGTTACGTATCCAAGATATTGATATTGATAGAGCTTCGCTGACCGTTAGAGACGGTAAAGGGCATAAAGATAGGCAAACCATCCTCAGCAATAGATGCTCAAAAAAGCTCACTACATATATTGAAATGGCTATTAAAATTCAACAGGATGACAACCTTCACGGGATAGGTCCATCTCTGCCAAATGCAGTAGAACGCAAGTATCCCAACGCGTTTAGGCAGCATGGGTGGATGTTTATTTTCCCTTCCAGCAATACTTGTATCAATCCTTATACAGGAACACTTTGCAGGCACCATTTACATCAAAGTGTTATTCGTAAAGCGCTCGAGAATGCCGTGCGTAATATTCAAATAAATAAACGCGTCACCTGCCATACGTTTAGGCATAGCTTCGCAACCCATTTGCTTAAAGCTGGTCGTGATATAAGAAGTGTTCAAGAATTACTGGGCCACAATGACGTTAGTACCACACAAATCTATACACATGTACTTGGCCAACATTTTGCAGGTACAACTAGCCCGTTAGACACTATATAAATGTCAGAGCCCTTTCGAAACTCACTAGCATTACTAAAATTGGGCCAACTGAAGCTAAAAAAGTTGGTCGCACATTCCACTGCTGAATCGAAATGGAGCAGGAATGAGTTGACTAACCGGCCGCTATGTAGAATGAAACTAACATTGACGACCGTCTCTTGTTTGCTCGAAGGCGAAGTCTAAACCCGCTCTTTTTAACTGTAAGATCGGATACGATACTACCCTGTTTAACATGCACGAGCGTTGTTAGGGTTGCTCGACCCTAAGCTTTATCACCATTCGAAAAGGTGGGCCATTTTTGAAATTGTTTTCAAGCCAATGCCATGGCTATTACGTTTGGCATATAAATGCTGTAGGGACTTATCTTTAATTTCACCAACAATGACTTCTTTCACTTGATAACCCATTGCCACAGCAGCTGACGCATAAGCAACAAACTCCCACTTCTTGATATTGGTGTTGTCTACAACGACCAAAGGGATATCTTCAGCTAAGGCATTAATAAACCGGGCTAAGTTTAAATTGTGATATTCTGAAAGGCGTTGTTTTTCAAAATGATACTCGCCGTTTTCATTAAGAAAATAATCATCGGTTGAACAGATAAAATACTGTGTTTCATCGCCGGAGACGAGATCGTCGGCTAGCGTTTGCGCATAATGCGATTTTCCAGAGCCAGGTAGACCCCTCAAAATAAAAACTTGTTTCATCGAGTTTTGAACGTCACTGTTAGTATTAATAAAGCTATTTTTATCATCGAACATTCATAATGCCACAGTCCGACTGTTTTTTCATGGCTTTTACTCATTCTTTTCAGCCCAGTTTTTTGCATTTCAGTGTTTTTTTATTTGTCCATCGCAGGTAAGATACGGCTTACATGACGATAAGACACTCTGTCTTTTAATTTACAAATAAAAAATAAATCATTTGGAGTAAAGATGAGCCACACAGCGATAACGGAGCTACTAGCAGGCACCGTTGCGGTTGACAGCCAAGTAACAGTAAAGGGCTGGATCCGTACACGACGTGATTCAAAAGCAGGTATTTCATTTCTAGCCGTTCATGACGGTTCTTGTTTTGACCCTATTCAAGCCGTAGTCCCTAATTCGCTGAATAATTATGACGAAGTGACTCGTCTTACTGCTGGGTGTTCAGTAGCGGTGACTGGTGTGCTTGTACAATCACAAGGTCAAGGTCAATCTTTTGAGATCCAAGCGAACAGCGTTGAGGTATTAGGCTGGGTTGAGAATCCAGATTCATACCCAATGGCTGCAAAACGCCACAGTATTGAATACTTACGCGAACATGCGCACCTTCGCCCTCGCACTAATGTTATGGGCGCGGTTACGCGTGTACGTAACTGTCTTGCGCAAGCTATTCACCGTTTTTATCATGAGCGTGGCTACCAGTGGATCAGCACGCCTATCATTACCGCAAGTGACTGTGAAGGCGCAGGCGAGATGTTCCGTGTATCTACACTTGATATGAACAACCTACCACGCACAGACAAAGGCGATGTAGACTATTCAGAAGACTTTTTTGGTAAAGAAGCATTCTTGACCGTATCTGGTCAGCTTAACGGTGAAACATACGCGAGTGCCCTTTCAAAAATCTATACTTTTGGTCCAACATTCCGTGCTGAAAACTCAAACACTTCTCGTCACTTAGCAGAGTTTTGGATGGTTGAGCCTGAAGTGGCATTCGCCGACCTTAACGACATCGCAGCGCTTGCAGAAGACATGTTGAAGTATGTGTTTAAAGCAGTACTTGATGAACGTCGTGATGATATGGAGTTTTTCGCACAGCGCATCGAAAAAGATGCCATTACTCGCCTAGAATCATTCATCGATAAAGACTTTGCTCAGGTAGATTACACAGACGCTATCGAAATTCTAAAAGCATGTGATAAAGAGTTTGAATTCCCTGTTGAGTGGGGCGTCGACTTACAATCAGAGCACGAACGTTACCTTGCTGAAGTACACTTTAACGCACCAGTAGTTATCAAAAACTACCCTCGTGATATCAAAGCATTCTACATGCGCCAAAACGAAGACGGTAAAACCGTTGCCGCTATGGACGTCGTTGCGCCTGGTATTGGTGAAATCATTGGTGGCTCACAGCGTGAAGAGCGTTTAGATGTGCTAGATGCGCGTCTTGAAGAGATGGGCTTAAACAAAGAAGATTACAGCTGGTACCGTGACCTACGTAAGTATGGAACAGTGCCTCACTCAGGCTTTGGCCTTGGCTTTGAGCGCTTGGTTGCTTATGTTACTGGCATGGGCAACGTACGTGACGTTATTGCCTTCCCTCGTACTAAAGGCAGTGCGACTTACTAAAGTCTTGTCGAACAGCCAAAGTTGTGTTCTCAGCAGCTTTGGCTAAACGCAAAAAGGCCTTCATTGAGAAGGCCTTTTTTGATCACACGATACTATTATAAAACTTCTAGTAGCTCTACGTCGAAAATTAGCGTTGAGAAAGGTGCGATTGCAGCACCTGCACCACGCTCGCCGTATGCAAGCTCATGCGGTACGTATAGACGCCATTTAGAACCTGCAGGCATCATTTGAAGTGCTTCAGTCCAACCTTTGATCACGCCATTTACTGGGAATTCAGCTGGTTGGCCGCGCTCGTAAGAGCTGTCAAAAGTCGTACCGTTGATTAGAGTACCGTGGTAATGAACGCGTACTTTTGAATCTTCAACAGGCTTATCGCCTTCGCCAGTTTCAACTACTTCATACTGAAGACCTGACTCAGTTACTGTTACTTCAGCACGTTTCGCATTTTCTTCTAGAAATGCAACACCTTCAGCAGCTAACACTTTAGCTTCTTCTTCACGACGCTGTTGGATCTCAGCATTGATCTTCTCAAATGCCGCTTGAATTTCAGGGATCTCAACGCGGAAGCTGTCACCAGCATAAGCGTCTTTCATACCTTCGAATACAGAGTTAAGGTTTAGACCTTCAAAAGGGTTTGCTTTAAGTTGCTCCCCCATTTGTAAACCAATACCGTAACTCGCTTTATCTGCGTCTGTGTTGAATTGAGACATAGTCTTTCCATATTTTTTATTAACAAGAATCTTAGATTGTATCACAGCCAAAATAGGCAAGATACCGGAGCTGCTTGATTATCAAGCAGTCAAGCTATTCGTCGGACACAAAAAAACCGCTAACTAGCGGCTTTCTCTTCGGCATATTGTTTGAGTTTTTTCATTACAAAGGTTGCAAATGGCAGCAATAATACAAGACCAATATTAAGCTCATCACTGTACTCTCCCAAGCTACCAACAAAGTAGTGTCCAAATCCAACCACACCAAATAATGCAATAACCACACTGGCGATTTCTGGCCAAGATTTTTCATATTTAGTGATCAGATGGCCAACAAGGCAATTGAATAAAAAAACATGCAGCAGCGTCATTGTGATATCAGGGTCTTGTTGCGAATCAATCGACAACGTTAGCGCCATATTTAGACCACTAAGATAAAAATAACTAAATACAATCCAAATAGAACTATGTTTTATTATTGCCATGTTACTAGCCGCAGACATACACGCCTCCAAACGAAAAAAACCGCCATTTGGAGGCGGTTTTGGGAATGAGGTGGCGGAGAGATAGGGATTTGAACCCTAGATACGCTATTAACGTATGCCGGTTTTCAAGACCGGTGCTTTCAACCACTCAGCCATCTCTCCGTTGTTGGCGCGCATTTTATGGAGTTATCCATCGGTTGTAAAGCACTATTTCAATTTTTGCATTCAAAAGCGCAAATAATAGCCGAATAATCAATAATATTGCTTTGGCCTTTTGGCAATGTAAGCAAAAATACAACTGGCGATAACCATTGCTATCACGATTATCCCTGAATCAATCATGCCAATGACTGCATTTTTTGCAGGCAGCACTTTTTCAATGATAACCGGAATAGATGAAAACAACACTACGGTACTGAGCACTTTGAATGCTCTGGAAAAATCAAATCGCTTGGTGTAACTCATCCATGTTGTTAGTAATCCTAATACCAAGATAGGCGCTAATAGCCCCATCCATATCTCACTGGTATAACTCGATAATGCAACGGTTGCCGTGCATCCTATCAAGCTCCAAATAATCCAGGCGGTCCAATTTTCCCGTTCTTTTAAAAATAAATTACCCATGACACATCTTCTTTCAATTAGCTTGTTATTTTTATTATTGTTATAGAAAACAGGATTTACTGTCTTAGAGTAGCAAACATAATGGCTATAAAACAACCACATCGGTTGTGACAGTTTAAATAATGAAAAGTTCAACAAAAAGTATCAAAGAATGTGTTACCACAACATTAATCGTTGTATAAAAAAAGCGCAGCTATTGCTGCGCTCAACTTACTTTATTTTTAACGGGGGAATTTAACTTTCAGCTTTATCAAGTTCATCCACTAATAATTTGGTTTCATCCGCCCTCGGTTTCGTAAATCTCGCTAAACCGAGATAAACGACAGGTGTGAGGTAAAGCGTAAAGAAAACCGCTAAGCCTAAACCGCCAAATACAACCCAGCCGATTGCATTTCTCGACTCTGCACCTGCGCCAACCGATAAAATCAACGGTAAAGCACCGAGTAATGTAGATACCAAGGTCATCATGATAGGACGCAAACGGATCACCGCGGCTTCTTCAACAGCTTGTCTTACTGACCGTCCTTTATCACGTAATTGATCTGCGAACTCAACTAACAAAATGGCATTTTTAGCAATTAAGCCAATCAACATCACTAAGCCGATTTGCGAATATATGTTTAGCGAAGTTCCAGTAAGATACAGCGCCAATATGGCAGAGGTGATCCCAAACGGAACTGTGATCATCACGACAACGGCACTGTTTACACTTTCAAATTGCGCAGCAAGTACGAGCAACACAATCAAGAACGCCAGCACGTAAGTAAGTAACACTTCATTGGCCGTTTCTTCAAACGTTAAGGCTTCCCCTTTAAACGCCAGCGTCACGCTGTCAGGTAAACTCTGATCTGCCAGCGTTCGTAATTTTTCAACCACTTCTGCCATAGGCATGTCTTCTGGCTGTTTCATATCCAGCTCGATACTACGACGCTGTGCGTGGCGTTCAAGCTCAGCAGCTACGCCCTCTTCGACAATAACGGCGAGGCTACTTAGCGGAACTAACGCACCAGTGCGGCTGCCAACATAAAGGTTAGCCAAATCACTTGGATCTCTGATGGTATGGTTTTGAGCCTGCAGCATAATTGGTATGGATTGGTCGCCAACATTCAAATCAGCAACATCATCGCCATTAATCGCCGCCCTAAGCGTCGTTGAGATATCACTCAAACTAACGCCAAGCTCTTCTGCTCTTCTGCGGTCAATGTTTACGCGCAGCTGAGGTTGTGAGGGTTGATAAGAGATTTGTACCGGAGCCACGTCTGGCATTTCTTTTTCAACCAAAGCCGCAAATTGTTGCGCTGCTTTAAAAATCTCTAAATAGTCATTACCAAGTAGCGCAAGCTCGATACCACCACCTTGGCCTCTTAGGTTTAAGCTATTTGCTCCAAAGGCACGCGCAGGCGCACCGGGTATATTACCAAGCGGTCCTCTGATCTTATCGATAATTTCCTGTTGCGAGAAATGACGCTCATCCCAATGCTTTAATGGCACAGTGATAAATACAATATTGGGATCCCACTGACCAACAACCGTATAGATTGACTCTATTTCTCCGCTTTCTACAAAGGGTAATAAAATGTCTTCCATTTGTTTGGCCTGTCTATCCATAAAGTTAAGACCAACACCGTCAGGCCCTCTTGCGAAAATGCGAATTTTACCTCTGTCTTCAGATGGCAAAAGTTCATTATCCAATTGCGAATAGAGCGCACCAGATAAACTCGCAATAACCACAAATACACCAAAAGTTAGCCATGCATGGTCAAGCACCCAGTGGATCGTACCGCGATACATTTCTGCGAGTTTCACACCAATACTCGAAAACAAGTGCTTTTTGCTATCTTGCTTTACTTTTAACTTAGACGTTAATGCTGGCACCAATGACAGTGCCACAAATGAAGAAATAATCACGGCACCAGCTAACACGCCACCAAACTCCCTGAACAGTCGGCCCGCAGTTGAGGGTAAAAAGGCGATCGGTACGAATACCGCAGCAAGTACTGCGGTTGTCGCAACTACAGCAAAGAAGACTTCTCTTGTCCCAAGTACTGCCGCAGCGCGACGACCTATCCCTTCGCCACGACGACGCTGAATATTCTCACTAACAACAATCGCATCATCGACGATAAGTCCAGTGGCCAACACCAGTGCTAGCAAGGTTAAAATGTTAACAGAGAAGCCAAGCGCCCAGATAAGCGCCAAAGAGCCGATAAGCGCGACCGGGATCGCAAAAGCTGGAATAAGCGTCGCACGCCACGAGCCAATAAATACCCAAAGCGTGAATACCACCAGCAATATGGTTATCACTAAGGAGCTCAAGACTTCATCTACGGATGAGCGAATAAACTGTGCATCATCGGAGGTGACGAATAGCTCCAGATCTGGAAAGCGTACTTTTATCTTATCAACTAGCTGCAGCACTTCGTCTGAGATTTCAATGGTATTGGACTGTGCTTGGCGAATGATCTCAAGCCCAATTACAGGCTCTCCGTCGAGTCTCACCATAGAACGAGGATCGGCCGGTCCAAAATACACAGAGGCAATATCCCCCACCCGAGTCTCACCACGAATGATGATATCACTCACCTGCTCAGCGGTTACAGAAGTGGCATCGGCACGGACAATCAGCTGTTGATCGTTCGACTTTAAACTGCCGGCGGGCACATCAAACGGGGCTTGTCTTAGCGCCGCAGCTACATCTGGAACGGTTAGATTAAAGCTTGTCAGTTTTAAGGGATCAAGTCTTACGCGCAGCACCCGCTCTCTATCGCCGTTCAGGCGCACATCGGCCACGCCTGGAATAGTTAAAAACTGCGGCGCTAAGTCTTTTTCTACTCGCTCGGTCAATCCTTCAAGTGTTAAAGAGGCACTACTTACAGTTAAAGACACCACGGCTTCTGCATCATTATCCGCTTTAATAATGGACACCCGTTCAACTTCTTCAGGTAGCTCTCTTTGTACTCGAGAAACGGATTCGCGTGTTTCGTTGGCTGCATCATCTAAATTGATGCCCGGACGAAATTCAACAACAATCCTCGCATTATTTTCTTCACTTTGTGCACGAATGCTCTTTACACCACTGACGCGCGCGACTGCGCCTTCTAACTTACTCGTGACTTCGGTGTCGACAGTTTCAGGCGAGCCGCCAGGAAACGATGCGGACACCGTTAAACGCGGCCTATCTACATCGGGCAGTTCACGAACTTCAACGCCGGCAAGAGCAGCAATACCTGCAATAATAATCAATAAATTTAATACAACGATTAATACCGGACGGCGAATTGCCATCGACGGTAAATCTTGTAACTGTGGTAACTCCGGTTTAGTCACGATTTATTCCTTCGCCAGTGCATTCGTCACCGCAATTTCTTGCCCAGGACGAAGACGTTGCACCCCTTCTACAACTAATAACTCTCTTGCAGCCAAATCGCCTGATACCAGCAATTTACCCGGCAAACGCTGTTGGATTTTCACATCAATACGCTTAGCTTTACCATCTACTTCTTTCCATACATAAGGACCTGTTGCGCCCCAAAGTAATGCAGCTTCAGGAATAACGGCAAACTCTTCACCTAATACCGTTAGCGATACTCTAAAGCTCATTCCAGGCAAAAAACGATCATTGCGGTTTTCAAAGATGGCTTTGATTTTTAGTGTGCGGGCTGTTGGGTCTATTCTAGAGTCCATTTGCGCTATCTTTGCGTCTATCCGTGTTGAATTATCATTCCAAGGTGTCAGTAGCACGCTATCGGTCGATTTAAGCATGCCATACGCCGATTCCGGTGCCGCAAATTGAACATACAACTTATCAAAATTATCGATACTCGCAATCGCGGTTTGGGTGGTAATGCGATCTCCAACCTCAACGTCGGTGAGTCCCATTACGCCAGAAAAAGGGGCGATCACTTGGCGGTCTTCTAATTCATTCTCAGCTTGGATCAAGGCGACCTTTGCTAAGTCTCTGTCCGTTACCGCTTTATCTAATTCATTAATTGGGACGGCACCGCGCTTTTGACTATCAGTTAGGCGGTCGACGGTGCGCTGCGCATCTGCAAGACGAATTTTAGCTTCTTCAAGCGCCGCTTTTTGGCGGCGTGAGTCTAGCTCCAATAGCAAAGTACCCGCTTTAACCTCATCGCCCGGTTTAAAATGTACCGCAGTCACCCTATCACCAATCGCGGGATACAAAATAACCGATTGAATAGCTTCAGCATTACCTACAGCCTGAATTTGCTGGCTACTGCTTTCAAATTGAATAGGCTCTGCAATCACTTGCGAAGGTTTCGCCAAAGCGGCATTAGTTATCAGCATAGTGGCCGTAAAAACCACCAAGCGCGTTACTTTACACATATTAACCTTAATAATTTCCATTGTTCTTAGCTATATTTGAGTGTAACAGTTAATCACTCACATCAAGATAAACTATTCGATAACACACAGTATAAGTGCGATGAGATGCAGTATGCCTTGCAGCGTTTCAAAGGCAAGATAAGCTCATGTAAAGTAAGGTAAAGTTATGTAAAGATTGAGGGAGAGGGAGAGTGAGGCGCGATAAACTACCGCGCCAAATCATGACTATTGTGCGGCCGCGCGCATCAGTCTATCGTTAACATCGCGCCACTCGGGCGCAGTTGGTGGTGCTTCCAACAAAATCTCGGTTGCACTTGATTGATCCAACTGATGTAACCCGTGATAAAGGCCCTGCGCATATTTGGCTTTGTCAGCACCAAGTTTGAGATCCACCAGCTCGTTGTTTGCTGAATTCTCAGAGAGCATTCGCTCAATTTGCGATGAATAATACAATACACCGGTATTCGCTTCGCACTGGCCGCATAGGCGAGCAACTAACTCTTCCGTTGACAACAGGGTGAGCGGTTTGCTTGGTTGATAATGGGCTTTTACGTTACCAGGGACTGCTACAGTGTGTACATCAGGCTCATCCACTTCAATATTGAGCACCGCTTCAAGTGCAGCTTTAGTAATAGGGCCTGCTCGCAAGATCCTCGGTGTGGCTGAAGATATATCGACAATAGTAGACTCAAGTCCCACTTCACATGGGCCGCCGTCTAACACAGCTGCTATCTTTCCCGACAATCCAAACAATACTTGTTCGGCGGTGGTTGGACTAATTTTTTTATAAGGGTTAGCAGAAGGCGCAGCAAGCCCGGAGTTAATGTGCTGTAATAATGCTAGCATTGCAGGATGATTTGGCACACGTATACCCACGGTTGGGTGGCCGCCTGTCACTATGTCGCTCACATGTGCTTGCTTTTTGGCAACGATCGTCAGTGGTCCCGGCCAAAACGCATCAGCTAAAGCGTCAAAATAGTCAGGTAATGTTTCCACCCACTCAGTGACCAAAGACTTGTCAGCGAGGTGTACGATTAGCGGGTGATCAGCTGGGCGTCCTTTTGCTGCAAAGATTTTTTTAACCGCATCGGGTTGCTTTGCATCTGCTGCTAAGCCATAAACGGTTTCTGTTGGAACCGCAACAAGTTGACCATCACGTGCAAGTTCAGCTGCTTGCGCCACTGCGCTTGGATCAGTTGCCAATAAATGTAAGGTTGTTAAGCTCGCTTCGCCCACGTGTCTTTCTCGCTGTAAAAAATGGACGCGAATTATAACCAATTTAAAATGCAAAGAGCCAGTATTACTGGCTCCAGCATAAAAACTAGGATCGGTTTGCGTTATTCAGCGCTTGCGACCATTACGGTTTTCACGTTAACAAACTCTTTTATCCCAAAGCCACCATGCTCTCTACCATAGCCACTGTCTTTAACACCACCAAACGGCAAATTTGGTTGTGCCAGCGAATAGCCATTAATATTCACCATGCCAGTGTCAAACTCCTTAATAGCGAGTTCTGTTGCACGTTGGGTGTCTTCTGAAAAAATGCCGCCACCTAAACCATAGCGTGAATCATTGGCTACCATCATTGCCTCAGCCTCATCATTCACACGAATTAGCGACGCCACAGGGCCAAACAATTCATCATCATAAGCTGGCATACCGGGTTTAACGTCTTCCAAAATGGTGACTGGATAATAAAAGCCTTGTTGTTTCGGAATTTCTCCACCGAGCGTACAAGTCGCTCCAGCCTCAACGGACGCTTCAACTTGTTGGTGTAATTCATCACGTAAGTCTTTGCGCGCCATAGGCCCTAAGTCGGTGTCTGCTGCGGTAGGATCTCCCACCTTAAGCTGCTTAAAGCCAGCCACAAAAGCCTCTCTAAATTGATCATAAATCTCATCAACGATAATAAAGCGCTTCGCGGCAACACAGGTTTCACCGTTGTTGACAATACGACCTTGAATACACGCCGACACCGCTTTGTTAATATCAGCATCTGCCAGCACCACAAAGGCATCGTTACTGCCAAGCTCTAGGACAGTTTTTTTAGAAAGCTCAGCAGCTTGTTTGGCAACTTGTTTACCTACTTTATCGCTTCCGGTAAATGTAACACCGCGAATATGTGGGTTTTTTATCAACTCGCTTGCTGTCTCGCCGTCAATTAATAGTGACTGGTAGCAACCTTTTGGAAAGCCTGCCTCTAAATACAACTCTTCAATTAATTTAGCCATACCAAATACATTTGAGGCATGTTTCATGACCGTGGTATTGCCCGCCATCACGTTTGAAACACTGTATCTGATAACCTGATAAAGTGGAAAGTTCCAAGGTTGTATTCCTAAGATCACGCCTATTGGTTGATAAGTGATAATGGCATGTCCCTGCTCAAATACCCGATGCTCATCCTGTAATTCTTTTTCGCCATGCTCGGCGGTATATCGGCAAATTTCAGCACACAAGGAAACTTCCTGTTCACCCTGCTCCGTCACTTTGCCCATTTCCTCGGTCATCAGTGAAACTAACTTGGATTTATTTTGCTCAATTAAATCAGCAAGCCTGTTTAGCTTTTGCGCTCTTTGCGTGAATGTGGTTTTCTTCCAAAATGAATAACAGTCATTGGCTAAGTCCACCGCCTTTTGCGCCTCATCCAAACCCATTAAAGTATATTCGTTAACGGGTTGCTCTGTCGCAGGATTAATTGTGGTTACCGTGTTTGACATCATAAAGCTCCTTCGAAAAGTTTAACGGCGTAAATCAATTTGTAGATTTACAACGATAGCCTTTGAATAAGCAAGGAAGGCACCAATCTGAGAATAATGAATATCCCATTGATTATTATGAATTAATTTAATTGCAGAATTAGATTTCGAAGAATTTGAAAACGGGAATTAGAAAAGGCTACACACTTAATATGAAAAGTTTGCAAAGCAAATGGCGCTTGCGCAAACAGCTGGCAGTGAAAGGTTTGGCAGAGAAAAGGGACCAACCGGTCCCTTTATTATGTATTCTTAGTACAATGCGCCTTTAGCGCTTTTGACGTTGCGCTTCTTTTTGCGCTAGCTTTTCTTCTTTGCGCTTACGAATAGCATCCTGTGCTTCATGGCCGATATGACCTTCGCCGCGTTGTTTAGCCAGCTCAATTTGCTTTTGACGCTCAGCAAATCGTGCAATTTGCTCTTCTGTTAGGTCTTTATGGCAGTGGTGACAAGACACCCCTTCCATATATTCTTCAAGTTGCTTCTCTGCTTCCGTGATTGGCATACGGCAAGCATGGCATTGATCATAAGACCCTTTGTTCAAGTCATGATCAACAGCAACACGGTTATCAAAGACAAAGCACTCACCTTCCCACATGGTTTCTTCTTTTGGCACATCTTCCAAGTATTTAAGAATACCGCCTTCCAAGTGGTAAACCTCTTCGAAGCCTTGCTCTTTCATATACGCTGTTGATTTTTCACAGCGGATCCCGCCAGTACAGAACATCGCCACTTTTTTGTGTTTTTCTGGGTTTAAGTTATTTTGCGCCCACTCAGGGAATTCACGGAAAGTCTTGGTTTTAGGATCGATGGCATTTTTGAACGTACCGATCTCGATTTCATAGTCGTTACGCGTATCAACGAGTACAACGTCAGGGTCTGAAATCAATGCATTCCAATCTTGTGGTTTTACGTACGTACCAACCACTTCTTTTGGGTCTATACCTTGTACACCCATGGTCACGATTTCTTTCTTAAGCTTTACTTTAGTGCGGTAGAAAGGGCAAGTTTCATCGAACGACTCTTTATAAACGATGTTATCAAGGCCTGGTTGTTTGTATAACCATGCCAGTAGCGCGTCAATGCCTTCACGTTTACCGGCAACGGTACCATTGATACCTTCTTCTGCAAGTAATAACGTACCGCGAACTTCATTCGCTTCCATCACATCGTGAAGTGGCTGTCTTATCTCTTGATAGTTAGGTAAAGAGACAAACTTGTACATAGCACAAACAACGTATTGTTCTGACATTGTATTTTCCTAGATTTAAGCTTTGATTAGCTTACACATTAAGCATGACGATGTGTAAAGCACGAAAACCGAGTCGCAAACCCGGCGCTGAGGCGCGTATTTTACGGATTTTTGATTAAAATGCAAAAAACACAAATTCTATATCCGATAGCGTCTATGCTTTGGTATAATCTCGTGTTTTTAAAATTCAAGACTTGGAGAAATTGACTTGAGATTCACTGAACTTGGGATAGATACGCGCCTAGAACAACAACTGGCTCACCAAGGGATCACGGAACCGACCGAGATCCAAGCGCATGCCATCCCAACGGCTCTAGCTGGCCACGATGTTTTTGCGCAGTCTAAAACAGGCTCTGGCAAAACCCTAGCCTTCTTGCTGCCTGCCGTACAGCGTGTAATGAAACAAAAAGCGCTAAGCAAACGCGATCCTCGCGTTGTTATCGTAGCCCCAACTCGTGAACTCGCGACTCAAGTGTTCTCTGAGTGTCGTGCACTGTGTGCTGGCACTAATATTCAAGTCTGTAAGATTTTGGGTGGTGAAAACTACAATGATCAGGTAAAAGCGCTACGCCGCGACCCACATTTTGTGGTGGGTACTCCTGGTCGTATTGCCGATCACGTTGAAAATCGCTCATTATTTTTAGGTGGTCTTGAGCTGCTTATTTTTGATGAAGCAGATCGTATGTTTGACCTTGGCTTTGAAAAACAGTTAGACGTCATTAATGACTCTGCAGATCACCGCCAAAGACAAACGCTGCTATTTTCAGCTACGCTAGATCATACACAAGTAGAAGCTTCGTCACGTCAATTACTTAAATCGCCAAAGCGCATTATGTTGAGCAATGCCCATCAGCAGCATGAAGACATTAAGCAAGCGCTCTATTTTGCCGATCATTTAGATCATAAAGAAGCACTGCTTAAACACTTCATCACACAGGATGACGTAGGACAGTGCATTATCTTTACCGCAACCCGTGGCGACACAGACCGATTAAGCAAACTGCTAAATGAGATGTCGATTAAAGCGGTATCGTTGTCGGGCGATATGCCACAAAATAAGCGGTTAGACATTATGGAAAGCTTCAGCCGTGGGATCTATAAAGTGCTGGTTACCACAGACGTTGCCTCTCGTGGTCTCGATTTGCTCTCCGTTACCCATGTTATGAATTTTGACTTGCCTAAGCAGGCAGAAGAATATGTCCACCGTATCGGTCGTACAGGACGTGCTGGGTTTAAAGGCACTGCGATTTCATTTGTTGGCCCTAAAGATTGGGATAGCTATGTGGCAATCAAAAACTACCTTGATGAGCCACTACGTTTTGAAGAAGTCTCTGGTCTTGTTGGTAAATTCAAAGGACTTAAGCAAAAACCACAGCAGAGTAAAAATCGCCCTGCTGCGTCTACACCAAAGCAAACAAGTAAACCTAAGAAAAAGCCGGTGAAAAAATCACAACCGAGAAAAGTGGTCCCGCCACCGATTGATATTGACGGTACTATGCCGATGCGTCGTAAACCAAAACCACAAACTGACGAGGAATAACCATGTTAGGTCAAATCAAAATGTTAACCATTGAAGAGCTTACCGCGGAAGGCGCTTATTTAAACGGTGGTGAGCTTGGTGATGTGTTTCTTCCTCGAACAGAAGTGCCAAAGCATACCGAAGAAGGGGATTCTGTCGAAGTATTTATCTATTTAGATAACTTGGGACACGCAACGGCAACAACCAAAAAGCCACTTGCACAAGTCGGCGAATTTGCCCTGCTTCGCGTAAAAGAGATCAATAAGGTTGGTGCTTTTATGGATTTGGGCATAGATAAAGACGTGCTTGCCCCATACAATGAACAAAAACCAAAAATGCGCGATGGTTACAGCTATTTAGTGAAGTTGTATCTCGATAACGCCAGTAAACGCATTTGTGCCTCTAGTGCGCTGGGTAAGTTTTTAGGTAAATCAAAAGCCGAGTACGAAAAGTTCGAAGAAGTAGACCTAATCGTCGCGGCAAAAACCGATCTTGGCTACAAAGTGATCGTCAATGAAAAACATTTTGGATTGGTCTTTTTCAATGATGTATTTAAGCGCATGTATATCGGTCAGCGCATGAAAGGCTTTGTAAAAGCGGTTCATGACGAAGATAAGATTGATATCGTGTTAGAAAAGCCAGGTATTGGTAAAGTAAAAGACCTTGCGGAAATCATTTATAGCAAGCTCGAAGAAAGTGGCGGTTATTTACCGCTGGGCGATAAGTCAGATCCTGACGCCATCAAGCGTACTTTCTCTACCTCTAAAGCTAACTTTAAAAAAGCCATCGGTGGTTTATTCAAAGATGGCCGAATTGATATCGAAGCGACTTCTATTTCAATTCGCAAGTCTTAAGCACAAGCAAATAACAAGCAAGTCTCAACCTGAGACTTGCTTGTTACATTACACTTACTTCAAGCATATCACGCCATTTATCTACTGCTTTTAATCCCAGTTCAAATCCCAATTTATAATCAGATTTTAAGGTTTCAGGGCTTGAGCCTAAAATCATGGATTCCAATGGTCTACTGGGCGCTATTTGAATGACGTTAACATCCTCAGGTGGTGAATTCATAAAGTTAACCGCATCGGCATAGCGGCTTTGATAGTGATGATACATTTCGAACATTCGAGGAGATTGATTAACCCGCCGCATGATTGGCTTTAAGCGCTCAAGCACTGGCATTTTGCCGTCGTCATGTGCCTCTATGGTTCTGATCACCCAAATCGTCTTTGCCCCTTGACTGTGTGCCCAGCGTACAGGTAAGGGGTCGGCCACGCCACCATCCATCATACCGTGACCTGCAACTTTAACGCCTGGACGATATAAAAAAGGGATTGCACTAGAAGCCTTTAAATGGGTAAACATATTATCGTGCCAGGTATGCAAATAATGTGGTTCAAGCGAGTCGAGGTGACTTGCAACCGCATAAAAATTGCTCTCAGGTGTGAGATAGTTAGGCTCGGTAGGAAACCGTACTTTGCCACTGTGCTCTACTTGTTGAAAATACCAGTCCAAGTCAATAACGTTCCCACCGGTAAAAAATCGGGCAGGACGGAAAAACTGCTGCTCTGTTGTCAGGGATTCGATAGCGGTTTGCGCATATTGGCTTGCGCGAGCGCAGTAAGCCGCGAGATTTTGTGCGCCCGCTGAAACACCGACTTTTAAATCAAAAGGCGTAAATTTTTTCTCAAGAAAAGCATCAAGCACGCCCGCTGTAAAAATGCCTTTTTGACCTCCGCCCTCCGCGATAATTGCAGAGCGTATGTTATTTGTCATGTTGTGCTCTATTTGCCATGTAAACCTGTACACATCTTATTTCTTTGTGGGCAAAGAGCGTAAATTTCAAGCTTTCATGGCACTTAGCAATTAAAAATGCCCTGCTGAACAGAAACGTTCAAGCAAGGCATTCATACATAACATCCACATTGTGACTAATATGTGGTTAGAGTTTGCTCACTGAGCTTTCTACTGGTCGTTTTAAAAAACAGACTAATAACGCGGGTAAAATGGTGAGCGTGACGATAGTTGCCATGGCAATACCACAAAGCACTATCATGCCAACGCCTCGATAAAGCTCAGATCCTTCTCCTGGAATAAACACTAATGGCGCAAGACCACATAGGGTTGTCATCGTTGACATCACAATCGGTTTTAATCGCGTTTGTAGTGCTGAGATCACCGCGTCGTATACACTCATCGCGGTACTCTCAAGATTTCTGCGGCTTTGATCCACTATCAGAATAGGGTTATTAACCACCGTCCCTAACAAGATTAAAAAGCCAAGCATAGTGATCATATCAAAAGGCTGGTGGAAGGTGCCTGTTATGCTACCAATACCATTAATCGCAATTAGTCCAAGTAATCCCCCTGCCATGCCAAGCGGCACTGTTGCCATAATAAATAGCGGATAGCCCCAATGCTTGAAGATTGCAACAAGTAATAAGTAACACAGCGCTAATGCAACGATAAAGTTACTGCCCAGTGCTTCTTTAGTTTTGTCTAACTGATCGGCAGCACCACCGATACTTACATTAACACCAGGGAGCAGATCGCCCTGCCTTTGAAGCTGCGGTAATAAATCGGTTCTTACTAATTCCTGCGCTTCCTCTAGCGCGACATTTTTTGGTGGAATAATATATACAGTCACGGTTCTTCGACCATCAACTCGACGCAAACTATCACTGTCTGCTTTTTCTCGTAGGTCGGCCAAAGCGCTTAGCGGGATCAGCCCAGCTTTCGTGACAACCGGAGATTGCGCTAATTGCGAAAGACTTTGCTGATTACCCGACTCAGAAAATAAAAAGACGTCTACTTTGTCATCGTTTAAGATCAACTCATCAACATAAGCGCCGTCACTCAGGGCTGCAACCGTATAGCCGAGTTCTTCAGCACTCATACCCACTTCAGCCAACCGTTGCCACCTTGGTTGAATCTCTATTAGTGGTTGGTCGAGTGTCAGAGAAGACGGTGCTGAATCCACTTGTGGATTATCAAAGACCTCTCCCGCTAACCGATACACTGCATCTGCCGCCCGATAGAGCGCCGTTTGATCTGTACCGCTAATATCCAATGCTACCGCTCTTGAACCGCCATCATTACTTGAGATAATCGAGCCTCTAGACGAGAATGCACGCATTCCCGGGTAGCCTCTAAACTTGGTCGTGATTGCCTCCATCATTTCATCGATATGATCACTGTTATATGGTTCACTCAATAGCCAAATACTGCCAACACCAACAGACATCGAATAATACTTTAAAGGTGGCAATGACGTTTTACCCGATACAAAATCGCTGTCATCATTTTCCAAGTGCTTGTTTAAATAAGGAAGTAGTTCATCGCCGATCTTTTGCATATGGCTGAGGTTATAGCCCGGTGGCGCTATCATCATAGAGAAAGCTTTTGGCTCCTCTCCCTCAGGCAAATATTCAGCTTTAGGCATAAATAACCATGCACCACCGAGTAACAATATACTGCCCAATACAATACACACGATGCGAGCTCGCGGACTTGATAACATCGCCGGAATAAACGTTGGCAGTTTAGGCGTGGACAACATGCCACTAGAGATCTCCTTACAGGCAAAATTTGCATTTGCCGCAGGTACCACAAACAAGGCAACCAACATAGAAGCGATGATTGCAGCTGAAATCGCTATTGCGACATCGGAATAAAGCTGTCCGGCTTCTTGCTGAATAAACAATATGGGTGCGAATACCAACACTGTGGTCAGGGTTGAAGCGAGCACCGCAGGCCATACCTCTTGAACACCGGTAATAGCTGCTTGAAGTTTGTCGAGACCTCGGCGTCTGGCTTGCTCTATGTTTTCAAGTACAACGATAGTGTTATCAACCGTCATGCCAATAGCGAACGCAACGCCGGCGAGGGAAATCACGTTGATCGTTCTGTCAAATAGCAACAGACCCAAAAATGCCGCGATGGTACAAATTGGTACGCCCATCACACCAATAAAGGTCGAGCGTGGGCTCTTTAAAAACCAAAACATCACCAGAGTCGCAAGCACCGCACCCAGTGCTAAATTAGTCCAAACATTTTCAACAGATCCTTTAACGTAACGAACATCATCGCTCAATAGCGTCAGTTGCAATCCATTACTTGCGAGCATATCACGATTGATGCGAGCCACCACCTCCATCATTTCTTCTTTAATCGCTATCACGTTTGAGCCGCTTTCTCGTCTTACCGAGAGCATTAATGTTCGTTCGCCATTGTTATAAGCAATATCGCGCACTTCATAATGATCAAGCTTTACCTGTGCGATGTCTTTGAGCTTAATTGTGATACCTGCACGGTGACTGACTACCAGCTCTTCTAGCGCTTTAGCTGACTCAAAGCGGCCGACCATACGCAGCAAATAACGTCGTTTACCACTGTCTATATCGCCGGCAGAGGCATCTTGGTTGCGACTGCGTATTGCATTTCTAACGTCAACTAAGCTAATTCCACGACTCGCCAATTGTTCTTGATCTACCAAAATTTGCACCTGATAGAGTGCACCACCGCGCACACCAACCTGAGATACTCCACTGACTCTCTCCATTTCTGGACGGATAAAGTCTTCGGCGTAATCGCGAAGCATATCGATATCAAGGTTGAGTGGGTTTCCCGGTTGCGGCTTTAAATTAAAAAACATAAAGGCATTGCTCGAAAACGCGCTGCTGTATAATACCGGCTGGTCGACGTTTTCAGGGTAGTTTGGCACTTGAGATAACGCGTTGCTCACGTTTATGAGCGCTTCGTTGACGTCGACACCAAATGGAAACTCAAGCTCTATCTCAGCCTCACCTGTATTTGCATAACTAGACATGCGCTTTAGATTCGCAAGTGAGCGAAGATACCTTTCTTGCTCAATCAGTATCTCTTTCTCGACATCTTGTGGCGTGGCACCGGGCCAATTAGTCACCACAGTGATGGTTCTTACTTCAAGATCTGGGATCATTTGCACCGGTATTTTAAATGCGGCAACAATACCCAATATCGAACAGATCAATACTGTGACAGCAACTAAAATGGCATGATTTACACTGGCTTTTAACATCACCCGCTCCTATAAACCCGGTACAATGTTTAATGCCTGGCCTTCTTGCAATAACTCATTGCCTTCAACCACCACTTGTTGCCCTATCTCTAAGCCGGATAAAACTTCAATATGACCATTAATTCGCTCACCAATTTGAACGTTTAACCGCTTTGCTTGACCGTCAACGGCCACAAAGACACTAAACCCACCATCGGGATGACGTAAAATCGCATCGCTAGGAATAATCACGCTTTGATCTTGTGCTCGTATTAGCGGCAGTTTTGCCGTAGCCGATGCGCCCACACGCAACTGTGCATCTTTTGGGATTGCCAATCTTAATAGAAACGAGCGACTGGTTTTATCGACGACCGGAAGCTTTGCCAATACATGAGCTTGATGCTGCACGCTTGGCGCGCTTGCAACACTAAAATTAACGACACGGCCGAGGTTAATAAGTTGAAAGTATTCTTGTGGTACTTGCAAATCGAGCCATAGGGTATCGCTACTCACTAATTCAAACACCGTTTGTCCACGAGTCACCCACTCACCTAAATTAACTGTGCGCCTTGCTATCACCCCCGTAAAAGGCGCTTTTAATTGATGGCGGTTAACAAGTTCTCGCTGATATGCGATATTAGCTTGTGCTTCTAGAAGAGAGGCTTCTGATACTTGTAACTTAGCCTGTCTGTCAGCAAGCTCAGTTTGCGCAAATAATTTTTGCTGCGATAGAGACTGCGCTTCTTTTACCAACCTTATCGCATTGTTGCGATCGACCTTGGCGCGCTCAAGTGCGGCTTCTACACTTTTCAGCTCAGCTTTTACTAGAGCTGCATCGAGACTTAAAAGTACAGCATTTGCTTCAACAATATCACCGGCTTCAGCTGAAATCTTAGTTACTACACCATCGGTTAAACTTGACACTTGTGCGTGTTGTGCTGCACTAATTGAGCCCGTTAAAGACAATGTTCGTTCAAGCTGTTGTTGCTTTACATCAGTGACCACAACGTTGACCGCTGCAGCATAGAGATTAAAAGATAACAGGGAGAGTAATATTAATGCGCATTTCATGTCGTTCGTTCCAATTGTAATACCTATTTCATTCAACACGTAGACCGTCAATGATACGTATTGATTTTTACTTAGCTTAGTGTGTCTTAAATCTCTATCTTGCTACTTATACAGAGATAAATTAGCTTCCATTTTATGCAAGATTAAGTCGCTAAAATGTCATCACATTAACACAAATAGCAATCATTACTATCTAAACAAGTTGAGCTACACAAAATGTGCTGCGTAATAGGGGAAGAAAGTTGGAATTGCCATGGGATAGCCGCTATAGCAGAAAAATAAGTAGGCGAGCTCTCAACCCCTCGCCTACTTTTTGACATGCGGATTTAGTTTAGAGGCTGCGTTAAGTCTAATTGGTATAACGCGAATCCTTTGTCATTCGTCTTACCCGTTGGCAAGATATGATTAAATTGCTGACTATAGGTTTCAGCATCCGCACTGGTTGAACTAAAGAACTCAATATTCGCGCCAACCACAGGTACAAATGACCAGTTCATATCTGCAGATGGATCAAGTCCTGCAGCACCATTTTGGTCGCTAACAAAAGTAATATAGTCAGCAACGACCTGACGGTTCTCATTTGGTGAGTCAACAACGATTTTATCTCCCTTAATATTTGGGAAATTACCGCCACCAGATGCACGATAGTTATTCGTTGCAACCAAGAACACTTGGTCATCCTTCACCAACTCACCTTGATACTTTAATGCCTTAATGCGGTTACCGTTTGACACTTTTTCACCGTTTGCCGCGTAGCGTGCGGGCTCGGTGATATCGATTTGATACGTTACGCCATCAAGGACATCATAGTTATATGAAGGAAAGTCTGGATTGATCAGCGCTTGAACGCCCTCAGTATTTGGTGTGATTTGATTGAACTGTCCTGCTGACATTTCAAGCCATTCGCGCACTTCGCTGCCTTTGAGCTTTAGCACTTTAAGTACGTTAGGATAAATATACATATCCGCAACGTTGCGATAGGCAATATCACCTGCAGGTATTGCGGTAAAGTCATCAGGCCCGCCACGCCCAGCTCTAAAAGGCGCACCCGCAGACAAAATAGGTAATCCGTCAAGCTCGGTACCTTGTACGATTTTTGCCGTATACCATGCTTGTGCGTCAGTCACGATTTGGATTGATGGATCGTCATTCACTAATGCAAAATAGCTGTTCACTGTGTTGGTGATTTTAGCAAAAGGCTCATTCACCCATGCGCGAGTTTCAGCATGCTCACGATGTACCGCCGCTTCAATTGCGGCATCGCTCTCCACCAATGATACCGTGTTACGATTTTCATCCGTTTCATAAATAGCTTTCAGCGTCGACTTTGAGTCAACCACCACCCATTTACCTGATTTAAATTGAATATCTAGGTCAATCACACCAAGATGATTTCCCCAAAAACCTGGCATTACAGCCGCAACACCATTGATTGTGCCTTTGTCGTTATCAACACCATGGGCCGCTAAGTCTGCGTAACCCGAACCTGGGAAGTTTGCATGCGCGTGACCAAACATAATGGCATCTATATCATCCACCTTAGATAAGGCATAAGATGCGTTTTCAGCCATTGGCTTATCGGCAGATACATCAAGGCCTGAGTGCGGAATAGCAACGACAATATCCGCGCCTTCAGATTTCATCTTAGGTACGTAGTGTTTTGCCATTTTTACGATGTCTTTGGCGATCACTTTACCTTCAAGGTTGGCCTTATCCCATTGCATGATTTGCGGTGGAACAAACCCGATGAAGCCAACTTTAATCACCTGAAGCTTGTCATTCTCATCAAAGAATTGCTTTTCTTGAATTAGGTAAGGCTTAAATAATGGCACATCATTTGTTTCATCTTCGTCACCATCAACCTTAAATACGTTTGCACTAATATAGGGAAAGTTCGCGTCGTCGATTGCTTCTTCTAAAAATGCTAGACCAAAGTTAAACTCATGATTACCAATGTTTGCGACATCGTACTCTAGTGTGTTCATGGCCTTATAAACAGGGTGAACTTCACCTTCTTTGAGGTTTTTGATTTTCGCCATATAGTCGCCAAGCGGACTACCTTGGATCAAGTCGCCATTATCTACCAACATGGAGTTTTTAACTTGGCTTCGCGCTTGATGGATTAACGCTGCGGTTTTCACGAGACCCACTTTGTCATCTTGTTTGTCTGAAAAGTAGTTGTAGTTCAATACGTTTGCATGCAAATCTGTGGTTTCTAGTAAACGTAAAGATACCGCAGTGCCCTCTTTTGGAATATCAGGCCCTTTTGGCACATTTATATCAACATCGTTATCTGAATCTGAGCAACCAGTAATAATGCTTGTGGCACCGCACAGTAGTGCGATTGGAAGTAGTTTTGTTTTCATAAGTCCTTTCTTTACTTTGTTTGCATACCCGTGCGCATGCTTTTAGTTATTTCAGTAATACCAAATCACGTCTCTTCTTATTCCACTTCATAGAAGCTGAACCTAGAAGCACAGCGTGTCTGTATAAACCGTTGCGTTTTACGTGGCGGGTGTCACTATACGAGGTAAAAAAGTCAGGAAAGCTAAGATTTTATGGCAGTTAGGTGCTAGAAATATGACGGTACTAAGTCAGGAGAAGTGAATTAACTTTAAAGTGACAAATATACAAAAAAGCCCCCACATTGGAGGCTTTAATTGCTTACTTAACATTTAGTAATACTTAGTCTTCGAACTCTACTTTTTCTGCTTGAATATAAGTTTCACCATCCTCGGTTACTAAATAGCCCTCCACTTCAACGTTTTTACCCGTTGCAATATCAGACTGACTACCATCTTCAAACTGAGTTTGCTCAGACACTTTAATTTTTTGGCCTAGCACATAAAACATGGTTGCTGAATCAACTTGCGTGATTACCCCCTCAACTTCTACGTACTTTATTGCTTGAAACTTCAGCTCTTTAGCAACCACTGTCACGCCATCTATGGTGTATCCTTCGACTTCCACTTCTAAACCATTATCTAGTTTTTCAAAATTACCATGCTTAAACTCTGTGTTTGCGGTAACTTGAACACGCTGCGCGCCGAGATTGAACTGATAATCAAACGGAGAGTCCTTAACTAAGTCTTCAATAACCCCCGCAATCTCTACTTCTTCGGCATCGTCATCATCAAATTCAACTTTCTTAGCCAATAGTACGTTATCTTGGGTTAACACCCCTTCGACCTCAACAGAGACGCCATTAGCTAAGTTTTCACTGCTTCCATCTTTAAACTCAGTATTGTTATCCGTGGTAATTGAAATGCCATTCACCATAAACTCAGACGCTGAGACAAAGTTGGTGACGTCACCTTCAACTTCAAGCTCAATGCCGTCTTCAGATTCGATTTCAATTTTAAGCGCAAAAACTGAGCCGTCGGCACGCTGAATCGCTTTGACTTCAACGAAGTCGTCATTAACAAATATGCCGTTTTTAAACTCGGTGTTTTCATCAAAAAACACGGTTTTACCATTGAGGCTAAAAGTTGCATCGACAGGGTTAAAGTCCGAAACTTTACCTGATAATTCAAAAGTTCGGTCATCAAAGTCGTCGTCTTTGTCGTCAACCTCAACTTTCGTGGCAATAAGTGCATCACCTTGGATCACATAGTCAACTTCCGCGATATCACCTGCTGCCACTTGTTCAAAAAATACCGTTAGATCAACATCACTCTCAAGCTCAAGTTCGGTTGCTCCATTGATAGCAAAGACCAGTTTACCAACAGTGATTGTCTGCTCAGCTGCATTCACAGCAGTAACTTTTCCTTCAACTTCATGCTCTTGCTGATCATTAAAATCACTCGCAGAGATGCGCTCTAAGTCTCTCACGACATAAGCACTTTCAAAGCCAAAAGCTTCGATTTCAACGACATCGCCAATATTAAGCTTCTCGAGTTTTAATTCTTTGTCCTCAGCATCTGACTCATCTTCAAATTGGGTATAGTTATCTACAAAATAATTGCTACCAAATACCGTTAGTGTTTGTGCTTCAAGATCAATTGCGTCAATGACACCGGTTAATTCGATTTCAGAGTGCTTATCAAAGCGTACTTTTTTGGCGATTAAACCTTCTTCAGTTGCAACTGCAAGCACAAATACACGCATACCGACTTGTAAGTCGTCATCGTAGCCTTTCTTATAGTCAGTCTCATCGCTCAATGTAAAAGTATGGCCGCCAATTGCAAAAGCATCGTCACTGACTTGCGTTACTATTCCTTCGAATTTAGCCACAGCTCCCGAAGGCGCTGAATTGGCGCTTTCAACTTCGACGCTATCAGCAAGTAAAACGCCTTCTACAGGTAAGTTTGATGCTTCTACTTCTACTATTGCATCATTTTCTATTGTGCCTTCAACCGCTGTTGCTTGACTGTAGTCAACAATAAGCGCGCCTAATTTAAATGTCTTGGCATCAAGGTTTAGTTCAGAAACCCTGCCTTCAACCTCAAACTCGCCATTTTGTTCTTCCACATCGATGCGGGTAGCAACATACTGACCCTGCCCTTGATGCAACGCACTGATCTCCACGAAATCACCTGTGGTTACTTCTGTGAAAGCTACCTCTAATTTCGTACGTTTATCAACACTAAATTCTTGACCCAAAACAGTGATTATTTGTTTGGCGTAGTCGACTGCCGTAACCACACCTTTAGCGGTTGCGTCATAGCTAATGGAGTCAGCTAATGCAAAATCACCATCTGCGCCTTGCTTACCTTGCAGATTTACCTGCATACCCACTTTAAGATTGGCTTGCTGATCTGGCGTCGTCTCATAACGCACACCATTTACGTACACACTGCCAAATCCAGTTACCGTTCCCTGTGCACTTACTGATGTACGGTAGGTAATGGTGATGGTTTCTTCTTCATTACCACTCAAATCGACAGTAACCGAGTTTTCATTTGGCTGATAGAGTGCTTGATTCACAGAGCGAGAAGTAGCCGTTAATTTATACTCCCCATTTGCTAAAGCATTTAGAGTTGTCGTACTTGTAATATCTTCGCTATAGCTAGCAGGGCCTGTTAGCGTTAAGTCCGCATCTGCACCAGCTGGTAAACCCTGCACAATGACTTTTATTGAACCTTTAGTTCCTGTGTTATCACCAGGCTGCGGATCGGTATCACTTCCACTTCCGCCCCCACAAGCAACCAAAAAAAGGCTACTCGATGCCAATAACGATGGTAACAACCATTTTTTATCCATTATATAATCTCCTAAATTTTGGCTCATTTAGTACATGCAGCTGCTAGCCACAAAAACTTAACATGCACTCTAGACGGCCTAAAATGAATACCCGCTTTACTAACGCCTTGCTTGTACCTACTTTGACTTTTCGTCATTACCACACTTCCATACGATTAATTTGGTAGTCATCGGCATCAAAGTACTTTTTCATCACCTCTGGAAATGGACCATTGCCGTGAGCATTTCTATTCTTCTTAAACGTATACTCCATAGCTTTATAGTAATATCGGTTTACCGGTTGAGTAATATCCATAAACCTATTCTTTTGTGACCAATCGTGAGTATCGCCGCCCCCTGCAATACCAATACGATTTCCAAACCAATAGTGCTCGGGGTATTTTCTACAACTTAAGTAACCCGTTTGCATCGATGCGCTACCTCGCATATTTTTTACTTCTGGACCAACAACATACTCAAGATCTTCTATGGGGATATAAAATGGCTTTCTGAATAAGGTGTAGGGCGTTCTTACCAGTCCGGTATGACGGTTAAACTCGATTGCATCCACAATACGAATTGCATTCCCTATTTTGTACATTATTAAAGGGAATGCAGTCAGTAAAAACAGCCCCAACCATGAATGCCAAGCTGGCATACTGTCGTCTGTCATACTTACCCCTAACAGACAAATCCCAATGATAGGGCCTAATACCAACCCATGTAGCCTAATAGACCATAATCCCGGTGAGCGCGGTACGGAAACAACCCTACCATCGCATTGGCTAGGGTAACTTACGCCACTAAAGTCGTCTCTCGGCGCGAATCTGTCTTTACAGGGTTTTGCGTCTTTAAACTTACAGCCGTTTAGCTCTTCAGCCTTGGCTAAGCGTTCCTCATAGCTTAAGTTATGGAGATGGTCTTTAGTTAGATCTTCATAATAAGCTTCACTTAGGCAGTAACCTACTCGTCTATCACTGTATGCTTCTAGTTCTGCTTCCCGCTTCTCTTCTTCAGTAGCTCCTTTTTGGTAGAGCACTTCTCTTTCTTTAGCCCTCTTTGCTAAATAATTACGTATCTCCTCGTGAGTCATGTCCTTTATCTCTTTCACCATTAACTCCTTTTGATTAACTACTTAAAGCACTTGTAATACTAACCCTCTACCACACTTTCCAGCGGTTTACTTGGCAGTCATCGGCATCAAAGTACTTTTTCATTACCTCTGGAAATGGGCCGTTAAAGTGAGCGTTCTTATCGAGCTTATAGTGATACTCCATGATTTCGTAGTAGTACCTATCTATCGGTTGGGTAGTGTCCATAAACCGATTTATCTGAGCCCAATCGTTTAGGTTCCCACCATCTCCAAGTCCAATCGCATGGCCAAACCAAAACTTTTCTGGATACTTTCTGCAACTTAGATAACCCGTTTGGAACGAGCCACCTCCTCTTGCGCTTTTCACCTCAACGCCCACCACATATTCAAGATCTTCTATTGGAATATAAAATGGTTTTCTAAATAAGGTATAAGGCGTTCGCACCAACCCAGTGTGACGATTAAACTCTATGTTATCAATAAACCGTAAAGCGTCAGAAAATTTAAACAACAAGAAAGGCGTGATGAAAAGACCTGCCAAACTCAAGTATAAATAGTCTACCGGAAATGCATCAACCAGTGTCAGTACAATCAACATAAACCCAGCAATTGCGGACAATATGGTTATTACCATTCTAAAAAGTATTAGGCTTGGGTGGCGAACTACCGCAACTTTTTCACCGTCACAATTCCAAGCACCAAAGAGGCGTTTAGGGCCATCAAAATCATCTCTTGGGGCAAATGCGTCTTTACAGGGCTTTGCGTCTTTAAACTTACAACCGTTTAATTCTTCAGCCTTGACGAGTCGTTCCTTATAGCTTTGATTATGGAGATGATCTTTTGGTTGCTCTTCATAAAAAATACCGCTTCGACGATAAACTAATTGTCTATCAAAATACGCGTCTATTTCAGCATCCTTTTTCTTTTCTTCTTCTGTTGCTTCCTCTCGGTAATAGCGCACTCTTTCCTTCGCTTTATTTGCCAAATAGCTATCTAGCTCTTCCTGAGTCATATCTTCAATCTTTTTCATCACCAATTCCTTTTAGTCAACCACTAGAAAGCACTTGTAATGATTAACGCCCTACCACACTTCCATGCGATTAATTTGGCAGTCATCTGCATCAAAGTACTTTTTCATCACCTCTGGAAATGGGCCATTGCCGTGAGCATTCCTGTTATTCTTAAACTGGATCTCCATAGATTTGTGATAGTACTCGTCAATCGGTTGAGTAATATCCATAAACCTATTCATTTGTGACCAATCGTGAACATCACCTCCTCCTGCAATACCAATACGATTTCCCAACCAATAATGTTCTGGGTATTTTCTACAACTTAAGTAACCCGTTTGCATCGATGCGCTACCTCGTGCGTTCTTTACTTCTGGACCAACAACATACTCAAGATCTTCTATGGGGATATAAAATGGCTTTCTGAATAAGGTGTAAGGCGTTTTTACCAGTCCGGTATGGCGATTAAACTCTATTGCATCAATAAAACGAATTGCATTCCCTAATTTGTACATTATTAAAGGGAATGCAGTCAGTAAAAACAGCCCCAACCATGAATACCCAGCTGGCATACTGTCGTCTGTCATACTAACTACTAATAAACTTATTCCAGCCAAAGGACCCCATACCAATGAAAGCAATCTAAGTGACCATAGCCCTGGAGAGCGCGGTACAGAAACAATCTGGCCATCACATTTACTCGAGTAACTTACACCACTAAAGTCGTCTCTCGGCGCAAATCTGTCTTTACAGGGTTTTGCTTCTTTAAACTTACAGCCGTTTAGTTCTTCAGCCTTGGCTAAGCGTTCCTCATAGCTTAAGTTATGAAGATGATCTTTTGGTAGTTCTTCATAAAAAATACCGCTAAGACGGTAACCTGTTTCTCTATCTATATATGCGTCAGTTTTTGCAAAGTCTTCTTTTTCTTCTTCGGTAGCTTCTTCGCGGTATTTTCTGCTTCTTTCTTTAGCCCTTTCTATTAAATAAATATCCCGTTCTTCTTGAGTCATCTCTTCAATCTTTTTCATCAACAACTCCTTTTAGCTGACTACTAGAAAGCACTTGTAATGATTAACGCCCTACCACACTTCCATACGATTAATTTGGCAGTCGTCGGCATCAAAGTACTTTTTCATCACCTCTGGAAATGGGCCGTTGCCATGAGCATTCCTATTCTTTTTAAACGTATACTCCATAGCACTGTGATAGTACTCGTCAATTGGTTGAGTAATATCCATAAACCTATTCATTTGTGACCAATCGTGAGTATCGCCGCCCCCTGCAATACCAATACGATTTCCAAACCAATAGTGCTCGGGGTATTTTCTACAACTTAAGTAACCCGTTTGCATCGATGCGCTGCCTCGCATATTTTTTATCTCTGGACCGACAACAAACTCTAGGTCTTCTATGGGGATATAAAATGGCTTTCTGAATAAGGTGTAGGGCGTTCTTACCAGCCCGGTATGGCGGTTAAACTCGATTGCATCCACGATGCGAATTGCATTCCCTATTTTGTACATTATTAAAGGAAATAAAGTCAGTAAAAACAGCCCCAGCCATGAATGCCAAACTGGCAGACTATCGTCTGTCATACTAACCACTAACAGACAAATTCCAATAATAGGGCCTAATACCAATCCATGCAGTCTTAGAGACCATAACCCTGGAGAGCGCGGCACAGAAACAATTCGACCATCACATTGACTTGGGTAACTCGAGCCGCTAAAGTCGTCTCTCGGTGCAAACGCGTCTTTACAGGGTTTTGCGTCTTTAAACTTACAGCCGTTTAATTCTTCAGCCTTAGCTAAGCGTTCCTTATAGCTTAAGTTATGAAGATGATCTTTTGGTAGTTCTTCATAATATGCATCACCTAGGCAATACCCCATTAGTCTATCGCCATATGCATCTAGTTCTGCTTCTCGCTTCTCTTCTTCAGTAGCTCCTTTTTGGTAGAGCACTTCTCTTTCTTTAGCCCTCTTTGCTAAATAATTACGTACTTCTTCATGAGTCATGTCCTTTATCTCTTTCATATTTAGTGCCCTTTTTATGCCAGTACCCTTGTTGAGGAGCTAAATTTTAATTAAAAGATTTTTCTAAATATTTACTTTAAAAACAGCGCATTGCATTCAGTCAATGTAATATTCAGTTATTGTTTCAGGATTCAATTCATTTAATCGCACTAAAGTCTCAGTATACCTAATACCTTTATCAATCACATACTCGTCATCACTTTTTGTAATAACTGTTGGTAAAGAATACAGCTCGGTCGCACTTTCTATCACTTTATTACCTTTTCCATTTGGATAGCTTTCTACCTCAACAACAAGCTCAATGGTAGTTCCAATTTTTAGGTTTAGTAGTTCACGAAGTTTACTTTCAATAAACTCAAAGTAAAAACCTGTTCGATTAGGGTATATAATCCAGCCTCTGCCTAGCTCAGCCAGTTGATGACTATTTAGTTCTTGTATTTTATCCTCACCCTTTTTAGACCAAAAAAAACGAGCAGAAAACCCTTCTTTTTTACTAATTAAAGGTGCACTAACTTCCACTTTCACGACTTCAATAAAAGATGATTCGATGTTAACTGCCGGAGAATATAACATACTATAAAAATCGATCAGTGCATTTTCCATTTTACGTTGCCACGTAGATGCTCTGGCTGATGAATATTTATTAGTATCATCTACGTATTTTTGCTGCTGTTTTTTACTCCAAGGGCAAGCATTTAGCCATGCCTCAATTTCTGATTCATGAAATATAAGCAATAAACCAACACCAATTAAGAGAACCAACAAACCCAATAATCCTAGCGTAGATGCAATAGTGCCTAATGTTGCGACTGCGCCAACACTTAAAGCGGAAATTAAATGTGTTGCAGCGACTAAACTTGCTGAAGCGGTTAGTGACAAAAAACCCACCATCATCGTCATATTGGCATAATATAACGCGGTATCTCCGCTCTCTTTTTCTGACATTGCATCTTTAAAAGCAGCATAAGCGCTAACAACAGCAGCAAGTAACGAAATCGCATTTGCAGTAAAAACAAGTACTCCTCTTAATACAACCATACCTGAAACGTGCGATGCCGAATTTCGTAATATGGCGTTGACTTGCCTAGGGGTTGGTAACCCTACCTTTTTTTCTACCAAATTAACACTGATGTTGATCATAATGTCGGCAAAATCAAGAACTGCTGACGCTTTTGCAAGCCCACTTGCTTTAGCATTTGTTATTGTGTCGTAAAAATTTATTACTTCTAATACTGCAACCATAGGCAATACCCCATTTAGTAACATATTGTATACTTGAGGTTTTGCACCAAACATAGATAGTCGCTCCAAAGCATCGACTTCTTTATTAATGCTCTCCAATTTCCAGCTATTGACATCAATCTCGCCCCTAAGTTTTTTAGTAGCTTTGCCCATGTCTCCGACTTCGTATTTGAGTTTTTTTATCTTACTTGTATCCAACACCAATACTTTTTGCCGCAATCGTTTTTGCGCAAATTCGGCTTTTATTTTTTGCCGCTCAAGTATTTTTTCAATATCATCCAAAGAGCCATCCAAAGATAAGATTTTGTCTATTGGTTGTTGAAGATTCTTCGTCTCGCCTAAAGAAGCTTTAACCAAAGGATGTGAAGGATTTTTTTTATGACTGTCAGCAAATGCTTCGGCTGCTTTTGCAAGTCCATCTAGCCGTTTGGACGCTCGCTCAGCTTTTGACTGAAAATCCAGAGGTAAAAAGCCATCTGGTAAGTTGCCATCTAAATAGTCTGCAATTGATAGATTTATCTGTTTTATCAAGCCATTTGTCGTCACATCTATTAACTGTTTGGTTCGACTGAATACATCTGCGCGAACACTCACGCTCTCAAATCTAAATGATTTAGAAACTTCAAAAGATCCAGATAATGCGCTCAGTTCTCGCCTTGCGTTCATCAACTGATACTGAGTGTTAGAAGCACTTTTTTTAAAATCACGTAAGGCCTGCTCTAGCTTCTTTATTTCTAAATCCAATGTTGCTATCGCTGAATTTCGATTCATTCCTTCTACAGAAGCCACGCTTAAAGCACGGTTACGTTCTTTGGTTCGAGCGTTAATTTCTGCTTTCTTGGTTTTGATATCGCGTTTTAACTTGGCGTTTTTCTTTTCCAATTCATTTTTTTTAAGCGCTAGGGCCTCTGCTTTGTCTTTACGGTTACCGTATACCGATTTGATATCCTGCCCTTGTGCTGCATTTAATCCGGTTGGCACCTCGAGACCAATCACCAAGAATCCCCACATCGCCTGTGAGGCTCTTCGGAGCACTTGTTTTACCACATCTGTATATGATGAGTCTTGGTCATGTAAGGGCTGCAAGTTATCTTGCATAAGCGTAAGATCAAAGCGCGTGTCAAATTCGTCGTTTGAACCTTTAAGACGGCACTCATACGCAGTCATCTCATCCTTTATCTTTTTAGGATAGAGCAGCTCAATTAATCTTAGCCTTTCAGTCGGATGCGTCCCCATCGCTTTTAGCCAACATTCTTGCCCTAAGTCATTCGCATCCAATTCATCTAACTTTTTGAAATCATCATCTGACACCGCAAAATGACTGATCAGAGTAATGGTTAAGTCCTTTATTGGGCCGAGTACATCGGAGCATACTGCGTATAGTAAGCACCGGCGTATATCATCGTAGTAGGCATAGTCTTCAATGGAGTAATAAAAAGAATTGTTTTTTTGCTCGTCGCTAATAATCTCAAAGAGCTTCGCTTTTGATTGGTTTATTAATAGACCAAGTTCTAAGGCGCGGTCAGTGTGAAGATATTTTCTAAATTCAGTGGTGCTGAAGCTATCTTCTACATACTCCTGATATTGCTGTGCAAGATCTTCGGCGTCTTCATCAACTTCCACTCCGAGCGCCTTCTTCTTTTTGATTCCATTTGGATATTGAAAGAAGGTGCTCTGAACTGCAGTTGCTAACGAATGCTTTGCCAATTGGTTTGGACTAGGTTCAAAACGTTCTGTGTTTGACTCTGATTTAAATTCAGGATCTTGTTGTATTGATTCTACGGGAAGGCTTAACAACTCCTTGCGGTATATCGCAACTCTGGCGCTGGTGTCACGGGCTAACCCTAAACTGTCGGTTAGTATCGGTACATACACACCAGACATATCTGGAACGGGTAAAACTAGGTGCTCGGGCAATGTCGAATTATCGAAACCCTGCTTAAAACTTGCCAACTTATCGAGTTTTTGCATTCTGTTGGCACGTCTGTTGGTCGCTTGGTCTCCGTTAAGACCGGGCTTTACACTTGGTCCATAATTTAAACGCGGATCCGTTTCAGCCATACCGCCAAATGCTTCAATTTGCTTCCAGCTCCATTGCGTTTCTGAATAGGCGATTTCTACACTACACTGTTGGCCATACAACTTGTTTGGGACGATGATAGTACTTAATTCTTCTGTGGTGGCTTTCCGCTCCCCTTTGTCGACCATCTGAAGTGCTAATTCTGTATTGTCTACACTACACTCTTTGCCATAGTTATCTTTTTTATACGAGTATTCAGCAACACGAATAACTCTATGACCCTTTTGAAAGGCTAAATTGACATCTTTAAACGCGACACCCTCACCATTTTCCCTTGGAAGTACTTCCAGCTCTCGCCATAAGTGTCCGTCAACGTAAATATAGATAAATCCTTCTCTTAGCTGATCTTCTCCCTCTATCCCCATTCTCAACGGATAAATATGGACCAACTCCACTTCTGCATCTTGTGCAGTGTCATTCGCCGAAGAAGTACCAAGTGGTATTTTGTAGTATCCCGAGGTGCCAAGATCTGGGTTAGTATCAGCAACCATCAAAGACACTTTCTCTTGGTCGTTTGCTAGCCCTTCAAAAACCAGCTCTCTGTGAGCGGTTTCAAGATTCGTTAAGTCTGGTACTGTAAAATCACTCATCCTAGTTTCACTCCATCCTTGTAATACTCTTTACCTGATACGCTTACTTTTAACTTTTTACTTCCTGATTTATCGGGGGTTGCATCTCTTTTTGCCACTGACAGTGAGCTAGGAGTAGCACCGCCCGGTTGATTAAGGGGAGAAGGCGGCGTATTTTTACTGTTAGAGATCATAAGATCTCCTTGGCGTACGGCGGGCTTTCCTTCGATATACACATCAAAAGAGCCAAGAATGAATTCGGCTTTGCCTTTGATTGTGCCGCTGGCAATGCCTTTCTTTTTACCGGGTTGATCACCTGTACTCTTTGAAAAGTTACTTTTGATGTTGGCTGCAGGGTTGCCATTGACTTTTACGGAGCTTGCCGTACTTGCCGCGTCTTTAGATTTGGCGAGATTGCTATAAGGAATTGGCACGACAACTTTACCAATTTTAGTCCAGCAAACATCTATGGTATTTAGCATGCCACCACTGTCTTTATGTACTGCGGTGCGACCATTGATTAATACGTTTTGGCCGCTTACGATGCCGACTTGCTGCGCTTCGCTATCTACGTCTTTTTCGATTTGTTCCTCGCTGCCAGCTTGCCATCCTATTTTGCGTTCAACTAAGTCTAAAAACGCTCTGGCGTCATCAATTGGCTTATGCATATCCATGCCTGTTTCTGGTTCTTCATGAGGTAAAATCGGCTCGTTTTTTTCATCGTCCCACTTAGGCGGTGGAACAATATAGTCACTGGCAAACTCGGTTATCATTTCACCTAGCATCATATCGCCATATTTAGCGCGCGCAATCTCATCTATAAATGCGTTTTCACCGCTTGCTTTATCAGGAAATACGGCTATCCCATTTACACAGCCAATGGCACCATTATTTTTCGCTGCGATAGTAAGCTTTAACAATGCTGGATTGTTGTGTCGCCACGACACACTCCCGCCTACTCTCAGCGTTGCCGACATGGCATCTTGATCATACTGAATCGAATCTGGCTCTTTTCCCTTTACTGCTGCGATAAAGCTCATAACACACTCCTTGTTACTGAGATTAATTGTGGTTTTTCTTGCTCTGTGATCAGCCACACTCTTTCAATGTGGCTATTTAACGGGTTGTGTAAATAACTGCTGGCAACCGCAAGCCCCATTGCATTATGGCCAGCGCCAATATAACCAATGGTATTTGCTGTGTTATTTAGCTCTATTAACGCGTCGTGTTCTTGGTACAAGACGCGGCTAGCATTAAGCCATTCTCTTTGCCACTGCTCACTAAGTAAGCGGGTCGAAATATAGGGCTCACTTACCTCTGCGTGCAGCTCTTTTAATAGCTCACCTAAGTCACCCTGGTATGCTTTGGTTTGGCATGCATTTTTATTAGCACTTGTACCAAGCAATGCGCAACCGCCTTCACTTAATACAACACCTTCAGGGCCGCCAACAACTTGTAGCTTTCCTACCCAGTTTGGTTTTGACGCTTCATCATAACCAACGCAACTATCTACAAATACATGGAGACTATTTGGCGAGAGCGAATCAATATCAAGCGTTTTATGCAACTGAATATCGTCAACGTTCAGCTCAAGATGGTCACAAAGCGTCCTAACATCAGACACTTCTATATATGGCTCTTCTGCTTTTGCGTAGCCAGCAATTAGATTAATGGTGCCGTCCCATGTGTTGGCACTGCCATCAAACCGTTGTTTTGTCTGATTTAATAAAGATTCAAGAATGGTTAAACAGCGGTCTTTACGTAACGTGACCGAGATCTCTTCGATTTGTGCGCGCAAGTAAGGCGCGTCGAGGCTTATATCGTACCTAACAATGGCTTTACTTGGCGTGCAAAAGCGCATGTTATTTGCGACCGCGGTATATAAAGCACTAGGATGGTTACCGGCGGGGGTTTCTAGCGCGATTAATTCAAACTGCATGTGCCACTCCTTGCGTTTGTGCCTCTTCGACTAAGAACACGCTGTTACTGCCCGTTTGGCTCTTTTTTACCTTTCCTCGCCAAATTAATGAAAACTGCTGTGTTTGTGAGTCAATTACCAGCGTATCACACTGCATATCAATAGGCGCGGCGTCTGGGCCATTAACCAAACGACAGCGAGGCACGATTCTGGGCAGCATTAGCTTTAGGCTTTGTCCATAAGGTAAGTCTGGCGTTAAGCCCATCATTTCAATCCACCAGCCATCACTAAACGGGTTTGGAGTTTGTTGGTCTTGCGGCGCGACTTGATAATGCGCAGCAGGGACTACTTCTTTAAATGGAAACTTACCCGCGAGGGCTTGGGCTTCGTCAACCTCTGGGAGTTTGTCACCCCTTGGCGACCAAAATGGTGGGATCGCTGCAAAGCTTGCAACCGCAGTGTCGTGACTCGGTTTTTTTAATACCTGATTAGCATACTCCACTTGTGGCAATGGCTGGCCTTTCGCTTCTTTATTCTTGAGCTTATAACCACGACCAAGAGGGTTTTGGGTCGAAACTTGTTCTTCATCCGACAGACTCGTGCCGCCATAGGCAAGTTGATAATTTAATACACAGGACGATAATACTTGTGGATCGCTCGCCACAGGCCCGAATAGCGATCGCTTCCACACACGCTCACCAGTAACTCGAAGTAATTTATCAACAAAGACCCTATCGTTACAGCCGAGTTTTAGTCCAACTTCAATCACTCGCGCTTGCTTGTCGGTTGGTGGAAAGCAGGTCAATTCGCCATATACCTCAAAACCGGTTTTATAGGGCTGAACTTCGCTAACGGCGGTTAAGCAGGCTTCAAGCCCTTCACCGTCGAAGTCATCAGCAAGTACAACAGGCGCTCCAGTTGGATCGGGATACACATTACCCTTTACGTCGTATTCAAAGTTTTGCTTCACAGCGATGACTACGATGGGATCTTTTTCCTCATCCCAAGCCTCAACCGTGCCACTTTGCCACTCGGATTCATTCACTAGCATGGTTCAACTCCTGCTTTACTGATTGCCATTGAAGATAAGCCATCGGCATGTAAAAAAGCGCAGCGCCAAGTGCATGCGAGGAAATTTTGGAAAGCTTGCGCTGTATCGCAAGGCCAGCCAATCCCTGTTGTAACCAAGCTGCAGGCTCGGAGACTTTACGCCCCGCGAGTTGATGTTGGGTATTTGCGGTTATTAAGGCTTGGCGTTCATACTCTGCTTGCTTAAAACTGGGTAGTTTTTGCGATTTTTGAGATTTAATTCCAGTTTTCGCATCACTTATTGCGAAATCTTCAGGTAAGTCAAGATCGGTGATTTGTTTCCACGCCTCGTAAGCCGGACGTGCGGTACTGGGGGCTTCGAGTAACTTAACTAGATTTTGTAACGAACGGGTATGAGAAAAGTACGGAAATACTTCAGCAATGTAGCTTGGATTGTGCTGACAATAAAGTAAACATGGCTCATCCCATTTAGGCTCGTCGAGCAAACCTGCAAGCTGCAATAATTTTGCTTTTAGCACGGCATCATCTGTCATCGCAAACCGCTTCACTAAGTGCTCTGAAAGCTGCTCTGTATTACACAGCCACATATTAACCAATGCCGTGTAGGCAATTTCAGGGTTGCTATGTTCAAGTGCAGCCATAAGTTGGTGGCGCGACAAGTTAGCCGTACTAAATGCTAAATAGATAAGGCTCGTAGGCCAATTTTCATCGGTTGATAAAATTCTCTGCCTGAGTGCATCACCAAAATCAATGCGCCATGCTGATAAGTTATGAATGAGTAACTCGGCAAGCGCAGGCTCGCGATTAATAGCCGTGATTATTTCACTGGCTTGATCTTCAAGCGCTCTTGTCCCAAAAAGATGGTTAATGAGTAATAACAGCTGAGGTGAGTCAATCTCTTGAGTTAACTTAAATACATCATCAATCGACCCATGCGCGATACAATCTAGTTGTGAGCGGTTTATCCAGTGTTCTTCGTCCGTCGCAGCTAAGGTATACACATGATTTAATAGTTGTTTTTCAAGGGCATGTAAACGCCCAGTCTCAACTACTTGTCGTGCATTAAACTTTTGATAATGACGCCAAAGCGACTTAAGTTGTTGACGGTGAACGGCCAATTTGGTTGCAGCTAAAAACATAGTCACACCGTATCAGCTTAATTTAATCGAATTGGCCAGCCTTGGAGGCTGAGATCTTGCTCAATATCGGCGTTTAACAGTTTACCTTCAAGCTGTATCTCACCATTGCCGTTGATCGCAATGCTGCCATTTTTGGTTTTGACACAGACTTTTTGCTCGCCATTTAGCACCACAGTGCCGTTGTTATTTGTTACCGACGCTGCCGGAAAATCTTGCGGTGCAGCTAAGCGACCAATAACGATAGGCATTGCCACACTATGAAGCAACACTTCATCGTCAATACTTACGCGTGTCACGCTGTCTAGTTGACCTTTAACCTTCATTTCTACCTTTGATTCGTCACACTTCACTTGTAACACTTTGCCTAATTTATCAATGGCGGATACACGCCATACGATGTTGCTTAACGACGGAGGAAATTGTACAACATTGGTTTTCATAGACTTTGCTCCCTGCTTAGTTATGGCTAATTGCTGAGCCAGACACTGAAATATTGCTGGCGCTTAAGTTCAAGTTGTTCGCATCGATAGTAATATTACCTGCCGCATCGATTTCTATTTTTCCGCCACCTTGAGAGAGCTGAATTGAGCCGCTACCTTGGCCAACGATAGAAATGTTTCTATCGGCATTAATGGTCAAGTTACCATTTTGCGCCGCAAGCTCAACATTACCATCAACGCTGAAGTAACTGATGTCTTGCGCTGCCTCAAGATTGATGGATTGCTGCGCTTCGAATTGAATATTGCTGTCAGCAGACTGAATTTTAATGTCGGTGTCTGCGGTGAGTTGAACCGCCTCTTTGGCATTGATCTCAATATTGGACTCAATACTTTGGATATACACCGCATCTTCTGCGCGAATGCTTATTTCTTTGTCGGCTTGTGCCACAATATTTGCTTGTGATTGCAGCGTCATCGCTTCTTTCGATTTAATATCGATGTAACCTTTTTTGGTTTCAAGCTTGATAAATTCGCTGCCTTCGGTGGCATTAAATTCGAGTATATTTTCTTGTGCTTTAGTGAACAATTGGATTTTCTCTTCGCCTTGTTTATCATCCATCAACAAGGTGTTTTCTGCCTTTGTCACCAATTTATTTTCAGTCGCATTCTCAGCAGTAACCGGGCTTAGCGCTTCATCGTTAAATAGCGCACCGAGAATGACCGGTCTGTCTAAGTCACCATTTTCGCCCGCCACCATAACCTCGGTTCCTTTGTTTAAAGGAAAGTGCATGCCATGCCCGCCAGGTCCACCATAGTGCTGCATAAGTCGAGTCGGTTTACTCTCTTCCCCTTCACCATCTTGGTTAAACGGCAGTTTAACTATATAGCGCCCTTTGTCATCCACCCCTTGTTCAATCGTGGCGTTAAACGATGCAAAGACCTTTTTGCGCTTAATAACAGGCGCTTTAAACTGCACATCAATTGGGATAATCGTCGCTTGGTTTTTATAGGTTAAGCCTTTTACCTTGGAGCCGTATTCGACGCTTCCGCCTTGGCAGCCTTTATGAGCAACAGACACCACTAAGTAACGACCGCTGTAATTAAGGTGATCGGTTATGGTTAAAGCGACACCCGGACGAAGCGCTCGACAGTCGGTATCGATAACAAAAAGGTTTCGCTGACAATCAATGCTTTGCTGGTGCACTTTGGTAAGCGTATCGCCATCTCCTTTTGTCATGAAGTTTTCAGCAAATATGCTGTCTTCACCAAAGCCGCCCACCTCTGTTTGATTATTGCTATTAACAGACAGTGCACAGCCTTTTTCATAGTCTTCGTCATACAGTCTAAAGCCGCTATTTAGTAGGCTCGCCTTTTTAGAAAAGGCAAAAACAGACTCGCTCGGCCTAACCTGTCCAGTAGGTGACGCGTAAGGCAAAGTTATCTCTTCCATCTCTGAAGAAAAATCACTGCTGCTGCCAAACACTGACAGATTGGCTTGACTGCCCGTTGACTCTGTGCTGCCGTAAACAAAACCGTAGCGGCGCATTAGACGCGTCACAAAGTCAAAGTCGCTTTCGTCATACTGCACTGTCATAGCAAGGGTTGGCGATGATGCCTTTAGTTGCAATTTTCCTGACGGGAATCCTGCCTTGTCTAACACACTTTTCACGATGGCATCCGCAGACATGTCGGTAAAAACACGATTTGATCGTTGATGTTTGAGCAACACCAAAAGAGATTGAAAAGATAAGGTATACACGTAGCCTTGATGACTGCGACCATGGCAAACATATTCGGTAATAATTCCCGAAACCGTTCTGTCAGACATAGCCCACGTAATGGAAAATGTAACATCTTTACCAATCACCAGATCAGGCTCAATTAGCTCTTCACTTAACACCTCAATATCGAAGCGATAGTCACTGCATAAGCTGTCATTGTGTGATTCAAAACTCAATACTTTAAATAAACTTCCTGATAGCCCCGCAATTTCGATTGCAAAGTGACTTTCGTTTGCCTTAGGCAGTTTATCGGCAAGTGATGCTAGCATTTCCATTTTTGTCTCCTTACTCGTATCTACCGTTAGCTTAAGTCGGCGAATACGGCTTCAATTTCACCATTTTCATCCAGTGTCAGCGTCAGCAGGTCTGGCATATCTTCTTCGCTCATAAAGCCCAAAATTGAACGAGCGATCCCAGGTAAAATTTGTTGTTCAATTGTTGCGTTAACCAATCGTGCGCCGCTATCAGACATAGCGCATTTATCGGCTAGATAATCTAGCGCTGTTTGATCTACGCGCAGTTGTATTGCGTGATTGTCATGAAGTCGCGCCGCGACCTTCTCAAGCTTTAGTGCCACGATATGTTTTAACACATCGGTATCTAGCGGGAAGAAAGGCACAACCTGCATACGCGCTAAAAGCGCAGGTGCAAAATGCGCGAGCAAGTTTGGCTTAATTAAGCTGACTAGCTGCTGAAAGCTCGGTCTCTCAAACGGTGTTTCTTGTTCGTTGTTGTCTTGTGCTTCTTCGTCTTCGGGTACGCCTTGCTGAATGATCCCATCCACCATTTGTTGCATGGCCTGCTGCTCGGTTTCTGGTGTACAAGCATTGATGATTTGCTCAGCCCCTAAATTAGAAGTCATGATGATAACCGTGTTTCTAAAATCGATTTCACGCCCTTCACCATCACGCATTACACCCATTTCAAACACTTGGTAAAACATATTCATGACATCTGCGTGGGCTTTTTCCACTTCGTCAAGTAACACCACAGAATATGGACGTTGGCGCACAGCTTCGGTTAACACCCCGCCTTCACCATAACCCACATAACCCGGTGGTGAGCCTTTGAGTTGTGATACCGTGTGCGCTTCTTGATATTCACTCATGTTTATTGTGGTTAAGAATTTTTCACCACCAAATAGTAGTTCGGCTATGTGTTTTGCGGTTTCGGTTTTACCAACCCCTGAAGGACCCGCTAATAAGAATACACCCAGCGGGCCAGATGAGGCCGATACACCCGCTTTTGCAACCCGTAAGGTTTTTGCAATCGCAGTCAATCCAGCATTTTGACCCACAACGCTTTGTGCCAGTGATTGCTCAAGCTTAAGTAAGTTCTCCAGCTCGTCTTTCACCATGTTACCAACAGGGATCCCAGTCCAACTTGCGATCACTTGCGCTACCGTATCGCTGGTCACTTCGGAGAAAATCGCATTATCATCTTGATTTAACGCAGCAAGCGCTTGTCTAATCGCAGGTTTCTCTTCGTCACTCGCACCGTGTAAGGCGTTATAAGTATCAATTTGCAGCTCACGGCTTTGCTCAAGCTCAGCAAGCTGCTCTTGGGCTTGTGTAAGCGCATCAGTGAGGCTTTGAATGCAAGTTTGATCTGCAATCCCAAGCTTTGACTCGATTGCCAAGCGTTCGATTCTGCTTTGATAGTAACGGATCTGCTCTTTGGCTTTATCAATCACCACAGGCGACGTTGCCGGTCCCATTCTGACCATTGCAGCCGCAGTATCTAGTACATCAATAGCTTTGTCAGGTAATTGTCTACCTGTAATATATCGTGCAGACAAACTAACCGCGGCTTCAATTGCGCTGTCTGTGATTTGAATTTGATGATGCTTTTCGTATTTCTCTTTAAGACCCGTGAGCATAAGCTTTGCGGCTTGCTCGGTTGGCTCATCGACTTTAATTAATTGAAACCGGCGTTCAAGCGCAGCATCGCGCTCAAAATATTTTTTATATTCACTCCATGTCGTTGCTGCAAGTGTTCTTACTTCTCCACGAGCAAGTGCAGGTTTTAGTAGGTTTGCGGCATCTCCCATGCCAGCGTCGCCACCAGCACCAATCAAGGTATGCGCTTCGTCAATAAATAAGATAACAGGGGTCGCTGAACTCTTTACTTCATCAATGACTTGTTTAAGACGACGCTCAAATTCACCTTTTACGCCGGCTCCGGCTTGTAGCAGCCCCATATCCAGTACGCAGATCTTAACTTCTTTGAGTTCTGGCGGAACTTGCCCTTCAACAACGCGCTGAGCAAGCCCTTCTACCACTGCCGTTTTACCAACACCGGGCTCACCGACAAAGATAGGATTATTTTTGCGGCGACGACACAACACATCAATTGCGAGACGGATTTCTTCGTTGCGCCCAAGAACCGGGTCAATTGCACCAGAACGTGCTTTTTCAGTGAGGTCTTCACAAAATGATTCTAGCGCGCTTTCACCTTGTGAACGGCTATTCGACACCGTGTTGTCAGCATTTGGCTTACTAAATACTTGACGCTCAGTCGAGCCTTTACAGATCTTGTTTAAATTCTGCTTTAAGAAGTGCGTATCAATCTTGTCGAACTCGCGCGCCAGTCCAAATGCAGGGCTGTATATCGCCATGTCTTTGAACGAGTCAATCAGCGCAGCTCCTGTGATCCAATCATTTTGATGGCGCATATTTGCACTGAGCCATGCTTTTTCTAACCACTCATAGAGGCGACGGGAGAAAACCGGCTTGCTCGGGTTACCAGCATCTTGTTGATTGATAAATTCTAGCGCGCTATTCCACAATGCGTCTTGATCAACTTCGAAGAAAGGTAAAATCTTCGCAACATCGCCGTCATTGTGCTCTTCCATTAACTTTAATAAGTAATGCTCTGGTAGCACTTCAAAATGCTTTCGACTCGCTGCGAATCCTGCTGCAGCTTCTAACGCTGTCGCGCTGTGATGATTGAGTTTGTCTATGAGATTCTTTATGCCTGTTGCGTCCATCTTTTAATCCTTGCTATTCCCGTTCGCATTAAAACTGTGATTGTGAATATATTTTCTTCTCTACGCGTGCGTTAACTTTACCTATCGCACAACTTATCCCAAGCTTGCCAGCCCCTAATCGAGTCCCCTCGCGTGCTTGGCGATTGATCTGTACTAACAGCTGCCAGTTCATTTTGGTGGAGGTGTGCCAATTTAATAATTGTGATAAACGTTTCGCCTTTACACCACCTGGCTCATATAGGTGCGCCTCAGCCTCGTCCATTGGACCAAGCTCAATGCAAATACGATTGCCGGTAACCAGTACGCGTTTACCCAATACGCCATTGCCACCCAATGAAAAACCGCTATGTTTTGACCCTAGCTTGCCCGCTTCAGTAATACCTTCCCATTCAACGATATTGTCTTTAATCGTTAAGCTTTCATCTTGTAGCGCTTGCTTTAATACTTGTTCAAGCCCAGCAGCACTGGTTTGTTTAGCACTAATGAGGTTTAGTTTGCTTTTATCTGACTGATTATTTTCAAATACCGCAGCAACTATCTGGTCAAATTGCTGCGCGCCAATGCCGGCGAGATTAATCTGAGACTTTTTCCAACTTTGAAATAGCTGGCAATACAGTACATGATTGAAGAGATCTAAAAATGCACGTGTTCTAGCTCCTATCTCCTCGTCTCCTGCGGCTTGTTCTAACAAGTAGTGCGGCATCGCAGCATCAACGCCATACAAACCGAGGAATGATGTTTCGAGCCTTAGCTTGCCTCGTTGCTTTACTTGTAATTCGCAGCGTCTAACATCTGAAGCTGGAAATCCAAGTTCCTTATAGGGGGCAATTTCAACGCGATGACTGTGGCCACTTTGTAACTCGTTATTGCTAGCCCAGTGCTGTTCAATAAGCGTTAGCGCCTTGTACAAACTAAAACGCCAAGGTGTTGCCATCAATTTAGCGATTGGCTCTGGCAGTTTTGCCCAAATAGGTTGGTTTTGCTGCTCCATCATTTACACCTGATAACTATCGCCTGCAGTCACATCCCACTCCCACTCGTGGTAACTTGGCAGCAGCGTTACTCGGGTTTTTAAGCACTCGTTGATTGGTGCATATAGTTTAAAGAACTGATGCAACACATCGCAAAAATGGTAAGCGTCGGCTGTACAAACAAAGCTCTTTTCGTTTAGGGTTAAATGTATCTCTATTCCTTTAACAAACACGCCCTTTTGTAGCAATGAGATAGGTTTAGACTCAGCGCCTTGGATGCTCTCGATACGATTTCGATTTTCAGATCGCTCCGACCAATCAAACAGCGCCAATAGCTTTTTCAGCTGGGTTGGTTCCGCAAGTTGAGAGAAACGCATATTCAACAAGCTAATGAGCTGCCAATGTAAAGCCTGATCAGGAGAATTAAGCAACTTGCTCGGTCTTACGACATTTTTAACGCTAAGTACCGACGGTACATCAGCGCTTTGTGCATTGATATCACCCTCTTGCAGTGTTTGCCTTGGCCACGCCGCGTTATGTGCCAACAGCTCAGTCGATAAAGTAGTAATATCACCCACTTCTTGCATTGAAAGCTGAATGTACGTCTGTGGCGATACCCCGCCAATATCGCGGCTTATCAGTGAATACAAATGGGCGTTATCTTCATATACCGTGCTATATCGAGAAACAAAGTCGATGGCTTCCCCAGTGCTACTGCTTGCGCCTTGTACCGACTTAACGCTATAACAAAAGCTCTCTCCAAGCTTATTTTGCACTGGATGTAGTTGGTATTCGGTTTGGTTTTCACTGACTCGGATAGGCTCGGCATCTACCGGATAGATATTTACCGCGGGTACACAATTAAGCAGAATATTATCTGCGTTTACTTTGTTACCGGGCGGTAATTTAATATCACTGGCTATTTTGATGCTGATAGTATTAGTGTCTGGATCAATATTTAGCGTATCCAGTCCCGTTAGTTCAACAAAATAGAACTTTTCACGAGAGTTAAAGTAATCAAGTAGCAAGGCATAAGCGGGATGACTCTGTTCGCTGTTCGGCAGCATTCCGGTGCTGTCTTTATGAAAAGCTGCATCTATTTTTGACTTGTTCAAGGTATATTGCGTCGTACTTCCCAACCTTCCAGTCTCAACCTCTATCGCTGCGTTTGGGTTCTTCATCATTTGATAAAGACTGGCACAAAGCGGCGTGTCACCACGTAAATACACCCGCAATTTAGAGAGATCGTAATCATCTAAACTGCCTTGGCCTAACCGCTTGAGGTGCAAGTTTAACGTCGCACCAGTGTGGATCTCATGATAGTCCACAGAATAGATCTCAAACGGCAGCACTTTCGTTTCTGCGGTGGTAGTAAAGTGACAAGCCACAGGAGCGTTGTCACTTTTATGGGAAGAGATTTTCGCGCCTTTTGGCACACTCACCAACCCTTGCATGGTGAGTTTTGGCGCAAACTCTAGCACCGTCGTAGACGGATAGTAGTTTAATAATATTGGGCAAATCTGTCTGAGTACTTGCTCAGACACTTCAGGTAGCGTCTCGTCCAATCGCTTTTGCGTAAATGCCGTTAAATAAGCGACTCCTTCGAGCAAGCGCTCAACATGGGGATCTCTATCCTTTAATGCGTCAATATTTAAAAAACCGGCATGTTCAGGATACTGCTGAGCAAATTGTTTACCTGCTTGTGTTAACAGCCTCATTTGCGCATCAAAATATTGCTGCATATCCATTAGTCTGCTCCTCCTGCATTGACGTTTGCTTTACCACCTGACGCAAACTTAGTATTCAATCTGATTATCTCGCCGGTTTTTAATTGCGCTCTTATCTCAAATCGAATCACACAGTTTTCCTCTTTTATGTCGATGGGTCGAACGATGAGGTTGGTAATTCTTGGTTCGTACTTTTCTATGGTTCTTTTTACTTCATTGGCAAGTGTTTGCTGCGAATAAGGCAGCCCTTCATATAGATCTTCCACATCCGGTAAACCATAATCGCCTAAATGCTCAAGCACTCCCCTACGCGCATTCAATAGTTGCGTTAGGTGTTTACATACGCTGTCGCTTAGATGTGATAAATTGTTATCACTATAGGCTTGGCGTGATGGCTGAGCTAGCAAATCAAATAAGGCCATAGAAAAATACGCTCTCTATTCATTGCACGAACTAGTATAAGCTTGAAAAGGAGGCCAACAGGCCTCCAACACTCGAAATTAACGACCTTCAGTCCATGAGTCAGAGAACTCAATGTTACCGTCTAGGTACGTCCAAGTGATGCGCTTGTAGCGCATGTGCACTGTTTCAAGGTGAGGATAACGCTCTTTATCCAAATCTTTAACGTTGTGCATTGTTGGCGTGATTGAAGTGATTTTCACGTCTTCAAGCGTATGGCGGAAGTACTCACGCTCAGTACCCGTGTCATCAATACGGTACCATTTAAGCTCAAGTTGCTTTAATGTTTGACCGTTTGAACACGCTTTGTACATGTACGGAGTAGCAGCATCCACAGCTTTTGTGATAACAAAAGGCTCGTGCTTACGAGTACCTGTTAGCTCGCCCGTGTCGTTATCAGTTGGGATACGCAATTCGTGATCGAAATGCAAAATCTCAATTGAACCTTCACGCTCAGCTACAGTTACTGAACCTTTAACGTCGTTACCTTGGTCGTCCTTTAACCACATATACGCTGGAATTGCCATTTTTAATTTCTCCTTTTAAGATAAGATGTTTCCTAATTATTAAAGGCATTGATCAAACGCGTGTTTTTCACGTTTGATCCCCAAACAAAGCGCCACGCTTTATGCCAATTTGGGAACATGTCCCAAGTTGGTGGCAGCCAACTTGGGGCAATCTTTCACTACATGTTATAAGTCACCACGTAATTCCATCACTAACGTCGCCGCATCAAATGGCGTTTTTAGTATATCCAGCTGCAAAAAGTGCTGCTGGACCGCTTCGGGTAACTGTTTAAATTCGAATTCAGCTCGAAGCTCTTCATTCCATCTATGCGTCACAAAACTGTCTACCGTGATTAACTCATCCTTTGGCGCCGTTTGATTGTAGTGCTCAACCGCCTTTAAAAAGTAAACATCATGGTCTTGCATACAATCATTAAGCGTTAAGTAATGCAGATAATTGACAGCCTCTACAACTAATTCTGTCTCCAATTTATCTACTTTTAACTGACTTGGCGTAACTCGTGGAGCATACTCAAAACACGTTTCCATCGCCGCAGTATAAGAGATAGCAGCTTCTTGCAATTTCTTTTTTGCGAAAAAGAGCTCAGGTGTCAGCCCTTGACTATAAGCAAAGTTAGTCACTAGAACTGTACTTAACACCATCAACCAGCTACATATTTTTCGTTTAAACATGACAATCCATTGCCTTATCGCTTTTTTCTAGGGCTATCTCAGCCTTAGATATGTTTATTCGTTTTTATCAGTGGCTTTTATTTATACTTGGCTTTTGACCAACGAGCTTAAGACGCACGTCAATTCCACAGTTTAACGCATGCACTAAAGTGCATCATGGAAGTATAAATCGTTTTAACTTTACTCAGCTTTAATGGGTTCTCCTATAAAGCTTCCGTACTTAAGTACAGGCAGGGAGAATAAAATTAAAAACCAGATTACATTTCCAAAAAACAACATTTCAGACGAAGTATAACCGCCTAAGTAAAATTCATTTAGTAAACTGTAAATATTTACAAACCACCATACCAAAACTACCAAACACCATGTTCTTTGGCTTAACATACGCACTTGTAAAATCAGCAGTAAGTTTGCTACCAACACTAATCCATCAGTAATAAGAACGACAACTTCTACAAGTGAAACCCTAATCTCAGACAAGATTAAAAATTGATTTTCATATATTGAAAATAGTGTTAAGGAAAGCTGCACTAAAAATATAACCTTCCAAATAAAATGGCTCGCTTTTATATTCATAAATACACCATTTAATACCAGCAATCATATTAAATTTTATTTTTTACCAGTAACCAATTTTCAATCGTTGAACTTATCAATCTAACACGGTTTAAAATTTTTTCTTTTCTTACTATTGAACGCAAGCTCAGCTGGCATCTCAAAAGTCCAAACCGCTATTTCTAAACCTCATTATATTAAGGCTTCATTCTTAATAATGGGCAGCTTTCACTGCCCTATATACGCTTCATCGGTTCTTCAGGTGGCCTTCATTTTTCGCCAGGCATTTGCCCAACGAGTGCGAGGCGTACGTCGATACCTTCTACTTGGAAGTGTGGAACCACATACGTATTCACACGGTAATAACCTGGGTTACCTGGGATCTCCGAAACCGTCACGTTGGCATCCTTTAACGGGTGCGTAGCAATTAGAGACTCGTCTGGATTATTCATCTTAGTAACTAATGCACCTAACCAATCATTAAGTTGCTGTTCTAGCTCATGACGAGGTTTGCTGGAGCCGATATTTTCACGCTGGATCACCTTCATATAGTGTGCAATACGCGATACCAAATAGATGTAAGGTAATCTTGCATTGATCCGCGAGTTAGAGGTGGCTTCCGGTGTCTCAAAAATTTGTGGCTTTTGCGCACTGTTTGCAGAGAAGAAACACGCAAAGTCACTGTTTTTGTAATAGCTCAGAGGGATAAACCCTTGGTTTGCAAACTCAAGCTCTTTAGTTTCAGAGATCAGCACTTCCGTTGGGATCTTAGTTTCTTGACCACGACCAGCCTCAAAAGAATGCAGAGGTAGATTTTCAACGCGACCGCCAGACTGTGGACCACGAATATTTACCGCCCAACCATTTTGATGGAAGCTACGAACGATATTTGCCGCGAACGCAAATGTCGCGTTACCCCATAGATAACGTTCATGATGCTCACTGCTAACGTCTTCTTGATAGTTAAAGTGGCGAATTGGATTTAAGTCACCATATGGTAAACGCAGCAAGAAGCGCGGAAATGCTAAGCCAATGTAACGTGCATCTTCTGATTCACGGAAGTTCTTCCAACGTAAAAACTCAGCACGCTCCATATAAGAGCCTAAATCCTGAATTTTTGACACTTCTTCAAGCGAGTCTTTTAGGAAGAATTTAGCACCAACACTACCTAAGAAAGGACAATGTGCTGCCGCAGATACCCTTGAAATTTCTTGCAATAACGACACATCCGGCGCTGAACAATCAAATTCAAAGTTTGACACCATAGTCGAAATTGGCTCGCCCCCAGGTGTGTCATACTCAGCCGTATATACTTGCTTATAGAGCGCAGATTGCGTGGTATCTGGTGCTTCTTCGAAGTCATCACGTAGCGTTTCTTTATCAACATCAAGTAGCTCAAGCTTTACGTTTGAGTTATTTGGACAACGATTCACCAAATAACGCAGTGAACGCCACGCCGACTCTACTTTTTGAAACTGCGGGTGATGTAAAATTTCGTCCAGCTGTTCAGAAATAATTTTGTCAACTTTGGCGATGTAGTCATCAAGCAATAACTTGTCGATACGCGACACTTCTTTGCTGTCATTAGTGGCCATATCTAAAAAGACATTGATAGCAGCAGTTAAGCGCTCATTGGTGTCGGTTTCCGCAAGGTTATTAGCATCACGGAAGTTATCTATGCTGATTTCGCTTGAAACCGGCTCAATAGACACAAGATTACAGATTGTTTCATAAGCTGAAGCTGTCAACGTCTCTTCTTTGCGCGCTTCAACGTTTAACGTTTCTTGCATATTCATCGGTTCGTGTCCTTACTCTTGCGGTTGTTTTTCTTGCTCAGACAAAAGCGGCGCTAACTCGTTTAGGCGTGCTTTTAACTCATCAAGCTCTGGTTTATTTTGCAAAATACGCTCAAGCTCTTTTCTTAGCGTTGAGTTATCGAGCAAGTTAGATTTCAGATCACGTAATAGGTTACGCATTGACATCATCTTGTTAAGCTCTGGCACTTGGGCTGCAACTTGTTCTGGATCGAATGACTTAAAATCATCAAACGTCAGGTTAATACCAATTTCACCATCACCCGCAATTTTGTTCGATACTTGAAAGTTTGCCTTTGGTGACATGTCTTTAAGCACTTGCTCTAAGTTATTTTTATTTATAGCAATGCGCTCTCGCTCTGCGAGGTCACTGTCGTTTTGGCCGTTGGAATAATCACCAACCACCAAAACTTTCATTGGTAGTTCGCTCTTTTGCGTTGCACCTTCGGTTTCCAGCTCAAGCGCTATATTAATCCGCGCCCTTGGGATCTCTTTTTGAAACGTATCAGACATAGTCTTTCCTTATTTAATCAGTCGTTGCGCCTGCCGTTACAAGCCCAGCGGTTAACAATCAAACCCAGTCAATCGCTGAGCTTACTTTGGTTACGAGCATCTGCTGCTTTATCGCGGTTGCTCGTAGGTCAAATTCATCCCCTTGCTCCAAGGATATTGCTTCATTACATTGCTTGGCATAACGCCAAACCTCTAGAGCAAACGACTCATGCCATAAATCCAGTCGGTACTGTTCAATGTCTTGTAGTAACTGCTCAAACATTGGATAGGCAAGATCCGCGCGTTCACTGCGCATCAATAAACGTGCTTGATATAATTTTTGCTTTGCTAAATCGAACTTGTCTTGTGCAAACCCTTCCATTAGCTGCAGTGCTTGCGAAAGTTTATTTTGATCAACAAGCGCCTTCGCTTCTTTAAATTTATCTAACCAAACTTTCTGATTGCCATCAGTGCTTGCACCGTCACCTTGGCTTAGTAATTTATGTTCGCCAATTCGCTCGCGATTTGCTGCTGAGCAAAACTCACTTCCGTCTTCATATTTAAGGCTGAGCAGTGTTGGGTATTGATCAGCGATTGCGGCGAGCTCTAAATCGATCCACTGTGCTTCTTTAAATAACTTGAGCCCTTCAAGTGCAGCGATGGTTAGCCTTTGTAAATTAAGGTTAAAATGCATCGCCCCTTCCATGAATAAGGCTTCTGCTTTTTCTAACGCTTGGGCAAAGTTTTGTGCAGCTAAGGCGTTTTCAATAGGCACAAATGCCGCTTGCCTTGGGGCTGGTAAGCGCGTTTTCAACTCATTATCGTGTGGTGGTAATGCAAGCGCCCCCCACCTCACTGCACGTGCCAAACGAATTGCGCGCATCCAATTTTGGCTTTCTTTGTCGTAAGCCAGTAATTTACGAACTTGCTCGGTATAAGCCGAGTCTGACTGTGGTGCTTCCGCGGCAATAGCAACCGTAGAAACGGACTTGGAGGCAATAGCCGCAGGCTGTGAAGTTGCCGCTACAGGTTGCTGTACTTGAGGCTGCTCTGCTGTGACCACCTGTTGCTTTTCAACGGGCTCTTGTTCAATCACAGTGGGCTTTGCGATCACAGGTTGTGATACCAAACCTTGCTCACACCAGTGTTTTAAATCAGCAAGAGGTCCTGAGTCTGCATCAAGTATCGCAACAGAGTCTGCTGCATATTGTTCAAGTACACGCTTTAACTCTGGCCATTGTTCTGGCATTGTCGCGCTATGCGCTGTCGCAACACCAAGTAATCGCTGTTGTTGTTGTAAGAACCAAGTATGAACCGATGCCCTCGCACGTTCTTTCACTGGGTGGATCTGCGCCTGATACTGCTGCAAAAGCTGATTAAACAAATCTAACGATTGGATCAAACCTTCAAGTCCAAACTCATTAGTCGCGGCCAACGCTAGATACGACGCAATGCGAATATCTTTAGTTTGTTTTTCTAACAGCTCTGATGCCAAAATAAAGTTAGCTTTGAAGTCTGGCTCAGCAACACCTGACGAAGAGGCTTTTAGTAATTTAAATGACTCTTCGTATTTTAAATCGTCACCGCATGGCATGCCGCCTAGAGGCGCTAATAAGTTTTCACGCCACTGCTGCCAGCTCTGATACTTATGTGGTTGACTCATAACTTACTCCAACTTCTTAGCGCATCGAAAACACTCATATTTGATGCTTTTGCCAATTCATACATATGTGGTGTTACTGGATGTTGTGGCAAAGTCCCTGTTAGATTAATGGTCGTCGACAAGCTATTGTGCTCAAGCCAAACTGACGCAAAATACGAGGCCGGCATAGGCCTGCAATACACCACTAGCGAGGCTTTCTGGCTCAATTGACCATAGTTATAAAAACACCAAGGCTGCCAGTGATGATCGGCCACCATATTGGTAATGAGATGCAGCCAAAATGCACCTAACAGCTGAGTATCTTCACCCACTTGTGGCATCGGTAACTTCAACCCAAACTGACAACGCAAACAACCCTGGGTTTTGATCATTTTAAGCGCAGACATCACTTGACTGATTAATTGTGCTCGCTGATCTAGATCTTCTAGTTCAAGCGCATCCCATACACGCTGTATCGGTGAAGCTCGTAGTGAAGACATTGCCTTATCGAAATCGATAGGTTGCGAAACCAGCTCGCTTACCTGCTTAAGCTCCTGCGCACTATGGCGCATTTGCTCAACGCTACTGCAATTTCTGATAAGTTCATGGTTTAAACTTAATGACTTAAACGCACTACCACATTCGCTAAACAAAAACGCCGGGTTTTGTTTGTAATCCGCATTACTCGATAATACAAACGAGCAAAATAGGTACTGTCTTCCGCTTTTATCTTCACTCGGCTGCAATGTCCCTAATAAACAGTTTTCGTCCTGACCTGAAGCAATAAAAAATAGCGTTGATTGCTCTTTTTGAGCTGCGCCATCGCTTACCAAAGCTTGGCGACTCATGTCTGCAAACCCTTCTTGAAGCCAGCGTTCAAGTGTAATTGCTTCTCTTGAGTCAACGTTAAACTTAATAAAGTCCGCTTGAATTGGGTTTTTACCCATAAATCCAAATGGCTGAGTCGTTGGTACCTTGGCGACTTTCTTATTATTAAAAAAACCGAACATGCCCGTATTACCTCAACACCAAGTTTTCATTAGAAGCCACGCTCACTTTGGTATCAAATAAAGATTCTGGCAGTGCAAACGACGTCATAAAATATTTACTGAATATGCCACTGTTTCTGCTCGACTTAAGTGCGACTTGAACTTGAATTGGCTCAGCAGTGTCTTCAGCTTCCCTTTGCAGTTGCCACGTTGCCATAAATTCGGTGCCACGAACCCACTGCACATTTGCTTCATTCAAGACTTTAAGGAACGCCCAAGGGCCTGATTTCTCGATTTCGATTCTGCGACCTTCACTGTCTAAACCATATACCACCGCTTTTTCTGTTCCAGATCTTGCAGGCCAATTAAAACGACGCCACTCTTCAGGCTCGTTTCTATAACGGTAATTTTGGTCACTAAAGCCAATATACGTTTCTTTTAATCCCTTTTGCGCCACAGGCATCATTTGGAAGCTAATACCCACCTCAGAACCGTCTCGAGGAAATAGCGAACGCGTTACCTTTCTCGCTTTAGTTAGCTTGTCTAGTACACCGGGCTTGAAGCCAATGCCAATGCCATTCCACGTTTTCTCTACCCACTCACCACGCTTTAAACGCAGGTAAGGAGAAAGGTTTTCAGCCATAAACTGCCAAAACACACCCGACTCTTGGTTCAGCAGCTCACTAATATCTTCAACCGCAGCATCTGGACCACTGGTATTGAACGGGTATTTTCCACGGATATTTTCTTTGTATGTTAAAAATACTTGATTAGACCAACGCTCATTGAGTTGTACTTTTGCTTCATTCATTACCGTCTGCACACTCGCCAAAAGTGGTGCTTTTAGCAGTTTTTCAAGTGCTTGCTTGGTATCAGGGTCAAGTGCTCTTACTTGACTTTCCACTACCACCCAAGCACTTTGAAGTGCATGGTTTTTGCTGTCACCGTTCAACAGTGTTTGAGTAAAAGACATGGCCATATAGTCATCATTGTTACTCGCTGCAATTGTTTTGATATCCGAATGAAAAGCACTCAAAGCACCCAGATATTGCTCAAGATAATCGGAGCGTGCGTTGTCTTCTCCTTTTGCGGTGTAGCGACGCAGATCTGCAAAGCGGCTCGACAGTTCAGGCACACGCTTTCTCGCAGCGGTTTCTATTTTCGCATCTTTAACCTTGTTATTTTTGGACTTTGCAAGTAGTGCATTAGCTTGATCAGCTAGCTTTTCCGTTTCTATCACTTTGCTTGGCGAATCAATTAGATTTACGTTGTCGTCAATTGAGGCCATTAAATCAACTAATGGACCTTCTGGTGATGACAGCTGAGCCAGGGTTAAACTCGCCGCGTTACTAGTATTGAATGGACTTATTTCTACTGAATTTAAAAATTCAAACCATACATTGGCATAGTCTCTGAAATACAGCGCACGAATAGATTTAACCAAAGCGCTTGCTTTTGCTTCATCAACAGAGCCTTGGCTTTCTGAGTTCTCGGTTCCCATAACCCAGTCGCCAGAAAATGCTTTACTCGCACTAACCTTAATGGCGTCATATACTTCGTTTTCCCACGCTTCTTTGGTGTAAACGTATGGAATACTGATTTTGGACTGCAAGAAGGTTTTGTTGTTTTGCTGCATCATTTGATCAAGCGTTAATGCGGCTTTTGATACTGTGACTTTTGCTTTGATCTGCTCATACAGCGCAATCGGCTCTGGCGCACTCATTAAGTCTGAACGAGCCTGGTTCACTAAGAAATCATTACTCTGCCAAATCGCTAGCTGCTGCGGTGCAGGCTCAACCGCTAATTGGGCTAAGTAAAAATCGATTAGTCCTGACAGTTGCTCTGTTAATGCTTGCGTGTCTTCGTTTAGCGTTAGCTCTAGGCGATCCGCCGTGTAGTCTAATAATTCAGACTTGGCATAGTCTTTATTTAAACGTTCAAACTCGTTACTCATCATAAGCTGCAGCTTTAGTGCCTGATAGTACTTATCACGTAGTTTTGGCTCGATACGTTTAGCAACCTGCTCTTCTGTACTTAGCAGCGCAATCCAGTTTTGGTGACTTTCAAATAGTGCTTGTTGCACAAGCTCCGAACTTGGTTCACCAATGAGCGCTTGTACACGTTGACGTAATACCTGCTCTATTGGCTTTATGGTGTTGTCAGCACTGTAAACACCAAGTAAGAAATACCAAGGCAGCTTTTTCTCATAACCGATCAGCTCTTGATAGTGTGCAAAAAGAGACAAAGTTGAGTTAAATTGCTCCGCCAGCGGCTGATTTTCTACACGTGTATTAACAACAGCAGTCGTTAATTTATCACTGGTTGTTAAAAGCTGCTGATTGTGGGTATAGGAGTTAACCAATAAGCCCGCAAGTGCAAATACCGACGTTACACACAAGCATACAGCAAAGCCTTTTAGCCATTTTTGTACGCGGCGCTTTTTACGGTTACCTCTGGTAAGGTCTTGTAATTTAAACAACACATCTTTGAATACTTGGTTGATAAAGAACGCAGAAGTTATGCTTTCTTGGCGATACTCAAACAATACTGATCTAAATGTAGACAGTTTGCTCGTTGCGCTGCGCTCAATAGGTGTACCTTCTTGCGTACCAGAGGTAAAATACACACCAGCAAACCACGGTACTTCCTGGTACGGGTTTTCTTTAAATAATGTGTCAATAAACTCTTCGACTTTAGCTGACGCTGCTTTGAACTGATTGGGAAAATCATAAATCAGTTGTTTACGTTGGGCGTTACGTTCACGCGTCATTTTAACTAGGCGTTGATCACATAAGCGCTCATACAAGCCTGTAAGATGTTTTGAAAAGTTCTCGCTTGCCACTTCACCGGTATTGGTGCCATCTTCCTCAAGTAAATACGCGCCCCAGGGTTGCTTACGCTCATCTTCACTTAATTCATTGAAGAAAGGCTCAAAGCCGCTGATCAAATCACACTTGGTAAACACCACATATACTGGAAAGATAAGTCCTAGTTGGTTGATTAACTCATCAATACGAGCGCGGATCTGTTTAACGTGGTCGCGGATCTGTTCGCTGTCAGAAGTCAAGATGTCGGCAACACTAATCGCAACCATCACGCCATTGATTGGCTGTTTAGAGCGGTATTTGCGTAATAGCTTTAAGAATGATAACCATTGATCATTATCTGACTCTTCAGTGGTATAACGACCTGCAGTATCAATTAAAACGGCTTGATCTGAAAACCACCAGTCACAATTACGCGTACCACCAAAACCTTGGATATGCAGTTGATTAGATTTTGAATAAGGGAAGTGCAGTCCAGAGTTTGCAAATAATGTGCTCTTACCTGCAGCAGACGGACCAATGATCATGTACCAAGGCAATGCATACAACGCAGCGTTGCCACGATAGCCTGCACCTAGGTGAGACGCTTTTAATGCCGACAGCGCCTCTTCCATTTTGGCTTTGATTTCTTCGACTTCGGCTTCTGTTCCCGCGTGATTGTTGGCAATTTCTTTCGCTAGCTTGTCGCCAGAACGCTTCACCCACAGCCAACGAACTAATAAAGTAAGACAAAACAAGCCAAATACAGCACCCATCACCATTAAACGATGATTTTGATCCTCAAGGCCAATAAACCGACCTGCAAACCAAATTAGCGTTAAAATTGCGAATATACCGACCCAATGAGCCGTTGCACGAGATGACAAAAATCCTAAGACTAGGTGCACTAGCCCGCTACGATTCACTCCTGACATGATGTTACCTCGCTTTCCCTGTTTTCTCTAACTGCGTTAGGACTTCAATATGCTTATCAATTTGCACCACTTGCTGGTTCGCGCGATTCTCAATAAAATACGTTGAACCAACATACATACTAGCAAGTAGGGCGAGCGTTACTGATAAAATAACCCAGTACGGGAGATTTCTTCCCACCTTGGTTACCATACTTTCTTGTGGTTTTGCATTATCAGAAAGCTGTAATTTTGCCGGCCCCGTGAGCTCTTCTAATTGTGCTCTAACGTCCAGCATCAACGCTTTGAGTTGCTCCACGCCTTTGATCTTATAGATACCCTCAAAGCCAAGTTGTAAACAAACAAAATAGACTTCTAATAAAGTGCGTTGCTGTGCCGCTGCACGGCGGATATTTTCAAGCTTTTCAAAAAAAGCTTCCCCCGCACGCATATTGCCAAACAACTCTAATTGTAAAGGTCGCGCCATCCATTCCATACTATACGGCTTCTGCGCCGTCATGATTTGCTCGTCGACCAAAGCGGTTAATGCAAATTTGGCTTCTTGCATGTCTGATGCACTGATCCGTGCGTCATAACAACTTTTTTCGTATTCATCAAAAGCATCCATGACTTTACTGCGTAGACCATCAACTCCTTGATGATCAGCCCCACCCTGGCGAATTGAGGTAAGCACCTCAAGTACCGGAGAAATGCAGGCGACTAGTTCAGATTTATTTTTCGACGCTTCCATGACCTTTACCTACTAACTATTTACTTGCCACCGAAACCACTTCAAGTTTCACGCCTTGAAGGCTAAATGGCACAAAAATTCTTAACGCTAATTCCTGTACAACTTGTTCCCAAGCAGCTCCGTGTGGTTCGACTTTAAAATATTCATAACCACCTTTAACCGATACTCTATTCGGTGGACGCTGACAGTGTGTTAACTTCACACCACCAAGCGCTGACGCAATTAAGATTTCCAATTGACTAGGCGCTGCCAGCTTAACCTGCTCTGCAAATAGCTCAATCCACTGGGTAGATTCATGTTCATAGAAAGCTGCAATATACAATTCACCGCGAGTCAAGGTCGTGCTTTCTAAGTCTTGAACTTCGAAAATAGACTGAGAGATAGCACTGAGTACTAAATCAGACGAGCGTGCTGCGCTTATCGAACCAATCAGAGTCTGAATGTGAGATTCAATCAAACCAAAGCTGCGCGTTAGGTCTTGATGGTCATAAACTGGTAGCTCGAACTTACTGGCTTCTGGCTCAAAATTGATCAGTTGACAGATCAGTTTATTTAGCGCCATAAATAAAGCATCTGGGCTAGTTTTCGCTGTGCTACTAAGCTGTTTAATCTCGGGAAAAATAGAGCTAAACGTTTGTAATAACAAAAAGTGTTTAAGCTCTGTTGGACCAAAGTCTTCTACAATTCCCATGCTGGCACGATTGGTAAACAATGCCGTGTACTTAGCTTCAACCATGTTGACGAGTTTATTTACGCGCTCGGCTAAATATCCAAGGGCTTTGATATTTAATAACGGTGGAATATAACTTGAGTCAATTTCAAACTGCCCATGCTCACCACGAACCACTTTGATGCAAGGGAGTTGCTCAATAAAGCTATTACTTGCACTGTACTCAACCAGCATAAGTTTGGGCTTAGCAACCATTACTTCTGCTTTTCGGTTTGGATCATGTGCATCTTGCATTTCAACAAAATCACAATCATAAGCACTGAGCTGCCCAGTTTGCGGGTAACCTTGGATATTGCTTACTGAATGATTATTCGCAAGCGCCACACTAATAATGTATTCGCTTTTGTTATCCTCGAGCTCAAACATAGGTGCTTCGTTGTCAGCAAAAATATGATGGATATGGCGACCACTTTTGAAAATTGCAGCAATACTTTGCAGTTTGACTACGCCTTTGGCCAATGCTGATTCATCAAAAACAACTCTATCCAAACCAAATGCGTTTTCTCTAAGGCTTTGCTGTACACTCGCTAGTTGAGATTGCTGATATTGATCAAATAGCTGCAAGTGCTGCTGACTGAGCATTAGCCCTTCAGCCCAAACGGGCTTATACACGTTGTTGCGCTGCATTACTTATCCTCCTCAACTTCAGGTAAGCGGAGAGAATTACTGGTAATTTCAATATCTAGAGAAGTAGATAAGGGTACTGGCCAATCATTTAAGTCATAAAATGCGCGCCAGTTTCCACCCGTTCGGTCTCTAAATAAGGCCACAAACGCAACATACTTGGCTGATTCAGCTTGTTCAAACTCGATTTTAATACGATCTGAGGGGTTTACGGTGCGCTCTTCCACCGTGACCAAAGTGTTAGCCAGAATTGATTTGTCTGATTTCCAAAGCTGCTCAAATGTCGAATTTTTAAACGCTTGAATATCAGTTAGTTGATATACCTTTAATACCACAGGTAGTGGTTCGTTAAACTGGTTTAAATTTATGTTATCAGTAGCCGTCACGTCTAACTTAACGTAAGTAGACATACAACCAGTTAAAAACAAAACCATTATAAATAAAGCATTCCTAGCCATATCCGCCTCAATTATAAGACATCCAAATTAGATTATTGGAAACAATTAATCTTTTTAATTTCCAGTACAATAGTGAAAATACATTTGATTTAACTATTTAACAAGAAATTACATAGACCAAGTATGCAGTTTGTAACTGAATACTAAGTTAACATTCGAAAATCTTCTTCAAAATTATGCAAACATATGTTTTTTTAAGGGATTTTACTTTTTATAGGCATTCAGAGAGGAAGTCATAAAGCTTAATGAGTAATTCAGTTTGCATTAAGCTTTCTTACGACTTGTTGAGATAGACACTTCCCTGAAAACAAAAACCACACTAAACATCTGGACTTTTGATGTACATTCTCGAACGGCGCATACGATACACAAACGAATTTTTTAGATCAACCATAATATCAAATTAATATTATACCACTTTAAAAAACACACTTGCATTCCAGCCTAACGATGTAATAGCCTCTGTTATTATATGAATTATATTAATAACAGATAATTACACGCAAAATAACCATTTACATATGATTAACCAAAACCAGCAGACTATTGTGATGGCCTGCGAGCAAACAAAGGTTAAATATCGTGCACACAGAGATCGCAATTTACGGTATTAGCTAAACAAGCAATGTAGCAAGTTTTGAATTAACTACTTGTATTAATGGTAGTTTTATTTAATATAGCACTTTAGCATCAAAGTCAGATCTTCCTGACGAACTTTTGGCTGGGAATGATGTAACTTTTGAAACAATCTGTTCAGGTCAACAGAGTACTTTTTTCACGGCCGAACGCTTTGACATTTGTAACGGACGACTTTGGAGAATACCTATGCTTGTCAATTAACTTTAAAGCCAAGGGTCGGACGACTAAAACAAACAGAAAAATGCCAGTTTTTTGTAAAAATCAATGTACAATCTTTGATCAACTCAATTTTATTAAAAGTGGGCTATTCATAAGACCGAATAAAATTGCAAGTCACTAAAGATCTGGCCACACTACAGCAGACAGACAAGCGCTAGAAAAAAGCGACACTTTTTCACCCGACTCTTACCAAAATACGGGTTAATTTATTGGCTTAAATGCCATGATTTTATTGAGTTGCTATGATTGCAAGGAGTAATTGAGCCGCCGAGCACTTTATGAAACTCCTCTTTAAAGCGACAGAAAATGAATAAAGCAGTTTACTCATCTATGAATAAGGAAATACCTGATCACCACGGAACAGCATTTTATTGTTTTTTGGTTTCTTTGATCGGTTTTATCGTTGCTGTATTGATTAGCAGACAGAGACATAGCTAGTTCAACTATGGGTAAAAGTCGTTGTGTTACTAACATCGGTGCTTTCGTTTTTTATCTTTATGTTTATACTTTCAGGCCTATTTTACACTAAGGTTATCATGGGTAATGCTGCGAGTCAGTCGATCATATTTATACTGGTGGGTTTTGGGGTCCCCAAATTTTTAGTGCATACTAAAGCCAAAAGCCGTCAGTAAAACCAGACCAACATTTACCGCCAAAATAACAAGGAGTTAGAATGCGAGAAGAAAACCGACGAGTCCCACAACAATTGGGCCAGTATCTATATCAACAAATTAAAGAGCCATGGAGTGAAGCCCGGCTCGTACTGGACTACCATGACGATAATATGCCTAGGTGTTCCGCTTTTTACTATGACACCAGCACACCAAAACAAGCACACGTTATACCAGTAAGTGATGAAATCTCTGTTCTTTTTCTAAGCTTGTTCGAAAATGCAACATCAAATCAAGAAGAAAATTGGCAAAAGGCTATTTTCTCAGTACAGCGTAGTGGCCAATTTAGTTTGAACTTTGAAACTGCTGATAACGAAGAGTAAAAGACAAATATATTGCCCCCGATTGGCCATGCTAAAAGTATGGCTGATCAAACCAATGCCAACTATTGCTTAATACCCAGCTAACGTATCACTAAATAATGAGTAAACTACAAGGTTATCTGCTACTTCTAGAATAGATTACAATCCTTCATCTATGGCTGCTCTTCGCTTGGTAACGTCTCTATTTAATTGAAGGATAATTTTCAGGTTTGATGCTAAAATAGGTACTCAATTCTAATACTTATCGAGTAATTAGATATCAAGGACTAGAATAATATATGAAAGCAAGTTTTCAAATTTCGCAGAACAAATCTCACTTCCCACAGATTCAAGATAAATTACATGCTAAGTCTATAGAGTTAGAATTTTATGGCATTGACCCTAAAGTTCAATGCATTGAGCAAGTGGAACTTTTTTTTAATAGACCAACTCATCTTTCTCTAAATTTATCTATCGCTGAAACACAATACTACCATCAACAATTTATCAATAAATCACATGACATTGCGTCAGCATTAGGGTTTAAACCAAACTCGAAACCTACATCCAGTACACTGGTCGTTCTGGGCTTAGGTGCTGGTTATCATGTTCCCGCATTACTTAACAAGCTAAATTATATAGATGTGATAATTATTGAGCAGGATCAAAAACTTGAAGCCTTAGGCCGATTTAACATCGATCTTGAAACGATAAAAAATGAGTGTAAAGCACGCGGCGGTAATCTAAAGCTCTTTAAATGTAAGAGCTATAGTGACTTTTTAGATAGTTTAGCATCCTACTCATCTGAGCGAAGTTGTGGAATATTTAGTGATATCAGTTTATTTAGGCATTATAACTGTCAGTTATTTGACAAAATATATGACTCATTTAAGGAATGGAGAAACTCCTTCGTAAGTCTATGGGGCTTTATGGAAGATGAGATGATAAGTTTAAAACATTCCTATCAAAACATAAAAAGTCTAAAAAATTTTAAAAAATCAGATTTTTCTTTTCTAGAAAGTCATAAAGCTTTGATTGTAGGAAATGGCCCATCGCTAGATCTTATAATTGATGATATAAATAAATTTAATGGGATTATTGTATCATGTGGAACATCATTATCGAGCCTACTTAAAAAAGACATTGTTCCACATATACATGTAGAAATGGAGAGAAGTAGAGATGGTTATTATATTAAAGAGAATTACCTAAACAGTCCCCTATTGAAAAACACGCTATTGATAACTTTAAACACCGTCTATCATAAAACTCTACGCGCATTCAAGAATAGGTTAGTTTTTTTTAAAGCAAATGACATTACAACAGAGATTATTACAAAAGAGCATGCTATAACTCCGCTTTACTATAGCAATCCAACCGTTACAAATACCGCTATGTCTGCACTCGTAAGTCTGGGTGTTAAAAAGTTTGTATTATCTGGGTGTGATTATGGCTTTGTTGATGAGAAACTGCATCATTGTAAGCACTCTCAATACTATAACGAAAGAGATGATCTTAGCCGATGTCGCTTCACTGGACAACATTATGTGCAAGGTAACCAAACAGAAAGAGTGTTAACAACTCGAATATTCAATGAATCAAGAAAAGCAGTTGAGTCGCTAATTCATGTTAATCCTGAGCTGAGTGTTGAGAATATAAGTAATGGCGCATTGATAAATGGTGCAATACCAACAAAGGAATTGAAACAAAACTCAATTCCTTTTTCCTTTTCACTATTTGAAAACAGCTTCAAAGCAGTAAACAATCTTAATCATATAAGCTTTACCTTTAAAAAAAATTTAGATAGATGCCGTGAAATATTAAACTTTGTTATCAAGGATTTAAAAAAGACTCGCACATTAAATGAATTAAAATCAGTACTTTCTAATTTCATCAGTGATTTAGAGTCAAATCCAAATGAAAGAGAGGTTATGCTCGTCTTATCTGGCAGCTTTAAGTACATCATTTTTGGAGTATTCAACCATACAAATCATATACCTGAGGATAAAAAGGAGGATTATTTCTTAAATATAAAACCTATACTATGTGAAATAGTAACAAAGATAAAAACAGAAATTTTAAGTATTGTAAGGACAGATCGTGAAATTTAATTTATTTGCTGTTTTACCTACTACAGTGGTTTTAGCAAGCACTGTACAATCAATTGCATCTGCTGCTGAAACAATTAGTGATGGAATTAGTCAAGAGTTACACGGAAGTGTAACCCAAACCAATAATACCATGATTGATTCGCTTGGAACTAGCGACTCTTTTGAAACTAGCGACTCTTTTGAAACTAGCGACTCTTTTGGAACTGGCGACTCTTTTGGTACTAGTGATTCTTTTGGTACTAGTGATTCTTTTGGTACTAGTGATTCTTTTGGTACTAGTGACTCATCTAGTACCGCATTTCCGTATTCTACGAATGAGTTAACAAAAGGTATTTTATCAATTGTATATGAACAATATGGTTATAAATCCCTTCTTTATGAAATTTGTATACGGACAAACAAGAATGTAGTAATAGCGAGAGCAACTGAGCAAACTGAGAGTAATATAGGATATGACTTTCTGGCAAGAGGAAACTACAAACTTAACGACAACTCCCTGACGCTAAAAGTTGGAGCGACTAATAAAACAAAGCTAGAGAAGTTTAATTTCATAACTAGCGATGACCCAAATTACACGTTCATGGGTGAGTGGTATATCAATAAGCACAACAGGACGAAGGTCTATGCTCAATATCTTCCGGAGGAGTTTTACTTCGCTTATAGTTGCGATACACGACTTGGACAATAAATTAAAGCCAACGTGAATATAACGTTGGCTTTGCAACTTAAATCTCGGCTATGCTACTGTTAATCGCCTTTAGCATAGCAGTAGGATCTTCAGCTTTAGTGATCGGGCGTCCTATCACGAGGTAATCACTCCCCGCTTTAACTGCTTTTTCAGGTGTCATAATGCGTTTTTGATCGCCAGCATCAGAGCCTGCAGGTCGGATCCCAGGTGTTACAAGTTTAAATTCTTCACCGAGTTGAGCTTTTAACAGCTCGGCTTCTTGCGCAGAACAAACTACGCCGTCTAGGCCTGATTCTTTCGCTAATTTTGCTAGATATAGCACTTGCTCTTGGGGCGTTTTTTCAATTCCAAGCTTTAATAATTGTCCTTGATCCATACTAGTTAGTACGGTCACAGCAATAAGTAGTGGCGCTTTATCACCGTAAGCTACCAACGCTTCTTTTGCTTTTGACATCATTTCATGACCACCACTGGCGTGAACGTTTACCATCCACACCCCTAGCTCAGCCGCAGCAGTTACTGCTTTTGCAACCGTGTTTGGAATATCATGAAATTTTAGATCTAAGAATACATCAAAATTCATATCTACCAGTTTTTTTACAAACTGAGGGCCAAAATAGGTAAACATCTCTTTACCTACTTTCAATCGGCATTCGTCAGGTGAGAGCTGAGAAACAAATGATAATGCAGCTTCTTCATTATCATAATCAAGCGCAATCAAAACCTTTTTTAAATCTTGTGTCGACATAGTTACCCTATTTGGCCAAATTATAAACTTAAAAACCGTCTAACCCACGGCTTGGAGCAAGTGACTCCCAATGTTTGCAGGAGGGACATAACCAATACATAGTATGACTTGTAAACCCGCAATGACCACATTGATAGTTTGGCTTAGTTGCAATATAAGACTTCACCAATTTATCTATTTCTTGTAGTACGTGGTCTATTTTAGCATCTTTGCCGCTAATGAGTTGCAGCAAATAACTAAAGCCCCTAATTGATGGTTCACGCTTTAAACTATCAGTTAGAAACTCTATTGCCTCAGAAATATGACCTTTTTGGACTAATCCTTGGCAAAACTTAATTCTGATCAGCACACCTCCTTTTTCTAATAACTCTGAGACTAACTCAAAGAATTGATCATGAATATTTAATTTAACATAACAGGATTCAAGGTCTTCTATTACAAGTGGCGCCATAAATACAAATTGGCTCACGAGCTTTCGCCAATAATATATGCACTTCACGTAATCATCATGTTTATATGCATCTTTACCCATTTCATACAAGGGTCTTACTGTTTCATGCGCAAGTAACGTTGCTTTTTCGAATAGACTCGGATTCTTTTCTTGATTTGCGGCTTCACAGTAAAAGTTTGCAATCGTGGCGCAATGAGAAGACTTTTTAAAAAGCTCAGGATGCGCTTCATACATATGAACGCCCTTTCGCCAATCTCTAGTTTGAGAGTATAGGTTTAAAATAGGATCGAGAGCATCATTAAACCCTAGCTTTACAAGGATGACTAAGTGTTCCTCTGCACTATCCAACAGACCTGCTAAGATGTAGTCTTGAGCAAGCTCTAAGCGGCAGGATTTAACCACTTCTTCATCTAGATTAGGTTGTTTAAGTAGTAATTCATGAATTTTTATCGCTCTATCTAACTCTCCCCGCTTTCTAAAAAGCGATGCAAGTGTTAAATAATGATCGACGGAGTCTGCCGAGACTTCTAGTAATTTAGTGAGATGTTCAAGGCCCTGATCTTCTTCCCTATCCAACAGGAATTTCAGGCCTTTACTATATTCTGAGGTAATTTGTCGACTTTGCTCTAAGGCTTGATTCTTAGCACTATTTTTACCCATAACATAACCGTAAGCGGCGGCTACAGGTAATAATAAAAACAGCAGTTCGATCATAACTAGCGTTCGGCTGTTTGGCTAAGCTTACTATTACTTTTTTTTAGGCGATGATTTTGCCATTTAAGCTTAGATAAAACCGACGCTGTTACAAGTAAACCAATAATTATCCCAAGAGCTAAGCAAATACTCATTAAGGTTGCCAGTGGTAACTCTGCACTTGCAATTACAAAATTGACATTAACAACTTGTGGATTTTGTGTCCCAACTAAAAATGCAATCAGTATGGCAACAACAGCTAATCCTTTTTTCAATACTGCAACCAAGTTTAGCTCCGTTAGACTTAATTATTTAAGCTTTCGTTTACTCTATCGCGCAGCTCTTTGCCAGGCTTAAAGTGTGGTACATATTTACCATCCAGCTCTACTGTCTCACCCGTTTTAGGATTACGGCCAGTGCGAGGAGAACGGAAGTGAAGCGAGAAACTACCAAAGCCACGGATTTCGATACGCTCCGAGTCTGATAATGAGCCAGCCATTTGTTCAAGGATTTCTTTTACCGCATTCTCTACATCTTTAACAGGAACGTGAGCGTGCTGCAGTGCAAGTTGTTCTATCAATTCAGACTTTGTCATAATGTTTCCTTTAGTGTAAAAGGAAGGGCTAAACGCCCTTCCTAGTTTAAAGACCGATTAATTAGTCTTTTTGAGCATTTTTGAAAGCTGCAGCCATTGCGTTTTCAAACGCCGGCTCATCTTTCTTAAGCTTCTCTAGTGCTTCTTTTTCTTCAGCTTCGTAGATAGCTTTAACTGATAGGCTGATAGTACGGTTCTTACGATCAACACCTACAAATTTAGCTTCGATTTCGTCGCCTGCAGAAACAGCAGCTGTCGCGTCTTCAACACGCTCTTGTGCGATATCAGCTACACGGATGTAACCTTCAACGCCTTCGATCAGCTCAACAGTTGCGCCTTTAGCATCAACTTCAGTCACTTTACCTTTAACAATAGCACCTTTTTTGTTGGCGTCTAGGTAGTTAGTGAATGGATCAGCGTCGATTTGCTTAACGCCTAGAGAGATACGCTCACGCTCTGGGTCAACTTGTAGAACGATAGCTGTGATTTCGTCACCTTTCTTGTACTCACGTACAGCTTCTTCGCCTGGAGTGTTCCAAGAGATGTCAGATAGGTGTACAAGACCGTCGATACCGCCGTCAAGACCGATGAAGATACCGAAGTCAGTGATAGACTTGATCTTACCAGAAACTTGGTCGCCTTTGTTGTTAAGACGAGCAAACTCTTGCCAAGGATTAGCTTTACACTGCTTAAGACCTAGAGAAATACGACGACGCTCTTCGTCGATTTCAAGAACCATAACTTCAACAGTATCACCTAGTGAAACTACTTTTGAAGGGTGGATGTTCTTGTTAGTCCAATCCATTTCTGAAACGTGTACTAGACCTTCAACGCCTTCTTCGATTTCAACGAAACAGCCGTAGTCAGTTAGGTTAGTTACACGACCAGTAAGCTTAGCACCTTCTGGGTAACGACCAGCGATAGCAGCCCATGGATCTTCGCCAAGTTGCTTAAGACCTAGAGAAACACGAGTCTTCTCTTTGTCGAACTTAAGTACTTTAACGTTGATTTCGTCACCTACGTTCACGATCTCTGAAGGGTGCTTAACACGCTTCCAAGCCATGTCAGTGATGTGTAGAAGACCGTCAACACCACCTAAGTCTACGAATGCACCGTAGTCTGTAAGGTTCTTAACGATACCTTTAACTTCTTGACCTTCAACAAGGTTTTGAAGAAGCTCTTCACGCTCTTGTGAGTTCTCAGATTCAATAACAGCACGACGTGAAACAACAACGTTGTTGCGCTTCTGGTCTAGCTTGATAACTTTGAACTCTAGCTCTTTACCTTCAAGGTGAGCTGTGTCGCGAACTGGACGTACATCAACAAGTGAACCAGGTAGGAATGCACGGATTGAATCAACTTCAACTGTGAAACCGCCTTTAACTTTACCGTTGATCATACCAACAACAGTTTCGTGCTCTTCACATGCTTTCTCTAGACGGATCCATGCTTCGTGACGCTTCGCTTTCTCACGAGAAAGGATAGTTTCACCGAAACCGTCTTCAATAGCGTCAAGTGCTACATCTACTTCGTCGCCAACTGCAACTTCTAGTTCACCAGCAGCATTTTTGAATTGCTCTGCAGGGATTGCACTTTCAGACTTAAGGCCAGCATCAACAAGAACAACGTTGTTCTCAATAGCGATTACTGTACCTTTAACGATTGAGCCTTGCTCAACTTCAAAACCCTGTAGGCTTTCTTCAAATAACTGCGCAAAATTTTCTGACATACTAAATACGTCTCTATAAAGTTAAATTACCAATTAGCAACCATGCTGCATGGGGTTGTTAAATAAACACTAGCTTCCTGCCTGTGTCATTAAAAATTATTTAGGTAAACAACTTTTTGGAAGCTTACCTGCCACAATGGCGTCTTGAATAAAAGACATAACCTGTTCGAATACCTGTTCAGCATTATACTCAGTTGTATCAACAACTACCGCATCGCTGGCAGGAACTAATGGGGCAACCTTGCGATTCATATCGCGATCATCGCGAGCTTTAATGTCTTCTAACAGACCACTTAGTGTAACATCATGGCCTTTCTCATTCAACTCAACAAACCGCCTGCGAGCACGTTCTTCAGCGCTTGCAGTTAAATAAATTTTAAGCTCTGCATCAGGGAACACCACTGTTCCCATATCACGTCCATCTGCAATTAAGCCAACTTCAGTTCTAAAAGCACGTTGACGTCTTAACAATGCTTCTCTGACTCGTGGTAATGCCGCAATTTTTGACGCTGCTGCGCCGACTTCTTCATTGCGAATGGTATTAGTGACATCTTCACCTTCAAGTACAATTTTACTTTTTTTAGTTTCTTTATCGATAGAAAATTGTACATCCAAATTAGCTGCAAGTGGGACCAAGCCCTCTTCGTTATCAGTTGCTATTTGGTGGTGTAATGCAGCTAACGAAAGCACGCGATAAATCGCGCCGCTATCCAACACTTCCCAATTTAATGTTTCAGCTAACAAGCGACAAACAGTTCCTTTGCCTGAACCACTTGGGCCGTCGACGGTGATAACTGGCATAGCTGCCTGCATTTAGACCTCCTAAAAATGCTCACCTGAATTTGACGGCGCATAGTATACGTCAATTTGCTGAATATATCCTTATTTACCTGTCATTTTTTGTTATATCTCAAATTATTAGTACAGCGAAAGATGCTAAATGTCAGGTGCAGACTAGCTTTGACTGAATAAAATTCAGCCAACCAAACGCGTATTTGACTTTGTTATGATTGATTATTTTAGAGAGGGCTTTAAGGTGCTGAACATCTTCAACACCTTTGATGAGATTAATACTGGCTAATGCTTTCTAACACTGAAAAATAGGTTGGGAAAGTTTTTGCCGTACATTTAGGGTCATTAATAGTTATAGCTTGGCCACCTACTGCCACCATTGAAAAACACATCGCAATGCGATGGTCATTGTATGTATCTACATCCGTAAAATTAAAATTAGCCGGTGGTGCAACTTCTATAAAGTCGTGCCCTTCTACCACTTCTGCACCTACTTTCTTTAGCTCTGTCGCCATCGCAGCTAATCTATCGGTTTCTTTTACACGCCAATTGTAGATATTACGAATTGCGGTTTTACCTTTTGCGAATAGCGCTACGGTTGCAAGCGTCATCGCCGCATCGGGGATAGCATTGGCATCGATATCCACACCATTTAACTCACCTTTTCGCACAACAATACGTTCGTCATGCCAATCAATGTTTGCTCCGACTTGTTCCATCACTTTGGCAAAGCCGATATCACCTTGCACACTTTGTTTACCCACTCCCTTGATCTCAATTTCACCACCTGCAATTGCCGCTGCAGCAATGAAATAAGAGGCAGATGATGCATCCCCTTCGACCATAAGTGTCCCAGGAGATTGATACTGCTGCCCAGCCTTTACCACAAAACGCTGGTAATCATGGTTTTCGACATGAACCCCAAAGTGCGCCATCACACCAATGGTAATATCAATATAAGGCTTTGAAACCAGCTCACCTTTGATCGCAATATTCGTATCGCCACTAAAAAGCGGTGCAGCCATCAATAATGCGGTCAAGAACTGGCTTGAGATGCTGCCGTCAATCTCAACTTCTCCACCAGCAAGTTGCTTACCTGCAATTTTTAACGGCGGGTAGTCTTTGTTTTTGAGATATTGAATATCTGCACCAAGCGTTTGCATGGCATCAACAAGATGGCCAATTGGGCGCTCTTCCATTCGCGGCTCACCAATCAGTTCATAATCACCGGATATAGCAGCAAGCACAGCAGTTAATGGCCGATACGCCGTACCAGCATTGCCTAAAAATAACGGCTCAACGGGGGAAATAAAGTTGCCACCATTTCCTTTGACAAGTGCCACCGTGTTGTCGTCTTCTAGCGTCACTTCAACGCCTAATTGAGACAGTGCACCTAACATATGGCGGATGTCATCGCTATCCAATAAGTTCGTCACTTTTGTCTTGCCTTCGCACAATGCCGCAAGCAACAAAATACGATTTGATAAGCTTTTAGAGCCAGGTAGCGTCACACTGCCACTGACTTTAGTTATAGGCTTGAGTGTCAACTGTTCCATCAACTGTTCTCCCGTGCGAATTTATCCATAAATCCAACTAACGCTTTTATCCCTTCAATTGGCATAGCGTTATAGATGCTTGCACGCATACCGCCGACAAAACGGTGGCCCTCAAGTGCAATTAAACCGTTTTGTTCTGCCTCTGCCAAAAATTTTGCATTTAGGCTGTCATCGTTTAACCAAAATGGTACGTTCATTAACGAGCGACAATGTTTTGCAACTTTGTTTGAATAGAAGCCAGAGCCATCGATGTAATCGTACAAAATGGCCGCTTTTTCTTGATTGTGCGCTTCCATGGCTTTAACACCACCAATGCTTTCAAGATACTTGAATACCTCAAACGCTAGATACCATGCAAATGTCGGTGGTGTGTTGTACATGCTTTGCTGATCAGCCTCAATGGCGTAATCAAGAATGGCAGGTCTTGGCAACCCTTCACGCTTCAATAACGTCTTACGCACAATAGCGATACTTAGCCCTGAAGGACCGATATTTTTTTGCGCACCAGCATAAATCAAATCAAAGTCATTGACGTTAATCTCACGAGATAAAATATTGGAAGACATATCCGCTACAATCGGTGCGCTTGAATGTTTTGGAACGTCAAATATTTCGATACCGTCGATAGTTTCGTTTGGACAATAGTGAATAAATGAAGCGTTCTCTGGTAGCTTCCACTCAGAGACAGGTAAAATATCGAATTGACCATTTTCGTCAGTACGAATATTAATTGCATGCGTTTGCGTAAACTTCCCACCTTCTTTTGTCGCGCCAGTAGACCAGATACCGTTTTCGATATATACACCTGGTACACCATCTACATGTAGATTTAGCGGTACAGCAGCAAAGTGACCACGACCACCGCCATGCATAAACAACACTTCAAATTCATCAGAGATATTCATCAAACGACGTAAGCTGGCCTCGCACTGCTTCGCCATCTCCAAATAAGGCGCTGAGCGATGGCTGACTTCCATCACCGACACGCCTAAATTTTGCCAATCTAAAAATTCTTTTTGCGCTTTCTTCATAACTTCAACAGGTAACATCGCAGGACCCGCGCAAAAATTATAAACCGTCATATTTTTCCTCATTCCTAATAAACTAGCCCATCCAAATTATCGACGAATTGTTATCATATTTTTTGAATGAACAGTGAGTTGCCCAAGCAAAAGCTGGATAGTTCGTAGCCTTAATTTATCAGGGTTCGAGCTATTGTCATAGAGGGATAGATTGAAAAAACTGACATAAAGAAAAAAAGCGACCGAAGTCGCTTTTTATATTACAGATAAGATTGTGCTATTCTTCTGTGTCTGAATCAACTGCAGGTGTCGCTTCACCCTCAGCCTCAACAATTTCACCCTCAGGCAACTCGTCCACTTCAATTTCTTCGATGCGTTGAAGACCAACTACCTTTTCTTCTTCCATTGTACGGATCAGAATAACACCTTGAGTGTTACGGCCTACCGTAGAAACTTCGTTTACACGCGTTCTAACTAGTGTACCACGGTTTGATATCAGCATGATTTCATCGTTGTCATCAACTTGAACCGCGCCGACCACAGAACCATTTCTTTCAGTTACTTTGATTGACACGACACCTTGTGTTGCACGGCTCTTCGCTGGGTACTCTTCAAGCGGCGTACGCTTACCATAACCATTTTCAGTTACGGTCAAGATTGCACCATCGCCTTGTGGTACGATTAGTGATACCACTTTCACGTCATCTGGCATCTTGATACCACGAACACCTGTTGCTGTACGACCCATCGGACGTAGCGCCAACATTTCTTCGCCAGTTTCAGGGTCGCGCTTTACTTCACCTGTTTCTGAATCTCGCTGCTTCTCATTAAAGCGCACAACTTTACCATGCTCAGTAAATAGCATGATGTCATTTTCGCCTGTAGTAATGTTAGCACCGATCAGGCTATCGCCTTCGTTCAAGTTGATAGCAATAATACCACTTGCACGCTGACGACTGTATGCTGTCAGAGGTGTTTTCTTAACGATACCACTTGCCGTCGCCATGACGATAAACTTATCTTCTTCGTATTCACGAACTGGTAAAATTGTCGTAATACGCTCATCAGCTTCGAGTGGTAACAAGTTAACAATTGGCTTACCGCGCGCAGCACGTGATGCAAGCGGCAGCTGGTAAACTTTCAACCAATACAAACGGCCGGAAGTTGAGAAACAAAGAATTGTATCGTGAGTATTTGCAACGAGTAGACGTTCGATAAAGTCTTCATCTTTCATCTTAGTTGCAGATCGCCCTTTACCACCACGACGCTGAGCTTCGTAATCGCTTAGAGGTTGATACTTCACATAACCTTCGTGAGAAAGCGTAACGACAACGTCTTCTTCGTTGATCAAATCTTCTAAACTAATATCGTGCGCAGCAGCAGTGATCTCTGTGCGACGCTCATCACCATACGTTTCTTTGATTTCAACTAATTCATCGCGGATCACTTCCATCAAACGCTCTGGAGTAGAAAGGATGTACAGTAGCTCAGCGATTAGATCGAGCAGTTCTTTGTATTCTGCTAGAATTTTCTCGTGCTCAAGACCCGTTAATTTGTGTAGTCTTAAGTCTAGAATTGCTTGGGCTTGTTGCTCAGACAAATAGTACTGACCATCACGGATCCCTAATTCTTCCGCTAACCAATCCGGACGCGCAACATTTTCTTCGCCAGTGCGCTCAAGCATTGATTTAACGTTACCAAGATCCCAAGCTCGCGCGGTTAGCGCAGCTTTTGCTTCTGCTGGTGTTGGTGACTTACGAATAAGCTCAATGATTGGGTCAATATTGGCTAGCGCAATTGCGAGGCCTTCAAGCGTGTGCGCTCTGTCTCTCGCCTTACGCAGGTCAAATACAGTACGACGCGTTACGACTTCACGACGGTGAATAATAAACGCATCAAGCATTTCTTTCAGGTTGAAACACTTAGGCTGGTTATTGTCTAGTGCAACCATATTGATGCCAAACACAGTTTGTAGTTGTGTTTGAGCGTATAGGTTGTTTAGTACAACTTCACCTACTTCACCACGCTTGATCTCAATAACGATACGCATACCGTCTTTATCCGACTCATCGCGTAGTGCACTGATCCCTTCAACCTTTTTATCTTTAACAAGCTCTGCAATCTTTTCGATTAGTCTTGCTTTGTTAACTTGGTAAGGAATTTCATGAACGATGATAGTTTCTTTGCCAGTCTTCTCATCAACTTCGATTTCAGCTTTCGCACGGATGTAGATCTTACCACGGCCTGTTTTATAGGCTTGTTCGATGCCATTCTTACCGCTAATAATGGCGGCTGTCGGGAAATCTGGACCCGGAATATAGTCGATTAACTCTTCAATAGTGATGTCTGGATTCTGGATCACAGCCAAACAGCCATTGATCACCTCGGTTAAGTTGTGAGGCGGAATATTGGTCGCCATACCAACCGCAATACCAGATGAACCATTCACCAATAAGTTAGGCACTTTAGTTGGTAACACATCTGGAATTTGCTCTGTACCATCGTAGTTTGGTACATAATCAACGGTTTCTTTTTCAAGGTCAGCAAGTAACTCGTGAGCGACTTTCGCCATACGTACTTCGGTATAACGCATCGCAGCTGCAGAGTCACCATCGACAGAACCAAAGTTACCTTGTCCATCTACGAGCATATAGCGTAGAGAGAAAGGCTGAGCCATACGTACAATAGTATCGTAAACCGCACTATCACCATGCGGGTGGTATTTACCGATTACGTCACCAACTACACGAGCTGACTTTTTATATGGTTTGTTCCAGTCATTTTTAAGTTCATTCATCGCGAACAATACACGACGGTGAACTGGCTTTAGGCCGTCACGTACGTCAGGTAATGCACGACCTACGATTACACTCATTGCATAATCTAGGTATGAATTTTTTAATTCATCTTCGATATTGACTGGCAGGATTTCATTGGCGAGATCAGACATTTGACTCCACTTTCCTTCAGTGTCCACCCCTTTTGTGTCACACTACAACTTGTGTTGAGATGCTATCTGAATATCAAATTGCTTTTTCTGCTGAAGCGCCAATTAAACGCGCTTCGAAAAATAGCCGAATTGCCTCAGAGTATCAGCGGGGGCTTTGTTTATTATAAAATTCGTCAAGCATGCTAACACACTTTTTACCGTTTTACAGGTGCTATTTTTATCTAATCCCCTTTATAATGCGCTCAATTCGACGAGGAAGTTTTTTATGACCGAACATCAAAATGTAGACCCTAATGAAATCGCTAAATTTGAAGAAATAGCAGAGCGCTGGTGGGACCGAGAGGGAGAATTCAAACCATTACACGATATTAACCCATTGAGATTGGACTTTATTAACGATAAATGTGAAGGCCTATTTGCAAAAACAGTATTGGATGTCGGTTGTGGTGGTGGGATTTTAACAGAAAGCATGGCTAAGCTGGGCGCAAATGCAACCGGTATCGATATGGGACAAGAACCGCTCAATGTCGCAAAGCTTCACGCGCTAGAGGTCGGCGTTAAAGTAGACTATCAGAAAGTGCCAGTAGAAGAATTCGCAGCCTTACACCATGGCGAATTCGATGTAGTAACTTGCATGGAAATGTTAGAACACGTACCAGATCCAGAATCCATTATTCGTTCTGTCTCACAATTAGTTAAGCCCGGCGGTCATGTATTTTTTTCTACCTTAAACAAGACCACAAAAGCGTATTTACTGGCTATTGTCGCTGCTGAAAAACTGCTTAAAATGGTTCCTGAAGGCACGCATGAGCATGATAAGTTTATTCGCCCGTCTACCTTAATAGCTTGGGCTGAAAAGTACGACCTCAAAGTTAGAGCGGCAACAGGGATTAACTACAACCCTATCGGCAAAACATTTACCTTAACTAAAGACGTTTCGGTTAACTACATTCTACACTTTGAGAAGCTAGTATGATCCAAGCGGTACTATTTGATCTAGACGGCACCTTGCTGGATACCAGTGATGACTTGGGCGCTGCACTAAACCACGTTTTAACTGCTAACAAAATGCCTACTGTCGGAAAACAAGTATATAGCAGTGCGATTTCAAACGGCGTAGCAGCGATGTTGCAAGTAGGGTTTGGTGAGTCATTACAGCGCTACGATACTCAGGTATTACGTCAGGGGGTACTCGATTACTACCTTGCGAACCTGTCAGTACATTCCCAATGCTTTGCGCAGATTGGTGAGTTATTAGCGGCACTTGCAGAAAAAGAGATTCAGGTTGGGATCATGACAAACAAACCTGAGTTTTTAACACTTCCGCTACTAAAGCAGATCCCTGAACTTGCAAAGATCGAGACAGTAGTATGCGGAGATACACTAGCGGTGGCCAAGCCTCATCCAGAGCCTTTACTGTTAGTGGCATCAAAATTGGGGGTCTCACCTGAGCAGTGTATTTATGTTGGCGACGCTGAGCGAGATATTATTGCTGCGAAATCTGCAAAAATGATTAGTGCAGCAGCAATGTGGGGGTTCATTCCATCTGAAGCCGAAGCAAAGTCTTGGCATGCGGATCTCTATCTTACTAACCCATTAGACACGCTATCGCATATTTAGTGTTGATAGAAAAATAAAACACCATATATTGTGTTTTTGCTATAATAGATACGAATTTGTGTAGAAAAAAATCAGTTAGAATTTTTTTTTATTTTTGCTGAAAAGCATCATCTTTCTGTTGATTTTTCTTTGTGAGCAGATAAGTGGATTGTCATAGGTTAGTGGACACTTACATAAGTAAATTATCCCAAACTTATCCACAATTCTGCCAGAGTTGTTCTCTTGCAAATTCACGTCAACCCCACTATCTTGTGATCCCTAGCCACTAGGGCACCATATATAGTGGTGGTTTGCTAAACAATTTTATATTCGTGCGATATCTAAAGCGCGTTCCTAAGGAATACAGGCACATAACATGAACCAACAGCTATCTGTATGCAAAAGAAACGGTCGCAAAGAACCGTTAGATCTAGATAAGATCCATCGTGTCATTACATGGGCGGCAGAAGGCCTAGATAACGTCTCAGTTTCTCAGGTTGAATTAAAGTCACACATCCAGTTTTATGACGGTATTCGTACTGGTGATATCCACGAAACGATTATTAAAGCTGCAGCCGATCTGATCTCAAAAGAGTCTCCAGATTATCAGTATCTAGCCGCTCGTTTGGCTATTTTCCACTTGCGTAAGAAAGCCTATGGCTGTTTTGAGCCGCCGCACTTACACGACCATGTGGTAAAGCTGGTTGAAGACAAGCGCTATGATCAGCATCTTCTTACCGATTACACAAAAGAAGAGTTTGATGAGCTAAACAACTACATCGATCATAGCCGAGATATGAACTTCAGCTATGCAGCTGTTAAGCAGTTGGAAGGTAAATACCTTGTACAAAACCGCGTAACAGGTGAGATCTACGAAAGTGCTCAGTTCTTATATGTTCTTGTAGCTGCTAGCCTGTTTGCAAACTACCCGAAAGAAACGCGTCTAGATTACATAAAGCGATTCTACGATGCAGTTTCAACATTCAAAATTTCATTACCTACGCCAATTATGGCGGGTGTTCGTACGCCGACACGTCAGTTTAGCTCATGTGTACTTATAGAATGTGCTGATAGCCTAGATTCAATCAACGCAACTTCTTCTGCGATTGTAAAATACGTCAGTCAGCGCGCTGGTATCGGTATTAACGCTGGTCGTATTCGTGCGCTAGGTAGCCCAATCAGAAATGGTGAAGCGTATCACACAGGATGTATTCCGTTTTATAAGCACTTCCAAACGGCTGTTAAAAGCTGTTCTCAAGGTGGTGTACGTGGTGGCGCAGCGACCCTATTCTACCCGCTTTGGCATCTTGAAGTTGAAAACCTATTAGTACTAAAAAATAACCGTGGTGTTGAAGAGAACCGCGTGCGTCATCTGGATTATGGCGTGCAGTTCAACAAAACCATGTATAGCCGCCTAATTAAAGATGACTATATCACGCTATTTAGTCCATCAGATGTGCCTGGTCTTTACGACGCATTCTTTGAAGATCAAGATAAATTCGAAGAACTGTATGTTAAGTACGAGCAAGATGAATCTATCCGTAAGAAACGCATTAAAGCGATTGAGTTATTCTCAATGTTTGCGCAAGAACGTGCGAGCACTGGTCGTATTTATCTACAAAACGTTGATCACTGTAATACACACAGTCCGTTTGACTCTAAGGTTGCACCGATCCGCCAGTCAAACCTATGTCTTGAAATTGCACTACCGACTAAGCCTCTAAGCCACGTAAACGACCCTGAAGGTGAAATTGCACTATGTACGCTTTCCGCATTTAACTTGGGTGCCATCAAGTCTCTAGACGAGTTAGAAGAGTTAGCTGAGCTTGCGGTTCGCGCACTTGATAACTTATTAGACTATCAAGACTACCCCGTACCTGCTGCGTACAATGCAACGATGAGACGCCGTACACTGGGTATCGGTGTGATTAACTTTGCTTATTACCTTGCAAAGAATGGCGTTAAGTACTCCGACGGTAGCGCTAACGGCCTAACACATAAAACATTTGAAGCCATTCAATACTATCTGATGAAAGCTTCGAATGAATTGGCAAAAGAGCGCGGCGCTTGTCCTAAATTTAACGAAACGACGTACTCACAAGGTATTATGCCAATAGATACTTATAAGCGTGATCTTGATAAAGTATGCGAAGAGCCATTGCATCTGGATTGGGATTCACTAAGAGCAAGTATCCAAGAACACGGTATGCGCAACTCAACGTTGTCTGCCTTGATGCCATCTGAAACATCATCACAAATTTCAAACGCAACAAACGGTATCGAACCACCTCGTGGTCATATCAGTGTTAAAGCGAGTAAAGATGGTATCTTGAAGCAAGTAGTACCAGAGTACGACCGCCTCAAAGATAACTATGAGCTACTTTGGGATATTCCATCTAACGATGGTTACCTTGCATTAGTTGGTATTATGCAAAAGTTCATCGATCAAACTATCTCTGCAAATACCAATTATGATCCAAGTAAGTTTGAAGCGGGTAAAGTTCCTATGAAGCTATTGCTCAAAGACTTACTCACCGCATACAAACTTGGTGTTAAAACGCTTTACTACCATAACACCCGTGACGGTGCTTCAGATGCTCAAGATGAGTTAAAACCAGAAGCAGAAGACGATGGTTGTGAAGGCGGCGCTTGTAAGATATAACTTTTATGCGGGTGGTCTTCACCCGCTTTTTTAGGTATTGAGTAACACATTTATGGCATATTCTACGTTTAGCAGAAATCATAACGACCAATTAAAAGAACCGATGTTTTTTGGACAGACTGTTAATGTATCTCGCTACGACCAACAGAAGTTTCCTATTTTCGAAAAGCTAATTGAAAAGCAACTATCGTTTTTCTGGCGTCCAGAAGAAGTAGACGTAAGTAAAGATAGGTTGGACTTTCAGGCACTTCCTGAGCACGAAAGACATATCTTTTTGAGCAACCTAAAATATCAAACATTGCTAGACAGTGTTCAAGGCCGCTCTCCAAACGTTGCGCTTTTACCGATTGTCTCCATTCCTGAGCTTGAAACCTGGATCGAAACTTGGGCATTTAGTGAAACTATTCACAGTCGCTCTTACACTCACATTATTCGTAATGTAACGCAAAATCCAGAATTGATCTTTGATGACATCGTGGGCAATGACAAAATTGTTGAACGTGCGGATGCAGTTACCAAGTACTACGACGAACTGATTGAAAAAGTGAGCCTTTACAATCAGTACGGCGAAGGCAAACATGAAATTAACGGCACAACGGTCGTCATTAACTTGTTTGAACTTAAAAAGCTCCTATATCTTTGCATCATGTCTGTAAACATCTTAGAAGCAATCCGTTTCTACGTAAGTTTTGCCTGTTCGTTTGCTTTTGCTGAGCGCGAGCTTATGGAAGGTAATGCGAAAATCATCAAGCTAATCGCACGTGATGAAGCGCTACATCTGTCTGGTACACAGCACATGCTGAATATCATGCAAGAAGGTAAAGATGATCCTGAAATGTCTATCGTGGCAGCGCAATGTCGTGAAGAAGCAATTAAGATGTTTGTTGAGGCCGCTGAGCAGGAAAAAGAATGGGCTGAGTATCTATTTAAAGACGGTTCGATGATTGGTCTGAACAAAGATATCTTGTGTCAATACGTCGAGTACATCACAAATATTCGTATGTCAGCAGTTGGTTTACCAACGCAATTCGAAACTAAATCAAACCCTATTCCGTGGATCAATGCTTGGCTTGTGTCTGACAATGTTCAGGTTGCACCACAGGAAGCAGAGATCAGCTCATACCTTGTTGGACAAATCGACTCTGAAGTCGATGCCTCTGACTTTGGCGACTTCGACCTGTAATGGTTGAAAAGCCACCCTTCCTAATTCAGGTTGAGAATATTGAGGAGCCACTGGAATATGTGGCTTCTTCGTCTTCGATACTCGAAACCCTTGAAGCCGCAAATATTGAAGTCCCCTATCAATGCCGCGAGGGTTTTTGCGGCGCCTGCCGCGCCAAGCTCATCGAAGGGCAAACACAATACGCGAACGAGCCACTTGCTTTTGTGAGAGATGGAGAAATTTTATTGTGCTGTAGCAGACCCACAAGCCATATTAAAATAGAGTTGCCCTAGATAGCATGAATTCAAAAGAATACTTTGTTCTCTAGCCGTAGCCGTTGTCCCTTATCACTGCGTTAAATCAGCTTGGTAATTTGAGCACGAATATAGTGCTCGTTATCAGTAATACTCAGCGCCCCATTTTCAAGAATCACATCCCAATGCAAACTTCGTGTCAGCATTTCACACAAATCAGCCACAAAAACAGCGGGAATACTAAACACAGATAGCGAACCAATAAACTGTAACTGCACTCGACGCTCTTCAAACCATTGCTCACCGTCGGCACACAACACCACGACCTTAGTATAAAGCTTTTCATACTTAAGTATCTCTTCAACCTCGTAAGTGCCAATAAACAAAGCGACTTCAATTTGTTCGTTTTCATCTTCGAGCCATACATCAGGCCAATACTTTTTCTCCGTCTTACTCCACTTTGCAGGCTTATCAAAAGACAGCGCACAGATCCCGAGCAATTTCATCGCAAAGTGTTCGCTACTTTCTTTTGACAACATAGCTGTAGTAAAAACTTCTTCATGATGGCTATGATGAAATAAGTCAGCAACCTTAATCCTTGCCTTGAAAACAAATGGCTTGTTCATAATGTTGTGCCCATTTTGACTTATTCCTTAACTATAGCTGCAATTCCAATTTCAACAACACCCAAGTTATAGTATAACGTTATTGATCCACTATATTTGTAGTGTTATATTATCACCCTAGTTGCCAAATAGGCTCACTCGTTCAATACATAATCTAACTCGTGGTAATAAAATATGTTTAAGCAGTCTCTTATCGCCAGCGCATTAATTTCAATTATCGGTGCAGCGCCAGCTTATGCTGCACAACTAACAGGTAAAGTTGTTGACGCAAACAACCAACCACTTAGTAATGTAACCATCCACCTACATGGCAAAAGCAAGTCAGTTAAATCAGATAAGAATGGCCAATTTACCATTGAAATAGATGCTGATTCTCAATTACACGTTACTAAGCCTAATTATCTTGATAAGCGTGTAGATGTAGATGAAGCCCAAGGATTTGTTCGAGTCGAATTAAAACCAACATCTGTCGAAAGCATTGTTGTTTACTCTTCTGCTCTACACAAAAATAACATGGAAATGACTTCTCCTGTCAGTGTGTTAAGTGGTGATGAGTTAAAAAATCATGCAAAACCAACGCTAGGTGAAACACTAAAAGGCCAACCTGGGATCAATGCCAGCTATTTTGGTCCGGTTAGTTCAAGTCCTATTATCCGTGGTTTAGATGGTCCTCGCGTAAAAATTACGCAAAATGGTTTAGACAGTAGCGACGCCTCGCGCGTTGGTCCGGATCACGCAAACACTAATGATTCGCTAGCCGCGCAGCAAATTGAAGTGCTAAGGGGCCCTGCAACCCTACTCTACGGCTCAGGTGCAATCGGTGGGGTGGTTAATGTCGTTGATAATCGTATTCCTACTGACGTAATCGATAGCCTCCAGGGTGCTGCCGACTACAGCCATGATACCAACTCAAATACCAATACCTTTGCGATGTTATTAGAATCCGGCTTTGACGGCTTTAACTTCCATTTCGATGGCGTTAAGCGTAAAGGTGGTGATTATGAAACCCCAAATTTTGCGCTGCCGCACGACGAACATGAAGAACACGAGCATGAACATGAAGGCGAAGATCATGCCCACGAAGCAGAAGAACATGAAACAGAGTACGCCAATCGCGTCGACAATACCTTTATCGACTCCGAGCAATTTAATTTAGGTACAAGTTATGTTGGCGATCATCTGACTGTTGGTTTCTCTTATGGCCGTGTTGATACGGACTATGGCATACCCGCTCACTCTCATATTGGTCATGACCATGATCACGAACATGAAGACGAAGGACATGACCACGAAGAAGAATCCGTATTTGCTCGAGTAAAGCAAGATCGTTGGCAAGGGCTTGTAAATTATGCAGTACATAGTGATTGGCTTGAATCTATTGGTCTACGCGTGGGTTACACAGATTATGAACACGCTGAAATTGAAGATGGAAACATTGGCACTGTATTTGAAAATGATACAACTGAGTTACGCTTAACGGCGGAACACCGCTTAGGAGAGTGGCACGGCACTGTTGGTTATCATTTCTCCGACAGCGATTACGCCGCAAACGGTGCAGAAGCTTTCACGCCATCGACCAATACCAAAACGCACGCACTTTATATCCTTGAAGAACGTCGTTTTGGAGACTTCACACTTGAGTTAGGTGCTCGTATTGAAGACTACCAGTTATCAAGCAAAGGTAATCAACTGAAAGCGTACGAAGAAGATCATGACCACGAAGGTGAACACGACCATGATCACGACCACGACCATGGTGGAAACTTAGATAATGGGTTTATTTCTTATGACCTGGAAATGACTAATCTAAGCTTATCCATTGGCGGTGTATACGACTTTGTTGAAGGTCAAAACGTTGCCGTTTCACTATCTCGCTCAGAGCGCGCACCATTAACCGCCGAGTTGCTTTCAAATGGCATTCATATCGCAACAAGCACCTATGAACTAGGACTTGGTTATAAGCTAGAAGGCGATCATTTACACTTTGAGCCACAAGATATTGAACAAGAAACATCAAACAACTTAGACATCAGCTTTAGAAAGTTCTCAGGTGACTTTGGTTATACCGTTAACTTCTTCTACAACGACATCGAAAACTTCTACTATCAGGCATTAACAGACTATATCTATAGTCCAGAGCACGGTTTAGAAGTGGCAGATCATGAACATGAAGGCGCTGTTCCAGTGTTTAAGTTTGAAAGCAGTGACGCCAAACTATATGGTCTTGAGTTTGATGCCCATTACAAATTAAGCAACTTTGCACGCGTTAAAGTGTTTGGTGACTCACTAACAGCGAAGTTAGATAACGACGAATATTTACCACGTATCCCAAGCAACAAGCTAGGTCTTGATTACAAACACAGTTACGAGAACTTAACAGCTAATTTCACGGTGACGCATTACTTCAAGCAAGACAACATCGCAAGCTATGAAAGTGAAACTAAAGGCTACACGTTAGTGGATATGTCGTTTAACTATGACTTTGAGTTTATGGGCAGTGACATAGTTGGTTATGTTAACCTTGATAACCTAACAGATGAGCTAGGCTTTGTGCATAGCTCGTTTATTAAAGAGCAAGCTCCACTTCCAGGTCGTAATATCAAGCTTGGTATCAGAGGCTACTTTTAATACCGATTCCTTTCTTTTATAGAAGCCAAAAAGCTGCCTCTTGTGGGTAGCTTTTTTATTTGGATTATTTATATTTTACTACTTCTTATACTCAACGTGATGAAGTTCTCAAAGTTGGTAGCGTCTAAAATATCAAGCGTGAACCTATGGCTATTCACCCAACGAGATAATATCCAATCAATGTTAGGATCTTTCAAATCACGCAGTGCAAGAATAAAGTCGCCTGTTGATGCTCCGCTTTTAACATGTGCTGCATAAAAAGTACGTAGTAAATGAGTAAACCTTTCCTCTCCTAGCTCATGATGCAAAAGCGCAAAAAATAGCGCCCCTACCGAATAGGCATTAAGCCCTGCTTTTCCATACTCTTCAAACGCAGTCGTTAAATATTTAGGCTGTTTAACGAACTGATTTTTTGCTCGTTTTAGTACGTTTGTCATATGCGAGCTTAAAGACACCCTTTTATTCAGCCGTGAATCCGTTAAATACTCTAAAAAGGTAGCCTTACCTTCATTCCAGCGTGGTGAGTAGCTTTCATTCGAACGTGGGTCCCATAGATGACTCAGTTCGTGATACAAACGAGTTACCTCCACAAACCCCTCGCTGTCTTGAATAATTGCGGTAACATCAGCTTGAGCACCAAACCCCTTTGGGATCTCTATAAAGCTAAACTCACCAGTGCTTTGACGTTGACCAAACCAGCTTTCATACAACGTTATGGTTTGTTTTGCCTTTTCCATATAGTCAGTTGCATATTTATTTCCCGGTAACGTAAATAGCTTAAAGCCATCTCCTTTTGTCACGGTATATGGTGCGACCATGAAGTCCATTCTCCATGAGGGTTTCTGGTTTTTGTACGAATAAACCTTTCTTCCTTGATCGGTCTCTGTTACGCCTAGTAAAATTCCACCATTTGCTACCACTAAGCCACTATCGACTTCGATGTTAGCGGTGTAGTTATACAGCTTCTGCCAAAAGCGTGACGCGCGATTGACCCTATCATCAGGCACAGTGATGAGCGGATAAGCATATGCGTCCATACGAATAATAGAAAACAAAGGGGTGATGTCATCTTTAATATAAGCCATCCCAGTTTCTACATACCCCTTTATATGGCCAGAATAATTAACAGTAAAAGTTGTTTGTTGATCGGGTTGTAGCGCCTCAGATAACGATAATTTAATATAATTAGACTGAAATAGTGAGTCATCAATATTACTTACTACTCCCTGTGTATAGTTGAGGGACTTACCCGCTTCCGAAGTGATATCGACAACACTAAGCAAGCGATAAAGTCTTAATGGAATTACGCTAGTTGGTGTTGTTCCTTGGTTTTTAACCGTTATCGTTGCGCTGCCAGATAAACGGCTTGTTTGTGTATGTATGTTGAGATCGAGATGATAGTTGGTTGCAAATATTTCTATTTTTTTAATACTGGGGAGCTCGTTTGCTGAAACAGAAATGCAGCTTAGCCACAAAAAAATACGTAGCAAATACATGGTCTATCCTTAATATTATTTTGTTGTTTTAACAAAAATAGAGCGGAAGACGTATTTTTACTACGATATTTTTTTGTATCATTGTTTTAGATCAAAAACCAAAACCTGTTAATCACTATAACTGTTTAGGCTCTCGTACCAAATATTTTGTCACCGGCGTCGCCTAGACCTGGCACAATATATCCTTTTTCATTTAGATGACTATCCAGTGAAGCGGTATAAATTTCAACATCAGGATGTGCTTCTTCCACCAGTTTTACTCCTTCTGGCGCTGCCACAAGCACAATCGCCCTGATCTCTTTTGAACCTGCTTTTTTTAACATGTCGATAGTAGCGATCAGTGAGCCACCAGTCGCAAGCATTGGATCAATAACCAAAGCAAGTCTGGCATCAATATTTCCCACCAATTTCTCGAAATAAGGCACAGGCTCAAGCGTTTCTTCGTTACGCTGTAAACCCACAACACTCACTTTAGCCGCTGGGATCAACTGCAATATGCCATCTAGCATTCCCAAACCAGCTCTTAAAATTGGCACCAAGGTGATCTTTTTGCCCGTCAGCCTTTTAACTGTTAATTCGTTACCGTCCCAAGCGGAGATGACCTGATCGCTCAACGTCAAATCTTTTGTTGCTTCGTAAGTGAGTAAGTTGCCAACTTCCGAGACAATTTCGCGAAAGTTTTTAGTTGATATGCCCTGCTCGCGTAACAGCCCAAGTTTATGCTGAACTAACGGGTGATCTATTACATGTAATGCCATGACTACGTATCCTTATAAACTGCAAAAGAAATCTTCAGGTTTGTGCCTTGTAGGCTTAGTACACTGTACTGTAGGCGTGCCTAAATAAAGGTAACCAACGATTTCATCTTTTTCATTGAGACCAAGTTGCTTTTTCACTTCAGGGCTCTGGGCAAAGTAGCCAGTTCGCCATACACCCGACAATCCCTGTGCAAAAGCCGCTTGCTGCATAGCAAGTACACTACAGCCTGCACTTTGAATTTGCTCAATACGAGGTACTTTTGGATGTTCTTGATATGGAGATACAGCGATGATCAACATAGGGGCACGCTCTGGCAATTGTCTCGCTCTATCTATTACCCGTTGCTCTTGTTGCTCTTTTACCGCCGCTTGGTAGTAGATCTCGCCCAGTTTTTCGCGACCTTTTTCTTCTACTATAATAAATTTAAACGGTGTTAAACCACCGTGATCAGGCACTTTTAGTGCCGCTTTTTTAATGATTTCTAGCTGAGCTGGGTTGGGTCCAGGAAAAGACAGGTTGCTATCTGACTGGCGTGTTAAGAGTAATTCTATGGCGTCCATTAACTCGTCCCGTGTTGTGCCTTCAAAATGGCCGTGAATTATACTAATTTAACTTAATACTTGCCTCGAAATAGGCTATCTAATTAAGCAAATTGCCGTTACATGGTGACAGTCTACCATTTTACCTTAAATTCGACCACGCAACATCACGGTTTATGGTTGCATCCTTGCTATAACCTATTTTTTATTCGGGGACTAAATCACGTTGTTTTCTTTCTAAAAGTAGTCTCAACCAATAATCGACACTGACATAACGTCCACCACCGGTAAAAAATAGCGATAGCAGTAACACAAAGTAAGTAGCTGCAAATTCAATTCCATTGTTCAAAATCACAATATTGCCTTTTTCGTATAGATAACTTGGTTTGCCATTTTCTTCGACAATCTCTTTAATTAAATCCAAACGCTGCTTTGCATCTACACTATTTTTTAAGCTCACTTTTGCTTCGTCAAAGCCAAGCCAATCTAATACTTTAGCCGCGCTAGTATCAGGATTTGTTGGTGTAACCGAAAACCAGCCGTGTTCCAAATGAACCGTAGTGGCAGCAACAACCATAGTCACCATGAGCGGAATTGATACTAAGCGTGTAAGCAAGCCGAATAAAATTAACCAACCACCTAAAAACTCCGTCCATGCGGCTAGAAAGGCAAGCAAGTCAGGAAAAGGCAGACCTAAACCCCATTCACTATTACCAAACCAAGCAACAATATTCGGATCGGCGAGGAGACTTTGCAAAAATGTCGCGTCTGGATTGGTCAAATTCAACTTATTATAACCTGCAATGATCATAACAGGCGCGAGAATAAGTCGCATAAGCAATGGTGCAAGACCAGAAAAATATTGAGATAAATGTTGTAGTTGCCGATACGGCTTTAGTAGGTTGGTAAACATATGCGGTCCATAGTTGATGTTTGAATTATCAGTATAGACCGCAGATTGGGTTGGATTATTTCGTTAGATCTTTCTTGCTACCTGAAGTGCCTCTGCAATCGCTCGCTTAGCATCAATCGCTGCAGCCAGTTTGGCCCCACCGATAACGTGCTGATTCTCAGGAAGTGCCTCTTTATCGAACAAGCTATCGTTGGAAACTTGTCCAATACAAGCAATGACCGTATCTACATCTAACAGTTGTTCTTCACCTGCCACTCTCACAGTCAAACCTTGATTATCAAAGCTTATATATTCGCATTCCGCAATTTGCTGAACATTGTGATGTTTTGCAACAGCTCTGTGGATCCAGCCGGTAGTCTTACCTAAGTCTTTACCAAAACGTCCTTCAGAGCGTTTTAACATATAAATTGGCCTTTGCTCTTGTGATGGTTGCGCTTCACATTCTATTCCCCACTGTGATTTAAAATCAGGAATAGTTTGTTCTCGCTGTTCTGTTAAAAACGCTACCATGTCAAAGCCAATACCACCTGCACCTAAAATGGCAATTTTATTGCCCAGTTTTACTTCACCTTTAATCACTTCGTCATAGGCAAACACACGTTTCCCATCTGCACACTCTATTTTCGACATACGCGGACTTACACCCGTTGCAAATACCACATCATCAAACGCGTTTGCCATTGTTTCTTCGTATGGTGTATTTAGGCAAAGCTCAACACCTAAGCGATTTATTTCGCTGACATAGTATTTAAGCGTATGTTGGAAGTCTTCTTTACCAGGTATTCGCATCGCTAAATTAAACTGGCCACCTAATTCACTACCTTTATCAATTAACTTAACTTGGTGGCCTTTTTTGGCGAGATAGTAACTTACAGACAACCCAGCAGGTCCTGCGCCAACAACGAGTACTTGTTTTTTCCTTTGAGCGCTCTGAAGTGGATAATCCAATTCAAATCCCGCTTGTGGATTCACCAAACATGTTGCTCGTTTGCCCTTAAATACATGGTCTAAACACCCCTGATTACAGCCGATGCAAATATTGATTTGCTCCGAGCGCTGCTCTTGATATTTATTAAAGAATTCAGGATCAGCCAGTAACGGACGCGCCATAGAAATAAGGTCAGCATCTCCTTTAGCTAAAATGTCATTAGCAAGATCTGGGGTGTTAATCCTATTTACCGCGACAACGGGTATATCAACGGCTTGTTTTAATCTATGTGACGCTTCACGATAGGCACCTGGAGGCACCATCGACGCAATTGTTGGAACACGCGCTTCGTGCCAACCGATTCCGGTGTTAAGAATATCTACACCGGCTGCGACCAAAGCTTTGGCTTGCAGCACTACTTCTTCTGGTGTTGAGCCATTTGGGATTAAGTCCATGACCGACAGACGAAACACGATTATGAACTTATCGCTCACTTTTGCTCTAACCGCTTTTACAATATCTGTTGCCAATCGCATTCTGTTATCTAAGCTACCACCATACTCATCGGTGCGTTTATTGGTATGCTCCGCCATAAACTCATTGATTAAATAACCCTCTGAGCCCATGATCTCCACACCATCGTAGCCTGCTTTTTCGGCCAATTTAGCTGAGTGAGCAAAGTCTTTAATCGTGCCTTTAATAGCACTTACGCTCATTGCTTTTGGTTTATATGGATTAATCGGCGCTTTAATCGCACTTGGTGCGGTGTTGAATGGATGATAAGCGTAGCGCCCTGCATGTAGTAACTGTAGACAAATTTTGCCACCATGCTTATGTACTACATCAGTGTATGCTTTATGTTTAATTACATCGTATAACGAGTTAAAAGAAGAAGAAATTGGTGTCAACTTACCGCGCAAGTTTGGACTGTAGCCTCCGGTTACAATAAGACCTACTCCGCCTTTTGCCCGCTCCTCATAAAATGCAGCGAGTCGCTTTCGGTTATGCCACCCCTCTTCAAGCCCGGTATGCATTGATCCCATAACCAAGCGATTTCGTAAACTGGTATGTTTAAGTTGTAATTCTTGTTCTAACATTTGCCGCCCCACAAAACTGGTCTTACCTGTGAACATTAACGTTTTTTTATTATTTGGCAAGTGTTAAGAAGAAAGAAATTAACGAATTTGGCAGCATTGGCGATATTTCAATCATGAAAATACTTCGTTACGTTTTTCTATTATTCATGAAACTCGCTCTGATATATGATAAACGTATAGAGTTGTATTGAAGTTAAGCATAAGGGATCATTTTGAAATTGATAGCGAATATTTTTAAGGGCATTTGGGCCACACTGAACTTTTCCAGGCGATTGATTCTAAATCTGCTGTTTTTGTTCATTCTTATCGCCATAGTGATAAGTATTGTATCGGACGAAGATCAGGTTAAGGTCGAAAATAAAAGCGTATTACGCTTAAACCTGAACGGTATCATAGTCGAGCAATTGACTTATGTTGATCCTATTGACGCAGCAATGAGTGACGCCTTTGGCGATTCAGAAGAGCCAAGTGAAATTCTATTAGATGATATTATCGATGTTATCAATAGTGCGGCTAAAGACGACCGAATCACAGTGATGTACCTTGATTTACAACGTCTTCATAGCGCCCATCTCGACAAATTACGAGATATTAAAGACGCGCTCTCGCAGTTTAAGGCTGCAGGCAAAAAAATCTACGCTCACGGCGCTTATTACACTCAAGCTCAATATTATCTCGCCTCGATAGCCGATGAAATTTCTTTACATCCATATGGGGGAGTTAATATCACTGGGTTTGGTATGTATCCGCTGTACTTCAAAGAAGCCCTTGATAAGCTGAAAGTTACGCAACATATCTTCCGCGTTGGCACTTACAAATCAGCTGTTGAGCCTTTTATTCGCAGCGACATGTCACCAGAAGCAAAAGAATCAAACCTTGGGTGGATCAACCCACTTTGGACACAATACAAAACAGAAGTCGCCGAAAACCGCGGTTTTGATACAGCTAATTTTGATGAAACCTTCGCAGCATTAACCGATAAAATGGAAGCCGCCCAAGGCGATTCAGCAAAATATGCTATCGACAACCAATGGGTCGATGCATTAACGACCAATCAGGCATTTGCACAAAAACTGATCGATGAAGTTGGTCTCGATGCAAAAGGAAAATCTTTTAAACAGGTCTCGTTCAATCAATATCTATCGACAATGCCGCCTAAAGAGTTTGCAGAAAACCCATTTACTGAAAAAGTCGCAGTGGTTGTTGCTAAAGGTCAGATCTCTGATGGCAAGCGTAAAGCGGGTGCTATCGGTGGTGATTCAACAGCTGCATTACTTAAAAAGGCTCGCCTTAACGACAAGGTAAAAGCAGTTGTATTAAGAATTGACTCTGGCGGTGGTAGCATGTTTGCTTCGGAAACCATTCGTAATGAGGTTATTGCATTAAAAGCCGCTGGAAAACCCGTGATAGCATCAATGGGTTCAGTTGCAGCTTCTGGCGGTTATTGGATTGCGGCATCAGCTAATGAAATTTGGGCTTCTCCAAGTACAATTACGGGCTCCATCGGTGTCTTTGGCATGATCATGACCTTTGAAAATGCAGCAAACTCATTAGGAATTTACTCTGATGGTGTTGCGACAACCGAATTGAAAGGTCAATCCCCATTCAGAGGAATAGACGGAGGCTATAAAAACCTTATCCAGATGGGGGTTGAAGATGCCTATGATAAGTTTATTTCCATGGTCGCGACTGAGCGAAATCTTGATAAATCAGCCGTTAATGATGTTGCGCAAGGACGTGTATGGCTAGCAACTCAGGCGCTTGATTTTGGCTTAGTTGATAAGTTAGGTAACAAGAACGATGCCATTGAAGCGGCCGCAAATCTTGCTAATTTAGAGATGTATGATGTTATCACTATTGAACAAACACTCACCGAGCAAGAAAAGCTGATGCAGCAATTATTTGGTGCATCAATGGTGCAAAGCGCCATTAGTGCCCTTGTACCTGAGCAATCGATATTCGCAAAAACTGCACTGAACGCCCTAGACAGCGTTAGTAATACAATCGAAATACAAACTCAAATGTTAGGGCAGCTTAACGATCCTAACCATGTCTATACGCTTTGCTTAGTGTGTAACGTTTCACCTGAGTGAAATCGATTAAGCACTGCAATTGTGGTGCTGTAATTGTTATACTAAGCCCAGATTTTATTCTGGGCTTTTTTATGAAAAGAAAAAAAATATATATCGCCTATACCGGTGGTACCATTGGTATGAAGCAATCCAGTCGCGGTTACGTTCCGGTTGCAGGATATCTAACAGATACGGTGAAAAATAATGCTGAGTTTACTCGCGATGAAATGCCGTTATTTGATATTCATGAATATTGCCCGTTAATTGATTCATCAGATATGTCACCGCATCACTGGCAACTTATCGCAGATGATATTCAATCAAAATATCACGACTATGATGGCTTTGTGGTGCTTCATGGCACAGATACAATGGCCTATACTGCTTCTGCGCTATCCTTCATGTTTGAGAACTTAACTAAACCTGTGATCGTAACAGGCTCTCAAATTCCTTTGTCACAGCTGCGCTCCGATGGTCAAGTGAATCTGTTAAACGCGATGTATTTGGCTGCTAACTACCCTATCGCCGAAGTGAGTTTGTTTTTCAACAATAAACTTTACCGCGGTAACAGAGCAATCAAAGCTCATGCTGATGGCTTCGATGCATTCGCTTCTCCAAACCTTTCGCCACTGGCACAAGCAGGGATCAATATTCAGCTGATCGAAGGGAAGCTAAGCCCTTACGTTGAGCAAAGCTTGCAAGTCACCAAGATCTCACCTCAACCTATCGCGGTAATGCATTTGTATCCAGGGATCTCAACTGAAATCCTTAAGAATCTAATGCGTAGCGAGATGAAAGCATTAATCTTATTGAGCTTCGGTGTTGGTAACGCGCCACAAGACGAACATTTTTTAACTGAGCTTAAAGCAATCAGCGATCGCGGAGTGGTGATTATCAACCTCACCCAATGTATTCAAGGAAAAGTGAATATGGGCGGCTACGCGACAGGAAATGCGTTATTAAACTGTGGTGTGATCAGCGGCTACGATATGACACTAGAAGCGTGCTTAACAAAGCTGCACTATCTCTTTAGCCAGCAACTTGAGCTTGAAACAATCCGCCATTTGATGCAAGACAATCTGCGCGGTGAGCTAACTCGATAGCGGTAAAATGAAAAAGCCGTGGTATCGTTGCCACGGCTTTTCAATCAGCTCGAACTGCTCTGAACGTCGATTATTATCTAACTTTTGCTTCGATATCGACAAGATCAGTCAGGTGACAAGTTTCACCACTGTGTGTCTTTATACCGTGCTCACCAAAGTAATCACGCTGAGCTTGCACCAAATGCCCATTGCTTGGCGTGCTCAATGTTGCAATATAAGTTTGTGTCGCGCCAAGCACAGGGAAAGACAAACCAGTCGCCACAGCTTTACCTGTAATACTACGTAGTGCAAGTGCAGGCTTCTCAAGTGAATCGATAAATTCAACACCTTCAGCGACATCATCCAAGTAATCTGCTCGGATAATACAGCCAGCACGCCAGGTTTGTAGCGTTTTATTAAGATCAACTTTCCATTGATGTGCTCGTGACGCGCCCTTAATCAGTGCAAGACCTTGGCGGTAACATAGCAAACTTGCAAAATAGAATGCGTCTTTTAATTCGTCTAAATCAACATCAATTGTTTGCGTTGATTTATTCGCATACGTCATTTCTTTTGCAGCTGGAGTATCGATGGTATTGGTGAGGTGGCGAGCTTGTACCGCAGCGACAAGCGAAGGTACGGCAATTCCAAGCTCTAGTGCGTTTTGCGCCGTCCAAAGGCCAGTGCCCTTAGCCCCGACTTTATTGTCGATAAGATCGACTAAAGACTCACCTTGCTCTGTTTCAAGACTTAAAATGTGGCTAGAAATTGCAAGTAGATAACTATTTAGTTTACCTTCAGACCAAGACTCAAAAATCTCAGCCACTTCTTTAGGAGAGCGACCGGTACCAAGTCGAAGCAATTGATAAAGCTCTGCAATGAGCTGCATCAATGCATACTCAATACCGTTGTGAACCATTTTAACAAAGTGACCGCTGGCAGATTGCCCAACACGCGCGAAACATGATTCATTGTTGTAGCTCGCAGCAACCTTTTCGAACCAAGGCTCGATACGCTCCCAGCCACCTTCAGAACCACTTGCCATCATTGCGGGACCATGACGTGCACCTTCGGCACCGCCAGAGATCCCCATAGTGGCAAACTCAAATTTATTCTGATACTTCAATTTGCGTGCAATACCATCTTTGTAATTACTGTTACCACAGTCAACGATGATATCGTCTTTCTCAACTCCAGCTTCAACCAAATCGCTACAAACTTTATCTACTAGTTCACCTGCTGGAACGAGTAATAAAATCGAGCGAGGAGTCTCTAATCTTCTGATCATATCACCGAGATCAGACACTATGTGTAAGCGCTCCGCCATACCTAACGACTGTGCGCAACTCAATAATTCCGCACCTACTTCGGGGTTCTTGTCGTAAGCGACTAAGGTCATCCCCTTCTCAATTAGATTTAGCGCGAGGTTTTTACCCATCACACCCAAACCAACTAATGCAACCTGCATTTAGTTTCCTCCTCGGTAACATCAAAACTTTATGCGTTCGTGTATGTGCATTATACCTGAGCGACCATGATTGACCAGCGAGACACACAATTCACTGATATCAGAGCGGCCCCCAAATATGGCAGCTAACACAATTCACTGTATAGCAATATAGTGACAGCGGCGCGAATTCACCAATTTTATGATAAATCTCAAATTACCCTCTAAGCTGTAGGGTAAAATATTCGAGATTGACGGCCACTGACACCGGTGTCATAATGATGACATATAGATCATATAACTTAATTAGAGTGTTAAAAAGGGTTTTACATAATTCTTTATGCTCTAATTAGTTAAATCGTGATTTTACAATGTGACATGTATAAAAAAACAGCAATCTTGATTTATTTTTAACACATTCATGAGTTTTTGCTTACCTTGATAAGCTAACAGGAGAATCTGATGCTTAGACGCACAAAAATCGTCGCAACACTGGGGCCAGCGACGGATAGAGATAACAACCTAGAAAAAATCATTCGTGCCGGCACCAACGTAGTCAGACTAAACTTTTCACACGGTGTTGCTCAAGATCATAAAAATAGAGCCGAAGCCGTTCGCGAAATTGCTAAACGCTTAGGCGTAAATGTAGCGATCCTAGCAGATTTACAGGGTCCTAAAATTCGCGTTTCAACATTTAAAGAAGGCAAAGTGTTCCTAGAAGTGGGTGCAAAATTCACGCTCGACGCAAAAATGGAACCAGGCCAAGGTCACGTTGAAGCCGTGGGTATCGACTATAAAGAATTACCGAATGACGTGAAGCAAGGCGATTTACTGTTATTAAACGATGGACTTATTCAGCTTGTTGTTGAAGAAGTACAAGATCACTTGGTTCACACCAGTGTTAAAGTTGGCGGTGTATTGTCGAACAATAAAGGGATCAACCGCTTAGGCGGTGGCTTAACAGCACCTGCATTTACTGACAAAGACAGAGAAGATTTGATCACAGCGACAGAAATTGGCGTGGACTATATTGCAGTTTCGTTCCCTCGCAGTGGTGACGACATGCGCTACGTTAGGGGGCTGGCAGAAAAAGCGGGGTCTAATGCGCAGTTACTTGCAAAAATCGAACGTGCAGAAGCGGTGGAAACCGTAGAAGCGATTGACGATATTGTACTGGCTTCTGATGCGGTGATGGTTGCCCGTGGTGATTTAGGCGTAGAAATTGGCGATGCCGCTCTTGTTGGTAAACAGAAGCAAATTATCAGCCGTGCTCGCTCACTAAATCGTACGGTGATCACTGCCACCCAAATGATGGAGTCAATGATTGACAACCCAATGCCAACTCGTGCTGAAGTTATGGATGTCGCCAACGCAGTGCTAGATGGCACAGATGCGGTAATGCTTTCAGCAGAAACCGCTGCTGGTGATTATCCAGAGCAAACGGTGGCAGCAATGGCACGTGTGTGTTTAGGTGCTGAGTCTCAACCGCAGATCCATATATCTAAACATCGCTTAGACAGCCGTTTTGCTGATACCTGTGAAACTATTGCCTTGTCAGCAATGTACGCAGCAAACCATTTGGACTCAGTAAAAGCGATTGTTGCGCTAACTGAATCAGGTAACACCGCAAAATTAATGTCCCGTATCAGTTCAGGGTTACCTATTTACGCACTGTCTCGTCATCAATCAACACTTGGGCAGGCGTCGCTCTATCGCGGTGTTTATCCGGTGAGATTTGACTCGACACAATGCTCAGACGACTCAACTGTTCGCGAAGCGCTTGATACGCTAGTTGCAGCAGGCTCATTAGAAAAAGGCGACACAGTGATCATCACACACGGTGATAAGATGGAAACTATCGGCGCCAGTAACACGCTGAAAATCGTCACTGTGTAACAGCATTGAACTAGGTAGCCTTGCTGCCTAGTTCATCTCTCCTTAGAATATCCTAAAGTGTACAAGCACATAAAATACACTACGTCACCGTAGGCTAAACACGGTGCAAATCACTTTAGCTCGCGATTGTATTCGCTTTTTCAGTGGATTAGCTTGCGAGTGCGGCCTTTACTTTGTCACGGTAACTACGACTTACTTTAAGCTCTTGACCATTCTCAAGCACCAATAAATACTCACCACTGCTTTGTGTAACTAGTTTACTGATCTGCTTAGTATTTACGATTGCAGAGCGATGAACACGTACAAATAACGTTGGATCTAATTCTTGCTCTAGATCTTTCATTGTTTTACGTAAAATATGAGTCTGACCATCGCTACAATGTAAGCACATGTAGTCACCAGCTGCATCAATCCACTGAATTGACGATGTAGATACTCGAATAATCTCACCCTGCTCTTTTACCGCTAAAGACTCTGGGAATTTTTTATCTTCAATTGTATCTCCTGTTGCAAGTTTTTTTAGGATTTCTTCACAGTTGTTACCAGTGATCCCTGCAACAAAGCTGGCTAGCTTTTTCTTATGCGCATTGTCTTGTTGTGTTTTTAAATAGCTTTGCACTTTCTCCACCGCCTGTTTTAATCTGTTGTCATCAACGGGTTTTAAGATGTAATCAAGCGCATGGATCTCAAATGCCTTTACAGCATATTGATCAAACGCAGTTACAAATACGATAGCAGGCAATGGTTTAACACTTTCACTTAACGCTCTCGCTACTTCAAAACCGTTCATGTTCGGCATTTGAATATCGAGAAAGACCAGATCTATATCCTCAGATTTGCATAGATCGATTGCTTGTTGACCACTGCCACACAATTCTACAACTTCGATTTCAGAAAAATCTCTTAATCTTACCGCTAGTCCTTTTCTCGCTAACGGCTCATCATCTACGATTAGTGTTCTAATTTTGCTCATTACTTCTTCGCCCTTTCATATGGAACGCGAATGTTTACCTTCAACCCTGATGGCTCATTATCCGAGAGCACAAATGAATAGTTATTTTCGTACAAGGTTTTTAAACGGTCTTTGGTATTCGCTAAACCCACTCCCTGTGCACTTTTCAGTTGCCCATCTTCTAGCTCGGCGCCAGGACCATTGTCTCCTACTTCCAAGAGTAGTTCATTGGCAAACACCTGCGCTTTTATTTCAATTTTGCCGCCATGCTCTATATGGGCAATTGCGTATTTAATACTATTTTCAATGAGTGGCTGTAAAATCAAGCTTGGTACTAACGCCTGCTCTGCTTCTTCTGTCACATCAAGCTCAATGGATAAGCGTTCATCAAAACGGACTTTCTCAATTTCTAAGTACAACTTTAACGCGTGTAGCTCTTGCTCAAGCGGTACCTTTTTTATCGGATCTGTATTTAATGTATGACGCAAGAAATCACTGAGCCTTGAAACCATTTGATTCGCATCTTTGTTTTCTTCAACCAATATAAGCGTCGAAATTGCATTAAGAGTGTTGAATAGAAAATGCGGATTTAGCTGATAGCGTAACATTTTTAATTGCGCTTCATGGGCCATAGTATTGGCTTTCAATGCCTTTTGACGCTCGCTCTGCAACAACTGATAATACTTAATACCAAAATACAACCCGCTCCAGCAAAGTATAATATAGACAGAATCTAATCCCTGCTGTAAGTAATAAAACCATTCATCCGGCCGATACCCGTGACGATATATCTCCCAATGATTGAATTTCTGCACTACCGCCCATAATGTCCCAGTAACATATGACGCCGTAAACACAGCGAATATCAACACCAAGGGCGTTGCATTCCAAATTTTACGATAGAGGTAGCGTAGCGGTACGGTCATCAAGCAACCTGCATAGGCATTTAACGCGATGACAAATACATAAATGTCACGCATTTCAAAGACTTTTGAGCCAATATAGTTAACTAACGCGTAGCCTAACCAACCAGCTATTTGTAATACCCAGAAAAATCTCTGCCTGTTATCAACCAGTGATTGCCACTTCAAAATGATCATACCTCTTCTATCTTAACTGGATTATATCTCAGCATGTCGTCTCTATTCACTGCCGGTGGTCTCAGTTTTTACACACCTTGCCGCAAATAAAAAAGGCACCTTAGTGCCTTTTTTTGAAATAAATTAACCCGTTAATTTATATTCATCGATTCAAACTATCGCTATTAAGCTAGTTTGTCAGATGCCACTTTATAAGTCGGATCTGCTTGTCCGTCTAGTTCAACTAAATCTTTAGCTTTACTTAGCAATACTTTGCAATCATGGCTTAAATGGCGAAGATGTAGCGTTTTACCAGTCTTTTTATAACGTTCAGCCAACGCATCTATCGCTTCAATTGCACTGTGATCGGCTACACGACTGTGTTTAAACTCAACAATAACATCGTCCGGGTCATTGTTAACATCAAATAGTTCGGCAAAATTTTTCACCGATCCAAAAAATAGTGGTCCGTGTAATTCGTATACTTTTGAGCCTTGCTCGTCAATATAGTTATTAGTGTATATGTGTTTCGCATGCTCCCACGCAAATACAAGCGCAGAAACGATGACACCAACGCAAACCGCTATAGCCAAGTCCGTGAGAACGGTGACACCCGATACCAAGACAATTACAAAAGCATCTGATTTAGGGATCTTTCTAATTAATCTAAAGCTTGACCACTCAAAAGTTCCTAATACCACCATAAACATCACACCGACTAACGCAGCAAGTGGGATCATCTCGATAAGGCTTGCTGCAAACAGAATAAATACAAGTAGTAATAATGCAGCTGTGATACCTGACAAACGGCTACGACCACCAGAATTAATATTGATCATTGATTGCCCAATCATCGCACAGCCCCCCATCGCACCGAATACGCCACAAGTTACGTTCGCTGCGCCTTGGCCAATACATTCGCGGTTACTGTGACCACGTGTTTCGGTGATTTCGTCGATTAACGTGAGGGTTAATAAAGATTCAATCAAACCAATCGCGGCTAGGATAAGCGCATACGGGAAAATGATTTTAAATGTTTCAAATGTCCAAGGTACTTCTGGAATATGGAAAGCAGGAAAACCACCGGCAATCGTTGCATCTGCGTTACCTGACATATCTTTCAGATAATCGAGCACATTACGAGCATCCAGATCTAAACCAATAACAATGCCGGTTACCACTAAAATTGCCGCAAGGCTAGATGGAACTGCAGTTGTTAGCTTCGGCAAAAAGTGAATGATGGCCATAGTCAATGCTACCAAACCCACCATCACATAAAGAGTTTCTCCTTGCATCCAAGTCAACTCACCTTCACCATTAAGTACTTTAAACTGACCAAGTTGTGCAAGAAAGATAACGATGGCTAAACCATTCACAAAGCCTAGCATAACAGGATGCGGCACCATGCGGATAAACTTACCCAGCCTAAATATACCTGCTAGGATCTGTAAAAAGCCCATAAGTAAAACAGTCGCGAAGAGGTACTCAACACCATGATCAATGACGAGACTCACCATTACTACGGCTAATGCGCCAGTTGCGCCGGATATCATACCCGGTCTACCACCAAAGATTGAGGTCACAAGACCGACAATAAATGCCGCATATAAACCAACTAACGGATCTACTTGTGCGACAAAAGCGAAAGCCACAGCCTCTGGCACAAGTGCCAAAGCAACTGTCAGCCCAGACAGTACATCGTTTTTAGCAGAGCTAGGCGCTTTGCTGATAAGATTAAACATCAATATCCTCTGGTGTGAATTGACTATGAACACAAAGGCGGCGGATTTTAGCAAAAAGCAGCGCCTTTAACAAATAAGATACAAGCTTGTTTTGAAAACTCATTTCTATACTCGGCTTGGTAAAGAAGCCACTATTTTAGTATAGAACAATGGAGAAAAGATGACGGGACGCCCTACCCAACGGAGCAGGGCAACAGGTTGTATTAAAGAGGTAAAGAAGTACTGCGCTTAACGCACGTCATTGTAACATTTGAGTGTACTTCTTGAACGAACTCTAAATTAAGTAAGTTGTCGCGAACAAATTGCTCATAGCCTTCAATGCCTTTCGAAATAATACGCAGCATAAAGTCCATTGTACCTGCCATAGAGTAACATTCTGTCACTTCATCATAGCTTAGGATCAGTTTTTCAAATTCAGCGAGATTGTTACGGCCATGATTTGAGAGTCTAACATGCGCATAAACCAACATATCAAACCCGAGCTTTTTCTCATCTAGCAATGCAACTTTGCCTTTAATGTAGCCATCTTGCTCTAATTTAGCGATGCGACGCCAACAAGGTGACTGAGATAGCCCCACTTTATCAGCGATTTCTGCGGTAGAAAGACTTGCGTCTTGCTGTAACAATGCCAGAATCTGGCGATCTACTTGGTTTAATGACATATCAATTCTAGTTTAATTAGCACATCAGTCAGTTAACCGATGCTGATTGTTATTCCCTGAAGCATAGTAGGTAAAAATGCACATCACTACTATGCCACTTCCACTATAATTTAGCCAAATCGGCCACTCATAAAAGGATTTGTCGCCTTTTCGAAGCCAATTGAGGTATTTTCACCATGTCCCGAATGTACTATGACCTCATCGGGCAAAGTAAACAGCTTATCTTCAATAGACTGTTTTAGCTCAGTCGCATCGCCTTTTGGAAAGTCAGTACGGCCAACAGAACCTTTGAACAACACATCGCCCACTAAGACCTGCTTTGAACTTGGCTCATAAAATACTACGTGCCCCGGAGTATGCCCCGGACAATGTCTGACTTCGAGCTCTAGATTTCCTAAACATATGTTATCACCACCTTTTAACCACTGTGATGGTAAAAAAGCAGCATGATTTGGAAAGCCAAACATTTGCGATTGCATAGGCAAAGCATCCAACCAAAATTGGTCGTCTTGGTGAGGTCCGATTATCTCGATATTAAAATGCTCACTTAATGCTGTACTCGCACCCACATGATCAAGGTGCGCATGAGTAAGCAGAATCATGCTTGGTACTAACCCCAATGTGTTCAACTGCGAAATAATTTTTTCCGGTTCACCACCTGGGTCTACAATTGCCGCGGTTTGTGTCTCTGGGCACACAATCACACGACAATTTTGCATAAATGGGGTAACGGGAATAGTGAACACTTGCATTGTTAATTTGCTCCAAACGACATCAAAATGGGATATTTAAGATACGCATTATCATAAAACGGAGTTCGTGCATAAAGCCACTCCATTCTCGCCTTTGGATCGTTTGCAAACTGCTTATCCTCACGTATTTTTTTATCAAAAGCCAAGGCCATCGCTGGATTTTGTTTTAGCATTTTTCGCGCAAAAGGTTCAAGTGCATAATTTTCAACATATTCTGTACGTTGGAAGATAGTATTAAAATCTCCCCAAGCAAAGAATGAATCTGGTGCCGCCGGGTGCAATAAGTGGGTCGCCAACTCTCCAGATTTTTGCGCTGTTGCGACTTTATACCAACCACTTAAGTCCACTTTATCTGATAGCTCCTTAATGTCAAAAGTCGCGCTCACTCTAAAGCGTCCTTCAAAAGGAGCAGTAGCAAATTGGTAGTCTTTTACTGAAGCTTGACTTACTTTTTCCAGTATCGACTCGGCTGGTAGTTTAGAAACAGCTACTCCGTGCAGTTTTAATTTTTCAACCACTTCCGGATATGTAGGTGGAATGTAAAATTGTTCAGGTACATTAACCGTTGTTTTTACTTCCTTTTGCCAATAAATAGGCAACTTATCATACTCTTGTGGCTCACCTAAATACTTAGCTTCTAGGTGTCCAGATAATGCACTTTCAAACTGCTTGTATTTGATGCCTTTGAATTGAATATAGTCAGGCTCTTTTGCGTAGCTTCGTTCAACAACCAGTTGTTTAGGTGTGAATTCAGCCTCTTTTTGAACCGCTTCTCGCAGTGCCTGAATATTACTTGAAAGGCCATTGATAACACCATCCATAAACACATAAGTGCCTAGAACGCGCTGCTTATAGGGCTTCAATGAGTGATTTTCTACCAATATTGTTGGTAATCCTTTTAAATCTCCCCAACCATTCGAAAATCGAGGCGTTGCCACCCAGCCCGCTAAGCCTTTTTTAAAATCTCGCTTATCCATTGCAAATACTAACGGACCAGGGATATGCCCTTGGCCGGCTAGCGCTGCATTAATTTGTGGCGAAATCTGACTCTCTAATACCTCAGCTATCGCTGGAGATTCACTTGCAAATCTGGGGTTAAAACCATAAGTAACATCATATTGGTAGTCTGCACCATCCGTTACATGGACATCAATATAGAGATCTGGGTTATAGTCATTAATCACCTGCATGACCGCCTTAACTCCCGGCGTATCCAATTTAGTGTAATCACGATTAAGGTTTAAGTTATTGGCATTAGTTCTAAAACCCATAATGGTCGGCCCGCGTTGATTGATGCGGTTAAACTCACTGCGCCTCTCATGCCCATCGACGTTTAAGATAGGAATAAAAAGTAAATTTACTTTCGTTAAAATATCACGGCGCTTACCAGTTGCAACATCGCGAAGCAACATAAACATGGCATCTTTACCATCAATTTCACCGGCGTGAATCCCAGCTTGCACCAAAATTGTTGGCTTGCCATTATTGATAACGTTTGACTTATTGCCGCCTTGCTCGGTAGCAACAATCATCTTAATTGCACGGTTGCTATTACTAAATCCAATTGTCTCTAGCTTAAATTGGGTAGGATTGGCGGCCACAAGGCGATCAACAAACGCCATTGTATCTGCATAATTAGGGGAATCTATCGCACCGCTTAGCTCAAAATCAGTCGTCAATGGGCCTTGTTGTTGTAATAGTTGTTCGCTTTTGCCTTGCCACTCCATCAAAGGAGGTAAATGACCATCTAAACCTAGCATTGCAGTAAGCATAATAATGCTGGAACTCATCATATTTCTCTATTCCTCTGCTTTTATCCGCCAATTATATCAATATTTTAGATATCAGCTTACAATGTGCGGTGATTCAACAAAAATTTGCAGTTAATCGCAGTTAACCATTACTTTAGGGATCAAATGAGCGTACAAAAATCAATTTTAATCACTGGTTGTTCTAGCGGGATCGGTTATTACTGCGCAGTGCAATTGTCAAAAGCAGGATATCAAGTCATTGCTTCGGTTAGAAATGCAAAAGACTTGAATATATTTGAAGGCACAGACATCCAATGTATTTTGTTAGATTTAGCATGTGAGCAAAGTATAAGAGATGGTTTTAACCAAGCTTTGACTGTCGCAAATGGTCAGCTAGACGCGCTATTTAATAACGGAGCCTATGGGCAACCAGGCGCGGTAGAAGACTTGCCTACAGACGTGTTACGGCAACAATTTGAAGTTAACTTTTTCGGCTGGCATACGCTCACCTGTCTTGCAGTTGAGCAAATGCGTAAGCAAGGCGCTGGCCGCATTATTCATAACTCATCCGTGTTAGGATTGGTCGCCCTACCATATCGTGGCGCCTATAACGCGAGTAAGTTTGCACTTGAAGGACTTACCGATACCCTGCGCATGGAGCTTTCCGGTAGCAATATTCAAGTTAGTCTAATCGAGCCAGGTCCAATCGTATCTAAGTTTAGAGAAAACGCGAAACTGGCCTTTTTAACGAATATCGATCACGAAAATAGTGTACATCACAAAGCATATCAAGCGCAGCTTAACCGCTTAGGCTCAGAAGAAGCACCGCAAAAATTTACCTTAGGACCAGAAGCTGTTTATAAAGCGCTGCAACACGCACTGAGTGCGAAGATTGCAAAGCCGAGATATTACGTTACGTTTCCGACCTATTTGATGGGATACTTAAAACGAATATTGAGTAGTAAGATGCTGGATAAAATCTTAATAAAAAACCGCTAACGTTAGAATTTATAACGAATACAAAACTAAAAAAGGAGCCAAAGGCTCCTTTTCAATACCAGCTTTAGTCCTAAGACTAATTCTAGTTCCGCTTATTAAGCAGCTAGACCATCTTTTGCTTTAGCAACTAGTGCTGCGAAAGCTACTTGGTCGTATACTGCGATATCAGCTAGGATCTTACGATCGATTTCAATCGATGACTTTTTAAGGCCATTGATGAAACGGCTGTAAGAAAGACCATTTTGACGTGCAGCTGCGTTGATACGAGCAATCCATAGTTGACGGAAAGTACGTTTCTTAGCACGACGGTCACGGTAAGCATATTGACCAGCTTTAGTTACCGCTTGGAAAGCTACGCGGTAAACGCGTGAACGCGCTCCATAGTAACCTTTAGCTTGCTTTAATACTTTTTTGTGACGTGCACGTGCAACTACGCCGCGTTTAACTCTTGCCATTTCTGATATCCTCTATTAAGCGAATGGTAACATACGATCGATTAGGCCTAGGTCATTCTTATGAACCATAGACTTAGCACGAAGGTGTAATTTACGCTTTGAAGATTTCTTAGTCAGAATGTGACGAAGATGCGACTGTTTACGCTTGTAACCGCCAGAAGCAGTCTTTTTGAAGCGCTTAGCAGCACCTCTGTGTGATTTTAGCTTATAAGCCATTTGCAATAACTCCGAATGATATTGCTTTAACACAATGTAAGTAGGCGGAGATAAACTCACTTGTAGGCCTAGCTTACTACCTAAAACCGGTGAAGGATCAATACCTTACTTTAAGACCGGATAACGCAGGTGGCGTTAGCACTTGAGACCTGCGTTAAATTCGATGCGTATTATGCCGAGATTAAGACTTTTTAGCAATAGGTGCCATCATCATTATCATCTGACGACCTTCTACTTTTTTCGGGAAAGACTCAACTGATGCGATATCTTCCAATTCAGTCTTGATACGTTCTAGTAGATCAATACCAATCTCTTGGTGCGCCATCTCACGACCGCGGAAGCGAATTGTGACTTTAGCTTTATCGCCACCCTCAAGAAACTTGCGAAGGCTACGTAGCTTGACTTGGTAATCACCAATATCAGTACCAGGACGGAATTTAACTTCCTTAACCTGAATTTGCTTTTGCTTTTTCTTTTGTTCTTTTTGGATTTTTGCTTTTTCAAAAAGGAACTTACCGTAGTCCATCACTTTACAAACTGGTGGTTCAGCATTTGGACTGATCTCAACTAGATCTAGACCTGCTTCATCCGCCATGTTTTGTGCGTCTCTTGTTGAGACAATGCCAGCTTGCTCGCCTTCAGCGTCAATTAAGCGAACCTCTTTCGCTGTAATCTCTTCGTTAATACGATTTTTCTGAGCGTTATTTTGCCCTTTTTTGCCGCCTCTAATGGTACGTTCCTCCAAAAAATTCAAAAGTAATTGCGTGCACCAGAAAAAGTGAAGTACACGCAAGTTTATATTTATAGTCGATTTTTAATCTCTTCGCTAACTTTCGCGATGAAATCATCAATCGAGAATTTACCTAAATCTTCACCAGTACGGGTTCTTACTGCAACTTCTTGTTGCTCGACTTCTTTATCACCCACCACTAGCAAATAAGGTATACGTTTTAAAGTATGCTCGCGGATTTTAAAACCAATCTTCTCATTTCTCAAGTCGGCACAAGCTCTTATTCCAAGTTTATTCAACTTTTGTACAACTTCGTGGACATAATCCGCTTGTTTATCCGTGATATTCATGATCACAACTTGTTTCGGCGCAAGCCAAGTTGGGAATTGACCAGCATATTCTTCCGTTAGGATACCAATAAAGCGCTCTAGTGAACCCAGAATAGCACGGTGGATCATAACCGGCGTTTTACGCTCGTTATTTTCCGCAACATAAGTTGCACCTAAACGACCAGGTAATGCGAAGTCTAACTGCACTGTACCACATTGCCACGCACGTTCTAAACAATCGTATAGCGTAAATTCAATTTTAGGACCATAAAACGCCCCTTCACCCGGCAGATATTCAAACTCAATGTTGTTGACTTTCAACGCTTCGGCCAATGCTTCTTCCGCTTTGTCCCACATTTCGTCTTCACCAATGCGCTTTTCTGGACGAGTAGAAAGCTTTACAACAATCTTTTCAAAGCCAAATGTCGAGTATGTGTCGTATACCATTTTGATACAGGCAGATACTTCATCCATGATTTGCTCTTCTGTACAGAAGATATGCGCATCATCTTGAGTAAAGCCACGAACGCGCATCAAGCCATGTAATGCGCCTGATGGCTCATTCCGGTGACAACAACCAAACTCAGCCATACGTAATGGCAAATCACGGTATGACTTTAGACCTTGGTTAAAGATCTGCACGTGACCCGGGCAGTTCATTGGTTTAATAGCATACTCACGTTTCTCTGACTCAGTCGTGAACATGGCATCTGAATACTTATCCCAGTGACCTGATTTTTCCCACAAGCCACGGTCCATCATCAACGGACCTTTTACTTCTTCGTACTGATATTCGCGTAGTTTTTCACGAACAAAATCTTCAAGCTCGCGATAAATGCTCCAGCCATCATTATGCCAGAATACCATGCCTGGTGCTTCTTCTTGCCAGTGCCACAGATCGAGTGCTTTACCAATTTTGCGGTGATCGCGCTTTTCAGCTTCTTCTAAACGCTTAAGGTAAGCCTTTAGCTGCTTCTTGTCAGCCCAAGCTGTACCGTAGATACGCTGTAACATCTTATTTTCTGAGTTACCGCGCCAGTATGCACCTGCCACTTTCATAATCTTAAAGTGGTGACAGAACTTCATATTTGGTACGTGCGGACCACGACACATATCAACATATTCTTGGTGGTGATATAAACCTGGGCGATCATCTTTCGCGATATTCTCGTCCAAGATTTCCATCTTATAGGTTTCACCGCGTGCTTCAAATGCATCGCGCGCTTCTTGCCAGCTCACCTTTTTCTTTACTACATCGTAGTCGGTCTTTGCCAACTCCAACATACGCTTTTCAATCGCTTCAAGGTCTTCTTGAGTAAGCGAATGCTCTAGGTCAACATCGTAATAAAAACCGTTGTCGATGGTAGGACCAATCGCCATTTTAGCTTCTGGGAACAATTGTTTTACAGCGTGACCAATCAAGTGCGCACACGAGTGACGAATAATCTCAAGACCGTCGTCGTCTTTTGCAGTGATGATTTCAAGTGCTGAATCATTTTCGATGAGGTCACAAGCGTCAACACGAACGCCATTTACACGGCCAGCAATCGTTGCTTTCGCAAGGCCAGGACCGATGTCTTGAGCGACTTCTAAAGTAGTGACAGGGTTTTCAAAAATACGCTGACTGCCGTCAGGGAGAGTAATAACTGGCATGATAAATCCTATTTACAGTGGTGACACCTACAATGCATCACATGTATTTAATTAATTTTAAAGTGTGCCTATCAACGCTTTTACGAATAAGCATTGTCTTGCGCGAATTATCGCGGCTCATCCGAGGACTTCCGAATAAGAGCCACTATTCTCGCGTGTTACTTGGCTAAGTGCAAGCCTAGAGCTAAAATTAATCTATTAATTTACAAAAACTATTTTGGGATTATTCGTGGCCAAAAAGCGTTATCGGTTTGCAACCTTTAATCTACTAAATTTTGCAGCACCACCTTATTCCTTTTATCAGCTTCATGAGCACTATAATGAAACACAGTGGCAAACCAAAACTCAGTTCATCACGGGACTCATTCAGCATATAAACCCCGACGTCATTGTGTTTCAAGAGGTCTTCTCTCCTGATAGCTTACAGATGCTGTGCGAAGACTTGGGCCTTGTTCACTTTGCCACTGTCGATGCGCCAAGTCCTGATCACGTATATCCATCAGTACTGTTTAAACCAGTAGTCGCTATCGCATCGAAGCTACCATTTAAATCTTTTGCACCGTTAGAGCCCTGCCCCGAATTACTCGAATACCTTAATAATCAACATCAATTTAAATTCAATCGTACCCCGATAAAATGTAAGTTCGATATTCCAGGCTTTGGGTTACTGGCGTGTTATGCCGTCCACTTTAAGTCTCAACGCGTGCATTCAATGGCCCACATGCTAGGAGATTCCAATCAAGACGATCCGCTACTTACATTGCTCCACGAAACCGTAGGTACGATGCAGTCGCAGATCTCACGTTCACTCGAAGCTTCCATCATTTATTACGATGCATTAAAGACACAAAGAGAGAAACAGGCTGCAACATTGGTGATGGGCGACTTCAATGATGCGTTAGACAGCCCGGCACTATCTTTTATGACGCAAGCCTTTCCACCCGTACTTGCCAGTAATGGCTTTGACAGTGTCGGGTTGTTCGACAGTTTTCTTTATGCCGACAACAACCACAAAGAAAAGCCCGCCAGTCATTACTATCAAGGTGAGGGTAATGTACTTGATTACATTCTTTGTTCAAAAGAATTCAATCCCAACCGAGAAGCGCCTAGGGTGAAGTCGTTACATTACTACAGTTACGATGCTCACCTTGATCCAAAGCGTATGGACGAAGATATTTGCTATTCTGACCATGCAGCGATAGCAATAGAAATAACACTGTGAGATAATTCAATTTTTGCATAATCTGGACACGAAAATGAGAACACTTGGGGTTGAAATTTCAGGCAGCGAAGCTCTGCTTTGTATGCTAACGAAAGAAGATGACGTTTTTGATATCAGAGACATTCGTCAGCGCCGCTTTACGTTAAGTAACCAAGGGACAGAACTTGATGAAATGCGCAAGTTCCAATTCGACTTTGCAAAACTAGTAGAAGATTACGGCGTAGATTCTATCGCCATTCGTCAGCGCCCACATAAAGGTAAGTTCGCAGGTAGTGCGGCAGGTTTTAAAATGGAAGCAGCAATCCAGTTAATTTCAGGCGTGGACGTGCAGTTACTATCTGGTACTGAAGTTAAAGAGCAATTAAAAAGAAACCCAATTCCTGTTGACTTTGAAGACACTGGGTTGAAAAAGTTTCAAGAGCAAGCTTTCATTAATGCCTATGTTTATATTCTTCGTAAAACATACGGCAAAGAAGAATAATCATATCAAGGGCCAGCAGCTACTTAGCTACTGGCCTTTTTATTAGCTTCAACTTCTCTCCACTATGTAAATAATTCAAATATAAAATTGTTGTAAAAATTTTGCTTTGATTTGATTCAGCCCTGCGCGCTTTTATGCTATTAATATAACCGTAATAAACCGCAAGGAGTGGATTCAGGTGTTACGTATAAAGTGTTCAACGGTAGCCATTTTTTTGGCATGTTCCCTGTTAAGTACAAAACTAATTGCCAATTCAGATAGCAATCCAGCATCATTAATATTTGCCGTCAACACAGACAAACGTGTGTACGAAAATACACAGTCTCTTGAGGCTCAGTTACCTATCCGTGGGAGTTTAGACAGTAGCTCAGCCAGTATTCAATATGCAGCGACTTACCATTCTATAGTTGGTAACTATTTTGAAGCGGAAAAGCTCATTTCAGGTGTGATTAGCCCTGACATGTTATTAAATGACTATCGCTTGGTTCCTGCTCTGGAAGTCATCAAGCAAAAATCGATGAAAACTCGTATCACTATGGTGAATGAAGCGTACCATAATGCCAAGCATCGTGCGTTAACAATCGCCCTGCTTCAACCTTTATACGATCAAGGTTATCGCTACCTCGCGTTAGAGGCATTGTCCTCCCAAACTGATGTTGAGCAGCAGGTAAATAAACATGGCTTTACCACATACGACCATGGTATCTACACGATGGAAGCGACATTCGCCAGCTTAATATTTGAGGCAAAAACAATTGGCTATGAAATTATTAGCTATGATAGAGAATCGCAAGACAATAGAGCTAAAGTTGCCGCGTTAGAATTACAGGAAAAAGTATTTAATAGCAATCCCGATGCAAAGCTACTGATCCACCTTGGTTTCTCACAATTGGACGAGCAAAAACAATTAGCGAGTGAGTTAAAACAGCAGTTGCAGGTCAACCCACTGACGATAGACCAAGTTAGACTATCTGAAGTTCATTCTGAAACTGGCGATGGACCATTATTGCTTGAACGAGTAACTAGTACTTCACAACACTACTCTTCTGATCCTGAACGCTTTGATTTATCCGTTACTTGGCCAAAAACCATTCATGTCGAGAACCGCCCAAGCTGGATATCATCTACTTTTAGGCTGAAAAAACAGCCACTGAGTATCTGTAAACAAACTTTTCCTTGCTATCTAGAGCTGGCTTTTTTTACTAAGGAATCTAATAAGCTCGTTCCTATTGATAAAATAACGATAGAAAAACCGCTTGAGCAAGTCCATTTAAAACATTACTCAGCCCCGTTAACGCTCACTAGCTACAATGCAATTACAGGTGAGCTAATCGCCCAAAAGCGACTCAATAAAAAACAATTATAATTACTCGTGCAATTTAAGCACCAATCTGTGACTCGCGAATTTCATACTATCAAGGTAGACTAGCTGCTGAACAAATTTAGGGATCATCCATGTATCGAGTATTTGAACGCTTTACCAAACCGTTTCCCGAGCAAGAAGTTGGTCAGCCACCACAAGGTTTGTTGGCTTTCTGTCGCTTCTATACTAAGGGAATGGAATTACCCTTATTATTTATGTCGCTAAGTGCTGCAATCCTCGCAATTTTGGAAGTAACATTATTTGGCTTTATGGGTGATTTAGTTGACTGGCTCTCCACTTACACACCGCAAACTCTATTTGAAGCCAAACAAGCCGAGCTAATTAGAATGTCTGTGATCACGTTAGTGGCGCTGCCACTATTAGTCTTTTTTCACAGCGCCATTTTACATCAGAGTTTATTGGGTAATTACCCAATGGCTATTCGTTGGCAGGCACACCGCTACTTGCTAAAGCAGTCTATGACATTCTATCAAGACGAGTTTGCTGGACGAATTGCAACTAAAGTGATGCAAACCGCCCTAGCCGTGCGAGAATCAGTCATGAAGTTACTCGATGTGCTGGTTTATATTTTAGTGTACTTCACCGCAATGCTCGCGCTTGTCGCAAGCAGTGATATACGTTTGATGATCCCGCTGGTTGTCTGGCTTGGCTGCTATATCTGTTTTCAATTCTATTTCGTTCCTAAACTAAAACGTGTTTCTAGTGAGCAGGCTGACGCACGCTCAGAAATGACAGGAAGGATCGTTGATAGTTACACCAATATTTCAACTGTAAAGCTTTTCTCTTACACTAAACGAGAAGAAGAATATGCCAAAGACAGCATGGATGTGTTTATTCAACCTGTATATAAACAAATGCGCCTAGCAACTAGCTTAAACGTTAGCATTCAAGCCCTAAATTATCTTTTGGTATTTTCCGTCGCAGCACTTTCAATCTACTTATGGTCTTTTAATGCGATAACCGCTGGTGCAATCGCAATTACTGTGGGATTAGCCTTACGCTTAAATGGTATGGCACAGTGGATAATGTGGGAAATTAGCGGCCTATTCGAAAATATTGGTACAGTTGCAGACGGCATGAATACGCTCTCAAGACCGCTTGATATTGTTGATCAACAAACAGCGCCGCAGTTAGATTTTAAAGCCGGAAAAATCGACTTTTGTAACACGACCTTTGCTTATAAGCGTAAAGATGCGGCGAAACAACATAATGTCATCGACAACCTTAACCTGCATATCAAACCCGGTGAGAAAATTGGCGTAGTTGGCCGCTCAGGTGCGGGCAAGTCGACCTTAGTGAACTTATTACTGAGATTCTACGATACCGACGACGGCAGCATCGAAATTGATGGTCAAAATATTGCTAAAGTAAAACAGGAAAGCTTACGACGTCATATCGCCATGGTGACGCAAGATACTTCTTTGCTCCATCGCAGCGTGCGTGATAATATTCTTTATGGTCGCCCTGATGCATCAGAAGACGAGCTAATTGCCGCAACAAAAGAAGCGCAGGCTTATGATTTTATCCAAGACTTGGAAGACAGCCACGGTAATACTGGGTTTGACGCTCAAGTGGGTGAGCGCGGTGTGAAATTATCAGGTGGCCAACGACAACGTATCGCCATAGCCCGTGTATTATTAAAAAATGCGCCAATTTTAATTTTAGACGAAGCTACATCAGCTCTAGATTCAGAGGTCGAACAAGCTATCCAAGAGAGCTTAGATGCATTAATGGAAGATAAAACCGTTATTGCGATTGCCCATAGATTATCTACAATTGCGCAAATGGACAGGCTAATCGTAATGGATGAAGGTCGGATCGTAGAAGAAGGAAGCCATCAATCCTTGCTAGCCTTAGATGGTATATACGCCAAACTGTGGTCTCATCAAACCGGTGGGTTTATTGGGGTTGAGTAACACCGTTACAAAATAGCGCGACCGCTTTTTCAACCAATATGTCAAGCTCTGCTTCTGGAAGCGGAGCTTGCCATTTTATTGCACGCTCCCAATAGCCTAGCTTCTTCAGTGCTCCCCAGAAATAAGCAGCAGCAAAGTCCCCTTTGAAACTTCCCAAACAGCCTGACCTCGCCGCATCTTCAAACCACTGGTTCATTGCAGCTTCGCAGTTACTAAACTTCTCATTAAGGTTTTGTGCTTGCTCAAAGCTGCGCATCGACTCAATCATCACAATGCGCGATAAACGCATATAATCCTCATCGTTCAGTAAAGTCATTGCACTTTTCGCAAGGTGTTGCAGCTGAACTGCAAAGTCATAGTTTGGAATAAACTGTATCGCAGTGATGGGTTTTATCCGCTCAATCAACAACTCGACGACGGCATCAAATAGCTCGTCTTTGGTTGAGTAATGTTTGTACAGCGTTCGCTTAGAAACTTCTGCAGATTGACTGATCGACTCCATCGTCGTAGCCTGCAGGCCTTTTTGAGCGAATTCTTCTATCGCCGCACATAAAATTGACTGCTGTTTTGGTGAAAGTTGCGTCATCTACTTATTCTGTCTTTAATTAATAGTGGGAAAAGCGAGCCATCGATAGCTGCTACTCACATGGTCAGTTGCATACCAAGAACTACTTCTCTATCTCTAGATAAGCCTTCTTCGTAATAAATCAACATTCCCTTTATTTTAATCAATAAAGTCGTTAATAAAAAGTACACATGATCGTATACCTAAACCGAAGAAAAGTACACGCAACCGTTTACCTTTTATTTCTTTAAGTATACACTACCGTTTACTTGTTTAATTGTCGAACAAATAGCCTTTACTTTGGTGTGGTTAAGGTATGAAATGAACTCACTTGACTGATTGCATCCAGTTGAGTGTGCGTTATAAAAGGCAAATTGCAAGGTAGTTCCCCGTCAAAGTCGGGGCAGCATAAAATGATAATATAGGAATTGGAGTGTTCATGTATCCAGCATCAATACGCAGTCGTGTTAAACACCTATCTTTTTTAATGCTCACGTTAGGCACTTTGTCTGCGTGTTCAGAAGCACCACAGCAAGGAGGGCAAGCAATGCCACCTGCGCAAGTGAGTGTACAACAAGTTACTACTCAATCAGTGCCTTTCGATATCGAACTTCCAGCCACTCTCGCGGGTGATAAAGAAGTAGAAATTCGTTCTCGGGTTTCTGGGATCATCGAATCTCGCAACTTTGAGGAAGGTCAGTTTGTAAAAGCTGGTCATTCGCTATTTACCATTGAGCTTAAACCATTTGAATTAGCTGTAGATAAAGCGCAAGCAGCACTTCAGGCAGCGAAAGCAAACGTTGACCAAACTAAGCGAGAAAGTGAGAGACTTGAGCGTTTAAAGAACGAACGTTCAGTGTCAAAGCGCGACTTTGACAATTCAGTGTCTGCTTACGATATTGCAGTTGCGAATTTAGAATCTGCAAAAGTCGCGTTGAGTGAAGCTAAGCTGGATCTTGAATATGCCAAAGTTGAAGCGCCAGTATCTGGGATTGTCGGTCGCGAACTGATGTCAGAAGGTAGCTACGTTTCTGGTCCAAGTGTACTTTTAACCGAACTTACCGATATCAGCACGATTCGCGCTCGATTTGGCTTTTCCGAGCGTGAGCAATTGACAATGCGCCAAGATGTGGAAAACGGCTCCTTAGCCCTGCCAGAACATAATGAGTTTGATACCACAATTATTCTGCAAGATGGTTCGCTTTACGGACAAGCGGGTAAAGTAAACTTTAGCGACGTTCGCGTAAACCGCTTTACGGGTACCAGTGAGTTACAAGCTCGTATCCCTAATGAAAACGGCGAACTAAGGCCTGGCCAATTTGTGCGAGTTAAGCTCTCAGGTGCAGTACGCAATAACGCTATTGTTCTGCCGCAAAGAGCGGTACTAGATAATGGCACGGGTAAATTTGTGTATATTGCCACTAAAAATGAACAAGGCACAACAGTCGCTCTGCCCGCACCTGTCAAAGTTGGTGAATGGGTCAAGCTTAATGGTGAAAATATGTGGGTTATTCGCGAAGGCCTAAAAGAAGGACAACCCGTTATTGTTGAAGGTATGGCGAGGATCTTTTTTCCTGGCATGCCGGTGTCTGTGAGCGAGCAAGGGGAATAATCTGATGTTCTCCAAATACTTCATTAACAGGCCTATTTTCGCCTTTGTTATTTCTATCGTGATAGTGCTCGCAGGTCTTGCTGCAATGCGCAGTTTACCAGTTGCACAGTATCCCGAAATCGCACCACCTCAAGTTGAAGTACGTGCGGTATACCCAGGAGCATCAGCAGATGTATTGGAACAAACTGTTGCAACCCCCATCGAGAACGCGATTACCGGTGTTGAAGGTATGATGTATATGACATCAACCAGTACTAACTCAGGCGTAACAACTATTGCAGTAACTTTTGAGATAGGAACAGATGTTGATCAGGCCGCTGTCGATGTTAATAACCGTGTGAAGCAAGTAGAAGCTCGTCTCCCTGAAGAAACAAGACGCCAAGGCGTGGTGGTTCAAAAGACCTCTTCTAACTTCTTGCAAGTGCATGCGTTTTATTCCCCAGATGGAACTCGAGATAGTCTCTGGACATCTAACTATGTCACCATGAATATTCTTGACCGCGTCAAGCGTATTCCAGGGACGACTAACGTGCAAATCTTTGGTGCCAAAGACTACGCCATGCGTATTTGGCTACGTCCGGATATTATGAGTCAACTGCAAGTCACAGCAGATGAAATTTCAGGCGCAATTAGAGAGCAAAACTCTCAATATGCGGCGGGTAGTATTGGTGCCACTCCAACTTCTCAAGACGCGCAATCGCTAGTTTACAGTGTTACTGCAAAAGGACGTTTATCGACGGCTGAAGAGTTCGAAAATATCATCGTTCGTGCAAACCCTGATGGCTCAACACTGCGCCTTAAGGATGTTGCTCGCGTAGAGCTTGGCTCAAAAGACTATAACTTCCAAGGTACTATTAACGGTAAGGAAGCGGTATTACTCGGTGTATTCTTGCAACCGGGCGCGAATGCGCTTGACGTAGCTAAAGCAGTAGAGGCTGAAATTGAACAGATCAAACCTCAGTTCCCTACTGGTCTTGCTCACGTAAACTCTTACGACACCACACGCTTTGTAGAAGTCTCAATTCGAGAGGTGTTAAAAACGCTTGGTGAAGCAATGATCTTGGTATTCTTAGTGGTTTACCTGTTCTTGCAAAACTGGCGCGCAACGCTAATTCCAACGCTTGCAGTTCCGGTCTCGTTACTTGGTACATTTGCAGGTCTCTATATGCTCGGTTACTCGATTAACACCCTTACGCTGTTCGGCATGGTGTTATCGATTGGTATCGTGGTAGATGACGCCATTGTAGTACTTGAGAATGTCGAACGGATCATGCATGAGCAAGGCTTGCAGGCTAGAGAAGCAGCGGTTAAAGCGATGCAGGAAGTAAGCGGCCCCGTAGTCGCGATTGTATTGGTATTGTGTTCAGTGTTTGTACCTATCGCTTTCCTAGGCGGGTTAACAGGCGAACTATTCCGCCAATTTGCGATCACAATCTCCATCTCTGTAAGTTTATCCGGTGTGGTTGCATTGACGATGACACCAGCACTTTGTGTATTGCTGCTTAAGCACGAGCACAAACAAGATGCCAAGTTTTTCTTGTGGTTCAATGACTGGTTCCATCGTGTAACCGGACGCTATGTTGGCGCGGTTAGCTTTATGGTCCGCCGTGGTTTTGTGGGCCTAACACTAATGGCAGCCATGATTGGTGCTACGGTATTCTTATGGCAAAAAACGCCAAGCTCTTTAGTACCTGATGAAGATCAAGGTTACTACATGATTGCTGTGTTCTTGCCTGATGGTTCTTCACTAGAGCGCACCGCTAAAGTGGCAGATGAAGTAATTGCTGCTGCAAAATCAAACCCAGCTAACGAAAACGTCGTGGCGTTTACGGGGATGGATTTCATCGGTGGTGGCTTCAAAAATAGCGCTGCGACTATGTTCGTGACGCAGACACATTGGGATGAACGTGATGTGTCGGCGAAAGAACTTGTTGGTGAGTTATTTATGAAAACTGCGCATATTAATGAAGCACTAGTGCTAGCGTTTAACCCACCACCAATTTTCGGCTTGGGTACAACAGGCGGATTTGAAGTCTTCTTGCAAAATAAAGGCGGCTCTGATCCCGCTAAATTGAAGCAAGGTATGCAGATGATCATGGCAGAGGCGCAAAAGAGCCCTATCCTTACTGGCATTCAAACGCTATGGCGTCCTGATGCACCACAGCTAAAGGTGCATATGGATCGTGAACAAGCGCGTGCCATGGGGGTTAATATTAATTCTGCGTTTAACGCACTTGCAGCCAATTTAGGTAACTACTACGTCAACGACTTCAATAAGTTTGGTCGTGCATGGCAGGTGATTATGTCAGCAGAAGCCGAGTTTAGAATGACACCGGAAGATGTTGGACGTATATACGTGAAAAACAATCGCGGCGAAATGGTACCAATTTCGGCATTTACGGATGTTGAGTATAGTCGCGGTCCAGAAACCATGAATCGTTACAATAACCTATCGGCTGTGAAGCTAATGGGCGAAGCTGCACCTGGTTATAGCTCAGGTCAAGCTATCGCAGAATTTGAGCGTATCGCCAACAAAGTGCTACCACCAGACATGACGTACGAGTGGACGGGTTCTGCATTCCAAGAAAAGCAAAACTCTGGCACAACCGGTATTGCTCTAGGTATGGCTGTGATCATGGTATTTTTGATCCTTGCAGCACTCTATGAGCGCTGGTCATTGCCATTCTCAGTTATGTTAGCGCTGCCGTTTGGTACTTTTGGTGCATTGGTCTCAATCTGGATCGCTGGGCTAACCAACGACGTTTACTTCCAAATCGGTTTGGTTACCCTACTTGGCCTTGCCAGTAAAAATGCCATTCTTATTGTCGAGTACGCACTCATGAAGTATCAAGAAGGGTGGAGTCCGGCAACCGCAGCTCTTGAAGCGGCAAGACTGCGTTTTAGACCTATTATCATGACTTCACTTGCTTTCATACTCGGTGTAGTTCCACTGGTGATGAGCTCTGGAGCTGGCGCAGGAGCAAGACACAGTGTGGGTACTGGCGTAATGGGTGGTATGCTCTCGGCTACCTTCCTCGCAGTATTCTTCTTGCCACTATTCTTCTATTGGCTAATGGCAAGACGGATGTCAGAGAAGCGTTCTAAGCAAGAACTTTCAGATGAAATCGCGAAGCATCATAAAGATGAGCATGTCGATACAGATGAAGGATTAGCTTAACAACATCCCTTAAGTTAAACCACAAAACGCCTGAATTTTCAGGCGTTTTTTTATATTTCAGATAAATCGACTGCTGCCTTTCCACTATCTTGCCATCACACACTTTATCACTAGCCATTAGTCGTAATTTCATGCTTTTCGTCCAATCGCACTTGATTTTGTCGACAATTAGGTTATCACTGATAAAGCATAATGATAAAAACTAGAGATCAACAGCAAGGACAAGATATGACAACCGAGAGCCAATTAATAAATGCAAGTACACTTACAAAGAGTTACTTCAAAGGCCCCCAAGCAGAACAATTAACTCAACTCACTATAGGGCAATATTTAGAGCGCATTGTCGACAATTATCCTGAAAAAGAAGCCATAGTTGTTTCTCATCAATCAGTTCGCTTAAATTATCGTGAGTACCTCGAAAAAATCAACCAACTTGCCGCAAGCCTTTTAGCTGTGGGAATAAAACCAGGGGATAGAGTTGGAATTTGGTCACCAAACAATTTCGAATGGAGTCTTGTGCAATTCGCAACCGCAAAAATTGGCGCGGTCATGGTGTGCATTAACCCCGCCTACCGCCCGAGCGAGCTTGAATACGTGCTAAATAATGTTGAATGTAAAATGCTAATCATGGCGAAATCATTTAAACACAGTCATTATGTAGACATGATAAGAGAGCTGGCTCCAGAGTCCTATGACAGCATGTTTGGCGAACTATGTTCAAAGCGTCTACCATCGCTCAAGCAGATTGTGCTGATTGACGAGGATAGTGAGCCCGGTCTAATGAATTTCAGCACCTTGTTATCTAAAGCAAACGATGCCCACCATCTTGAGGCAACTGCAATTGCTGCCAACCTCAGAGCCAGTGACGCTATCAATATTCAATTTACTTCAGGTACCACTGGTAACCCAAAAGGCGCCACCCTCACCCACAATAATATCCTCAATAACGGATTACTCGTCGCCAATGCCATGAAGCTCACGGAGCAAGACAAGCTTTGTATTCCCGTACCACTTTATCATTGTTTTGGCATGGTGCTAGGTAATCTCGTTTGTATCAGTAAAGGAGCGTGCGCTGTATTCCCTAACGATAGCTTTGATCCTCTTATCACTTTGCAAGTTGTTGAACGCGAAAAATGCACCGGACTTCACGGTGTGCCGACGATGTTTATCGCACAATTAGAACACCCAGACTTTACGCAGTTTGATTTGTCTTCGCTGCGCACTGGAGTGATGGCAGGTTCGACCTGTCCAGAAAAGGTCATGCGCCAAGTTCAAACCCAAATGCATATGACCGATGTACTCATTGGTTATGGGCAAACCGAGTGCAGCCCAATCAACAATATTACCGAAATAGACTCGCCTGTTGAGAAACGCGTACAGACAGTTGGTCGCGCTATGCCACATACCGAGGTAAAAATTATTGATGAGCTCGGACATATTGCCCCAATAGGTACGCCTGGTGAAGTATGTGCCCGTGGATATTGCGTAATGAAAGGATATTGGCAAGACCCTAAAAAAACAGCAGCAACCATTGATGACGATGGCTGGCTACATTCTGGCGATTTAGGGGTAATGGACGACGAAGGTTTCGTTAGCATCGTCGGCCGCATAAAAGACATGATCATTCGCGGTGGCGAGAATATTTATCCTAGAGAAATTGAAGAGGTGCTTTATCATCATGATGATATTCAAGATGCTGCGGTATTTGGGATTAAAGATGACAAATACGGTGAAGAGGTATGTGCTTGGGTTCAACTTAAGCCCAATCATTATATTTCGGAGGAAGATATTCGTATCTTTTTAAAAGATAAACTCGCCTATTTCAAAGTACCAAAACATATCAAGCTCGTTGAAAATTATCCGATGACGGTCACAGGCAAACTACAAAAGTTCAAAATGCGAGAGCAAATGGAAAGTGAACTTGATGCATTTGCCGAATCTCAGTAACTAAGATGAGTAAGTGGTGAGCAATATCCTAGCTCACACTTACGTAGCTCTTACAACGCTTTTGAAAACTTTGCTCTGTAAAAATCACACCCACCACTAAGCTATTACTCAACCAATTGTTTAAATTGAATTTTTTCTTTGGTTTAATTCTTGCTGTTAGTTTCTAAATTTTATTTGAAGGAAACGAGCAATGACCAAGTGTCCATTAACCACCACAGCTGGTAATCCAATCGCCGATAATCAAAATAGCCTTACAGCAGGTCCTAGAGGCCCCTTATTGGTTGAAGATTACCAGTTAATCGAAAAACTGGCGCATCAAAATAGAGAGCGTATTCCAGAACGTACCGTTCATGCTAAGGGATGGGGTGCGTTTGGAACATTTACAGTAACAAACGATATAAGCCGATATACCAAGGCAAAGCTATTTGCTGAGGTTGGTAAGCAAACCGACATTCTGATGCGCTTTTCAACGGTAGCCGGAGAAAAAGGGGCTGCCGATGCGGAGCGTGACGTAAGAGGTTTCTCGATAAAGTTTTATACTGAAGAAGGAAACTGGGATCTAGTTGGCAATAATACCCCCGTATTTTTTGTTCGTGATCCGTATAAATTCCCAGATTTTATTCACACCCAAAAACGCCACCCTAAAACGAACCTACGCTCCAACACCGCACAATGGGACTTTTGGTCTCTGTCACCGGAAAGCCTGCATCAAGTATTAATTTTAATGTCTGACCGTGGCTTGCCAACGGATGTAAGGCACATGAACGGTTATGGCTCACATACCTTTAGTTTGATCAATGAAGAGGATCAAAGAGTTTGGGTAAAGTTTCATATGAAAACCCAACAAGGCCACCAGCATCATACTGATGAAGAGTCTAAAACGGTAATTGGCGAAAGCAGAGAGAGCTTTCAAGAGGACTTGCTTGAGGCCATAGAGCGCGGAAATTATCCGAAATGGGATATGAAAATTCAGGTGATGACTGAAGCACAAGCAAAACAATTCCAACACAATCCGTTTGATTTAACCAAAGTCTGGCCGCATGGCGACTTTCCACTCATCGATGTTGGCACACTCGAATTAAATCGCGTACCAGACAATTATTTTGCTGAGATAGAACAAGCTGCATTTAGTCCGTCTAACGTGGTATCTGGAATTGGATTTTCTCCGGATAAAATGTTGCAAGCACGCATTTTCTCCTATGCAGATGCTCACCGCTACCGACTCGGTACGCATTATGAGGCATTACCTGTTAATCGCCCAAAATGCCCTGTGCATCATTACCACAAAGACGGTGCAATGCGGTTCTTTAACAATGAACCCGGTGGTAACGAAGATGCTTATTACGAGCCTAACTCGATGGGAGGCCCAAAAGAGAATCCAGAGTATAAACGCCCTGCTCTTGAACTTGAGGGAATGGCGGATAGATACGACCACCGCAAAGACAATGATGATTTTTCACAGCCTCGTGCTCTATATTGCCTATTTGATGATGCCCAAAAGCAGCGCTTGTACGGCAACATAGCACGCACGATGGCGGGTGTACCTGAACATATCATAGAACGCCAACTTGGGTTATTTAAATCTGTTCACGAAGAACTTGAAGCCGGTGTTAGAACAGCACTGAATGAATAAGGTTAACTGCCTAATCTGAACAAAAAGCTAGCACCTGAAGTGCTAGCTTTTAAAGCTGCTAGATTTGTGACCATGCCTTTTTGGTTCCAAGCGCGTAAGCCCCTCCTATTACCAAACAAATTGAGGAGCTCACCCACCAAAACGTCATGCTGTTATCTGGGATGGTTGACATGATAAAAACAAAGCCAATTCCCCTGATTAAAAAGATTGCACTGATCACACACAGGACGATTTTCATCAAAGGTAATTGTCGGATCCGTTTCGCTCCTGAAAACGCATAGCATGACCAGAGTAGTAAAATCGTAGCGATAACGGCAGTGATAAGGTGAGGATAAATAAGCCCTTGCTCGGCCATAGTAGCCATTTCCTCGCCGGCACCAAAAAATCGATACCAAGGTGCACCGAAGACAATACAGCCTACATGCGCCACTGCCGCAATGGCTGTACACACACCCGCGAAGAGTAGAAAATGGTTGGTCGTTTGAGTTTTCGTGTTCAAGTTCATTTCCCTGTATGGTCAACTTGCTTAAGTATCACTGTTCTGCCTTTGCCTGTCGATAGATATGCGCTCAACCAGTATTGTTTGTGGGTCGTGATTTATCACGACAAAAAGATTTCCGCGGCTTAGAGTGCAGCATTAGAGGCAAAAAGATCGCTGGGTGAACCCGCTCCTACCAGAAATTGAGCTTTTAGGACAATATTTGCTTTAGCAGCGCAGCTGACTGGTAGGTCGTGATTTATCACGACACAGGATTTCCGCCCCTAAGGTACGGCATTAAAACCAAAAAGATCGCGGGGTGAACCCGCTCCCACCAGATATGGGCTTAGCAAAAAAAGAGGTCAACCAAATAAATTTGTGAAGCTTGTTATTTGTAGGTCGTGATTTATCACGACACAGGATTTCCGCCGCCTAAGGTACGGCATTAAAACCAAAAAGATCGCGGGGTGAACCCGCTCCTACCCGAAATGCGGAATCAAAAAAGGCTGGGTGGATCTGCGCCTACTCGATATGGGTTAGTACAATGACAATACTATGTTTTTGGTGCAACGAGGGGTAGATCAAACTGCACCATTAGTCCGCCCTTTTCGCGATTAAATAGCTTAAGTTGTCCACCGTGGGCAATGGCGACTTCATTACAAATACTCAGCCCTATCCCTGTGCCACTTGGTTTAGTAGAAAAGAATGGCAGTACTGCGTTTGCTAGCTTTTCTTCTTCCATTCCTACACCTCTATCAACAACCACGACTATCAGGCGTTGATAATCAACCAGCAGCTTCACGCCTATTTCATCTATTTTAGATCCTGACTCATGGGCGTTTTTAACCAAATTAATCATCACCTGCTCTACCTGTATGGGATCAAAAAAAGCGCGCTCCACAGGAAGTGGTGCCAGCGAAGTAAAGTCATAAAGCTTACCAACGGTATCTAGTAAGGGCTGCAAGGGTTGCTCTGAAATATTAGGAGCCGGTAATCTCGCAAATTCACTATATTTAGCCACAAACTCACTCAAGTTTTCGGTGCGGCGATTAATGGTTGCCAGCATATCAGGTAGCAACTGGACTAGGGTATGATTTTGTTCTTTAGCGCTACGCTCAACAATCGTATTTGCGGAGTTAGTCAACGAAGAAATGGGCGCTAATGAATTATTGAGCTCATGACTTATCAGGCGAATGGCGTTTTTCCAAAGTCCCACCTCTTGACGGCTCATTTCGCTAGATAAGTTTTGACACATTAGCAATACATGTGGCTGGTGGTTGAGTGTGATACTCTGCCTTGAAAAGTAATAGCTTTGCTTTTCATCATTGGCTTGAAAGGTCACAAACCCGGATTCTTTTTGTAGCAAAATTGTTTGCAGCTTAGGATCTGCATTCGCGATGGCATGATGAAGTACAAGGCCACTTAAGGATTTTTTGTTATTGAGTAATTTCCCAGCTTTGTCGTTGGCATATACAACCTGATCAAACTGATTGAGTAATATAATCGACACCGGCGACACCTGCAAAATGGTATCGAGTAGTAACTCCCTTTGGCTAGTAGCGTGGCGCTGTTTTTTTAGTGTCGTCGATAAACAATTATATTCCAGAATTAAATCAGACATTTCTATGCTTTCAAAGTGGGTAATTTGAACTGAGAAGTCTTGATCTTTAAAACTGCGGATCCCGTCCGTTAAGCAATCTATGATCCGCCGTTGGCGAGAAAAAAAATAACTGATACCGACAATGCCAAATACCGTTGCAACAAGGAGCCCCACCGGAATTGCCAGAGTAAGTGGTATTGCAAATGAAGCTGCCAGCCATAAAATAGCCGCAAACACCAATAATGATACAAATAAGCATGCAGACACAGCTGCTTGAAGAGATATCGTCATTTTAAGCCAAATTTCTCCATTCTCCGATATAGTGCTTGCCGACTTAATCCAAGCTTTCTTGCGGCTTTACTGACGACGCCATCAGCGCTGTCTAATGCAGCTTCGATATCTGCTTGTGTATATTCAAGCGGCTCTTCATGTTGTGGTATTTGAATTGCTAAATGCTCACACTCAATTTCTTGCCCGGGGCTCAGCAACACTGCACGGGCTATGGTGTTTTCAAGCTCTCTAACGTTTCCAGGCCAAGTATGATGCTTTAACTGCTTCATAGCTGCGTTACTCAAACTCTTATTGCTAGGCAAAAAGTGATCCACTAACACGGCAATATCTTCTTTTCGCTCAGATAGTGGCGGCAGCTTTAACTCAATCATATTGATACGATAATATAAGTCTTCTCTAAAAGTACCTGCCCGAATGGCCTCTGGTAAATTACTGTTGGTGGCACTGATCACCCTAACATTCACCCTCTTTGTTATCGTGCTGCCAACGCGTTCAAACTCACCACTTTGTAAAACCCTCAGTAATTTTTGTTGCCCTGCCAAAGACAAGTTACCAATTTCGTCCAAAAATAATGTCCCGCCATCAGCCGCTTCAAAGCGCCCACCCCTCGATTTTTGTGCGCCTGTATACGCACCACTTTCAACCCCAAATAATTCGGCCTCAATCAGGTCAGCTGGGATAGCTCCTGCATTTACCTTAATAAAGGGTTTATGTTTATAGCTGCTATTGACTTGCACGATTTCTGCAATTTTTTCTTTACCTGCCCCGTTTGGTCCTGTGATCAATATTGGTGCATCAGAATGGGCAACCTGAGTTGCCATTTCAAGCAAGCTCAACATAGCAGGATCGGCTACCACCACACCACACAGATCGTATTGCGCTTTTAGCTTCTGTAATCTGGTATTGCGCTGATTAGCGGCGCTACTAACTTGTTCTTGTAGTTCTCGCATTTCGAGCAAGTTTTTCACTGAGGTGACGAGTTTATGGTCTTTCCAAGGTTTGGCTAAGTAGTCTGCCGCACCATCTTTAATTAGCTCCACCGCCATTTCAAGATTTGTCCAAGCGGTCAATAAAATGATAGGTAAATCAGGCTCTAAATCTCTGATTGCTTTATACAGGGCTTTACCTTCTGCCCCGCTGGTGGTGTCTCGGGTAAAGTTCATATCTTGAATGACCAAGTCGAACTGTTTACTACGTACCATCTCTAAGCCTTGCTGCGGAGAAGTCACGCCTTCACACTGAATATCATTGAGCAATAAGAGGACTTTAATTGCTTGAATTACATCCGGATTATCGTCAATTACCAATACACTCATGAACGCTTTTGATCCTAATTTGTAGATTTAGCCCCTTTCGGGGCTGTATTGTTTTTATTATTAACTCGATTTAGTTACTTGCGCCGGCGACACTTTGGCGGCTTCCTTAGCAGGCAGGTACACCGCCAATGTACTCACAAGCCAAGTAAAAATAGCGACCCCAACCAATAACGGTATCTCTACCACACTTTGCACTCGAACATTATTCATCAAAAAATAGTAAAGCAAAATCGAGAGACCAAAGCCTAGCACTAAACCGATACAGACTAAAATTGTATTTTCTTTAATTAAAGACCACATCACTTTACCTTTAGATGCGCCTAGTGCACGAAGTACACCATGATCTTTCTTTCTAAGGCTAACAGAAAAGCTGACAAGTGCGACTATACCGAGCGCGGTGACCACACAAGCGATGCCGCTTATACCTGCCATGGTGAGTGCAAAGGTGCTGCGGCCATCCCACAAACGCTTTTTAGCACGCGCTACAAATTCAACTCTCTCTACCATACGGCCCTCAGAATGATAAAGCGCGGTTTCGACCTCTTCTAGAATGCGCTCAGATACGCCTTCCTCTACTCGCACTAAATAATTGGCCCGCTGACGGTTACCCCAGATGACTTCAGGTACAACTCCCGAATTGTAGGGTTGTTGACTATATGTGGCACTTTCACCAAGCATTTTACCTTTATATACCCCAACGACTTGGTGAGGAATACGCTGTCTTGAAATATACACCGACTTTCCAAGAGCAGAGCTATCACCAAATAAGGACGTGGCAAGGTCGTCACTTATCATAATAACGCCGGCATTTTTTGTAGTCTCATCGCCTTTAATAAATTCGCTGGCATAAAACCTGCGCCCTTCAACGAGCTCAAGCCCAAGTACATCAACTCCCTTTTCATCTAAGCCAAAGTAGCCGAACACGCTATAATCCGTTTCTGGTTGGGTATCTTTAAAAATGGTCCACCCAGGGCCTAAGCTGTTTAATACCAGTTCTCTACCGGCATAAGATGCACCAATAACCCCCGGTACGTTTTCAATCGCTTGAATATCCTTTTCGATAAGTGACTGGACATTTACTGAGGTATCAAATACACGCGTCGTCACATTGAGAATTTGTTGCTCTTCCAGCTTTGAAGGAATTAACCAGTTTTGCAGCGTTGCATAGCTGATAAAGGCCGTGTTGCTGACAATCATCACGGTAATCGCGATTTGTAGAATAATTAATAGTGAAATGCTCTTTTGCTTTAATATCAGCTTTAAAATATGTTTAATCGCCATGATTATCCCCTTAACTCTGCAGCTGGTGATACGCGACTACTGCGGTATACCGGATATAACCCAGATAGACCCACCGCTAAGAAAATCCCAACAGTCGTCCAAAGTGCCAGCTCACCATCGAACTGATAGATTTGTCGTACTTGCTCAGCAAGTGCCATATAATCCGTCTGATACATACGCAGATGGAACATCAACTCGAGTCCTGCAAATGCTAGTACAAAACCAAACAGCACAGATGCAACCGTGAGCATGAGAATTTCTAGAAAATGAATTTTCATGATCACTCTACGATTTGCACCGAGGGCTCGGTAAAGAGAAATAAGCTTGCGATTGGCTTGGAATTTGGCCAGTAGGATCCCCACTGTATTCACTAAACAAATGCCAAATAATAAATACGAAAAAGTCAGATAAATGGCTTCCCACGCCATAAAGCGTTGGATCAAAATATACAGCTCGCCCATGCTATAAAAACTAGTAAGGTTAGTATGTTGAAACCGGCCAACTTCTTGTTGGTTAACGATATAGTTATTTAACCAGGTTTTTAGTTCTGCAAGATGCGCCGTCTTCTTGTCTTCTTGATACTGGAACCAAACCGTCAAATAACCACATTCAGTACTTTTCAACATGTCGATACTGCCACTTCTCGGGTTAGTTGCAGTGTATAACTCGTCAGTTCTGCACGTTACTTGCCCCGTTCTCGGAAAGTTTTGCGCATAAGCATAATTTAGCGGAATAAAAACATCGTGGTTGTAATTATTGCTAAAGCTCAAATCTTGGAAGCGACGTTTATAATTGCTTAAATTAACCACGCCCACGACTTGTATTTGTTCTCCTTGAACTTGAATAAACTGTCCAACAGAATTCGCCCCACCAAATAGATTGTCGTTGACGTTTTTACTGATCACAGCCACCGCTTCACTACCTTGCTGGCTTTTTTCGTTCCAAGAAGTACCGTAAATAAACGGCGCATCTAGTACATTAAACATCTCTCTATCTGTACCAGATGCCTCTACACTAATAGGCCTAACTGAGTTATCAGCAAGACCAACGATAAACTCCGTGGTGTAGTTAAACGATAGATGCTCGTACGATAAATCCGCTTGCTTAAGTGCTTGGGCATCTTGAAAAGTCCAGCGAGGAAATTGTCTAAAGTCGACAACATCTACCACCGCATCATAATAATTGAGGCCTGCCGTAAATAAGCTGTTTGCCTTATAACCAATGACTTCGCTACTGCTTTGTTTTACTATGGCTGACATGGTCAACATTAAAGTGATCCCAACTGCAAGGTTAATTATCATTAGTGCACTCAGTTTGGGCTTTTGCTTTAACCCCTGCCAAGCTAAAAGTACTAGCTCTTTCATTGCCTGCTCCTACACTGCCAGTTCGGTTAGTTGAGACTTTGTGATGTCGGTTAGCTCACCATCAAGAATTTGAATGTTGCGACCAGCTCTTCGAGCCAGTTCATTGTCATGCGTTACCATAATCAATGTAGTACCTGCCTGATTCACTTCTTGTAGTAAGTCCATCACTTGCCTTGCCATTAAGCTGTCTAAATTACCCGTTGGCTCATCTGCCAACAGGAATCGCGGTTTCCCCGCCAGTGCTCTGGCAATAGCAACACGTTGCTGTTGCCCGCCACTGAGCTGTGCAGGATAATGCTTCATTCGGCTGGCAAGCCCAACGAGTTCGAGCGCTTCTTCAATGCGCTTTTTACGCTCACTGGCTTTTATTCCCCTAAAAATAAGGGGGACTTCAACGTTGTCATATAAAGATAAGTCACTGATAAGGTTAAAGCCTTGGAAGATAAAACCAATTTTTTCGTTTCGTAGTTGTGATAGCTTTTTATCGTTAAGATTGGCAACGTTTTCACCATCTAGAAAATAATCACCGCGCTCAAAACGCTCTAATAAACCCGCAATGTTCAAAAAGGTCGTTTTACCCGATCCTGACGGGCCTGTGACCGCAATAAATTCCCCTTCTTCAATGGTCAAATTCACATTACTGAGTGCATGGGTCTCAATCAGATCTGTGCGATAGATTTTGCTTACTTCATTCATTTTTAACATTGTCTATTCCTTCTAATTCTTATTCGCAACGAAAGCTGGCACTACTTCCCGAGTAGCACTCGCGCTTTTTTATTGAACGGTTCTAAACTTGAAATCACGATTTCTTGCCCTTCACTCAGCCCCTCAATAATCTCAACTTCAGAAATACTTTTTACACCAAGCTGAATTGGTGTTTGATCAGCCTGCTCACCGACAACCGCATAGGTAAAACGCCCGGCACCGGTTTCAACAAACGCACCACGCCTTACTTTGAGCACGTCTTGCTTTTGCGATAGGATAATTCTTGTAGATACCTTTTGATTTTGGCGAAGGCCGCTTGGCTGCTCGTCAAAGCGCACCCGAGCACTGACGCGACCAGCTTCGATTTCAGGGGAAATAGCGACCAGCTTCGCATGATATTGGTATTGATTGATAAATACTTCAGCGGCCATGCCGACCCCCAGGTTGTCGGCGTAAATTTCTGGTATTTGTGCTTCAACTTCAAGCTCAGAAAGGTCAACCAGTGATATTAATGCGGCATCTCGCTGTACAAACTGCTTTTGTTGGACATGCACCGTACCAACAATGCCTGATAACGGCGAAATAATATTAAGTGCAGCTACCTGACGCTGCACTTCTTCTAAAATATGCTGCTGTCTGGTTAGGCTCAGTTCGCTACTTTTTAGCTCAAACGCAAGTCGCTCTTGCTCAAGCTTTAGCGACTCGATGGCGTGCCGCTCTTGTAGCTGCGCGCGCTTAAGTTCAACCATTGACTGTTCAAGCTCTAATTTTGAGATAATTTGCTTTTTGATGCTTTGTTTTGAGCGCGCCATTTCACGCTCTGCCGCTTCTAAGTCTACTTTCGCCATTTCCATGCGTTGTTCGGTATCGAGTAGCTGCTGTTTAATCGAGATCCGTTGGCGCTCAACTTCCGTTTGTAAACGTTCGAACGTAGCCTCTTCTTGTAGTAAACGATTGGTTAGTTCAGGACTATCTATCCTAAGCAAAGCTTGCCCCGCTTTGATGGCATCACCAGGTTTAACGTTTAGCGTTACTGTGCCCGATGCGATGGCATATAAATCTGGATTATTCGCAGCGAGCGTACGTCCTTCAACACGAAGATCTTCGCTGATATCACCTCTCACTACTGTGGCGAGACGTACTTGCTCCCGCGATACGGTCTGCTCTGCTGATAGAATAGTGTTAATGCTTGACCAAGCACTGGTTAATCCACCTAATGTGATGCCAACGGCCAATAACGCAATTACAGGCTTTTTTATGGTTCGCTTTTTTGCGATTTGTTTGTCTTGCGCACTTGTATCTTTAATCATGCTACCTCCATGCGGACACGTGAGTGTCCGAGATTATCATGAGTAACTAAGTACAAGTAGCGTGCCAGAATTTATATTGTTGTTTTATATGAAATTTATGAGATTTAACGGCTTTATTCAAGGGGACTGGACGGACACCGGACAGCTTTCGGACAATAGCAAAACGTAACTAAAACTGGTAGATCGTGATTTATCGCGATATCAGATTTTTGAGGTAACCGCACTCCAAAAGATCGCGGGGTGAACCCGCTCCTACCTAATGTTGATGCGCGTTTAGCACAAGGTTTACCCTAACAGCTCAGCAACACTGGTAAATCATTACTAAAACTCGTAGGTCGTGATTTATTGCGACATCAGATTTTAGAAGGAACCGCACTCAAAAGATCGCGGGGTGAACCCGCTCCTAACTAATGCTGATGCGCGTTTCGCGTTAGGGGTAACCTGCTGACACGCAAAAACTATTGGTACTGGCTCACATCCCACAATTGCTTTAACTCTTCGATAATGGCCGGGTCGTCAATGGTAGATGGCACGACAATGTCTTCTCCGTCTACCAGCTGGCGTAGGTTCTTTCTGAGAATTTTACCCGAACGGGTTTTGGGTAAACGCTCAACGACTCTAATAGTTTTAAGACAGGCAATCGCGCCGATTTTTTCGCGGATCAGGCTTCTTATCTCCTCGGCAATTGCCGATTCAGTGGTGTTTACGCCATCTTTCAATACCACCATTGCAATGGGTACTTGACCTTTTAACTCGTCTTTACCGGCGAATACCGCGCATTCTGCAATTGCATTGTGACCAGCAACGATTTCTTCCATTTCACCAGTTGACAGTCTATGCCCGGCTACGTTTATTACATCATCAGTGCGGCCCATAATAAACAGGTAGCCGTCTTCATCAAAATACCCGCCATCGCCAGAGAGGTAATAGCCGGGGTATTGTGATAAGTAACTGCCTTTAAAGCGCGCCGTGTTATTCCAAATAGTGGTTAAACAACCGGGAGGAAGGGGTAATTTAACCGCAACAACACCTTGTTGATTGGCCTCGCATGGACTGCCGTCTACATCGAGGATCTCGACTTGATAGCCCGGTGTTGGAACTGTGGCACTGCCCGCCTTTGAAGGCATCAATTCAATCCCAACTGGGTTACACGCAATTGCCCAGCCCGTTTCCGTTTGCCACCAGTGATCAATTACCGGTAGCTTTGTAGTGGACTGTAACCAGTCGTAGGTGGCAGGGTCGAGTCGTTCACCAGCTAAAAATAGCGTTTTTAGACTGCTGGTGTTGTAATTAGCCAAAAGCGCTGCGCTCGGATCTTCTTTTTTAATGGCACGAAATGCCGTCGGTGCACTAAAAAGTGCTGCCACTTGATATTCTTCAACCACTCGCCAAAATGCCCCTGCGTCTGGAGTTTTAATCGGTTTTCCTTCGTATAACACGCTGGTACAACCATAAATCAGTGGGCCATAGACAATATAAGAATGCCCCACAACCCAGCCAATGTCGGATGCTGCCCAAAACACTTCTCCGGGCTCCATGCCGTAAACGGTTTTCATACTGTAGTTTAATGCCACGGCGTGACCGCCCTGCTCTCGCACTACTCCTTTGGGTGTGCCTGTGGTGCCAGAGGTATACAAAATATAAAGCGGATGCGTGCTTGGTAAAGGCACAGCATCAAAAGACTCTGGCGTATTTGCCACCACAGTCCAATCTAGGTCTCTTGGCGAAGACATCTGTGCTTGGTATGCTTCACGCTGTAGCACAATGCAATGTTCCACTTGATGCTTTGCCAACGACAAAGCTTCATCCAGCATAGGTTTGTATTCAATGGTGCGGCCTATTTCAATTCCGCAAGAAGCACTGATCACTAGCTTTGGTTTCGCATCATCTATTCTCACCGCAAGCTCATGAGGTGCAAAACCGCCAAACACCACGGAGTGAATAGCACCCACGCGCGCACAAGCAAGCATGGCAACGACCGCCTCTGGCACCATGGGCATATAAATTACCACCCTATCCCCTGCACTTACACCAAGTTGATTTAAGCCAGCTGCAAAATGACTCACTTGAGAGAGCAACTCGCCATAGCTAATTTTGCGTTTGGTATTCGTCACCGGCGAGTCATAAATTAGCGCGGTTTGCTCGCCTCGGCCTTGGTGTACATGATGGTCAAGTGCCAAATAACTGGTATTCATCAAACCATCACTAAACCAATGACTCAGCCCCTCTTGGTCTTGGTTATGTCCGATTTGTGGTGGCGTATGCCAATCAAGCCGTGCCGCTTCTTTAAGCCAAAATGCCTCAGGGTCTTGGGAAAATGTTTGATATGCCTGTTGATAGGTTATTGTTGTCATAATAGGTTACTCAGTTTTGCTAGAACAGAGTAAAGATAGATAAAAAACCACCAAGTTTTGATGAGACTTTAGTCTTGCGAGGATGATACAGATCAAGGTTAGGGAAATTAAATATGATTATGTCTGTGTAATACATGTAATCACAGCGTCCTGAACAATAGCCATGAGAATAGATATGACTATTATTCAGAAATCCACTAGGACCTATACAACCAAATTTACCTACTGCTCGCTTTCAAGCTTTAGCAGCAATGCTTTGATATCATCTTTTGCGCCGATGATATGTTTTTTCAAAAAGTCACAAGCCCCTTTGGTATTTTTATCGCGGCATAGCTCTAATAGCTGGCGGTGTTCCTCTGGTGCGGTTTTAATGCCGCCCGCAAGTAGGATATGCATGCGCACGTAGCGCTCGGAGTTTTTACTGTACACATCCACCAGCTCACGTGTTTGTGGGCGCTGTGCTTTGCTGTAGAGTTTGCTGTGAAATTCGGCGTTGAGTTTGCCCGTTGCCAGTTGTGTATCGCCAGCGGCCATTGCTTCTTCAAGCTCGGCTAAGATGGCTTCGGCTTCTAATAGGTCGCGTGCGGTTAACTTGTCGATTGAGTGACGTAATAGCTCGGCTTCTAACAATGCGCGTAGATCAAATATTTCATCGATTTGTTCGGCACTTAAACGCGTAACTGTCGCACCTTTGTGCGCTTCAAAGTTAACTAAGCCTTCAGCTTCTAGTTGCAGAAGGGCTTCTCTAACAGGAATACGGCTTACATTTAACTCATCTGCCAGCGCGGCTTGCCTTAGCGGCTCGCCCGCTTTGATTTCGCCAGTGAGGATTTTTTCACGAATTGCTTCAGCAACTAATTGAGTTCGAGTTTTATGTACAATCGCCATAGTATTTAGTAATTATTGTTTTATGAACTCATTATAAACGTATCTGAGTTCAAATTGCATGTTTGTCGAGTATATAAGTTTGATGTGCGAATTATGTCTGAATAAATAAGCCCATAGCAGTACTATGGGCTTGGTTTGCTTAACTTTGTATACAAATTGGTCTTACGAATCGTTTGAGCGCTTCTAACCCTACCGATGTTGAACGTACATCGGTTGATGACGGAAACGGCCCACCGTGGTTCATGGTGGCGCACACTTCAACGCCCGTGGGCATTTGCCCGTAAATCAATCGACCTACGCGGTATTGTAGCGCCTCTATGATGCATTCGGCTTGATGTAGGTCAGACTCAGTGCCATGAATACTGGCGGTGAGTTGTCCATCTAAGTCTGCGATTAAGTCTTCAAGCTGTGCTAAGTTGTCATAGCTCACCACTAAAGCACTTGGCCCAAAGACTTCTTCTTTAAGCCTTGCATCGGTTGCAAAGCTTTCGCTATCCGTCAGGAACAAGTGAGCGCTTGCGTGAAACGGCTGTGCTTGCTCACCAGCGCTCAACAACGTTACTTGAGGGTGTGCTTTTAGCGCCGCGATGCTGTTTTGATAAGCTTTTAAAATGCCCGGAGTCAATAAGGTATCTGAAGGCGCTTCACTAATATGTCGCTTAGTTGTCTCGATAAATGTTTGCGAACTACTACTTGGCACCAACCAAATGCCGGGGCTAGTACAAAATTGACCATTACCCATAAGTAAAGACTGGACAAATTGTGCACCAAGCTCTGCGCCTTGTGCCTGTACTTTTTCAGGTAAGACAATTTGCGGGTTCACGCTGCCAAGCTCACCGTAAAGCGGGATAGGTTCATGGCGCTTCGCGATGGTTTCTTGCAATGCTTTTGCAACGCCAAAGGAGCCTGTAAACCCAACCGCTTTGATAGGCTTAGCTTCCACCAGCCAATGCGCGACATCGTATGCTTTCGCTTGCAGCATTGAAAACACCCCGCTTGGCATATCGCACTTGCTTATTGCTGTGGCGATGGCCCTAGTCATTAGCTCACACGTTGCCGGATGTGCTGGGTGACCTTTATATACCACAGGACAGCCGGCGGCTAACGCAGCTGCGGTATCGCCCCCGAGCGTAGAGAAGGCATACGGGAAGTTTGACGCGCCAAACACCGCAACAACACCAATAGGAATATGCTTAAGCTGTGTTTTTGGCTTAGGCACCGGCGTGCGATTTGGGTCTGCTTGCTCTTCCTTAGTCAGGCAAAGCTCAGCTAGGTTATCTCTCAGCGCTGCAGCAAATGTGTTTAATTGGTTTACCGTGCGGCCACGCTCGCCCTCGAGTCGTGGCCTTGGTAGGTTAGTTTCTGCCATCGTAGTAGTGATCAGCTCATCACCTAAGGCGAGAATTTCTTGGGCTATGGTCTCTAAAAATTCGGCTCTAGCAGTCATCGAGGTTTTACGATAAGCCTTAAAAGCCTGCTCTGCTGCATTAACGGCTTCTTCTACTTGTGCTTCACTGGCGTTAAAAAATGCTTGCGTTAACGGTTCATTGGTTGCCGGGCAAAACGCGCAAAACGTTGTTGCCGTTTGTGCGGCTTGCCACGCACCGTTGACGTAGCTCTTTCCTGATAAATTCATTGTTAGCTCCTGTTTTCTTTCAGTCTTAATGGCTAGAGCACCTGAAAACCAAGTGCATACGGATCTTCGTCATCTACAGTGATACAATTACTCCCCGTTTGACGTGCCCAACCTTGAATACTTGGTAGAATTGCGGCTTTTCCCGCGACCTCAGTTGTGCCTTCGACCTTACCGATAAATTGACTGCCTATGATGCTCTCGTGAACAAATGTATCACCCTCTTTTAGCAGCCCCTTTGCATACAACTGTGCCATTCTTGCACTTGTGCCTGTGCCACAAGGTGACCTATCAAGTGCTTTATCGCCATAAAATACCGCGTTGGCCGCATGACTACCTGGGTGCTGTGGCTTGCCTGTCCACAACACATGGGAGGCGCCGCACACGGTAGAGTCTTCGGGATGAATAGGGTTTATTTGCGCATTAACTGCCGCGCGCACTTTAGGGCTCCACGCCAGTAATTCAGCGGCGCAGCTTTGATCCACACCAGCAAATAAACTTTGAGGTTCAACGATAATGTAAAAGTTACCGCCATAGGCGATATCAAGGATAAGCTCCCCCAACCCATCAACGTGGACAGGCACCGCTTGGTAAGCCAAAAATGCCGGCACATTGTAGAGCCTTACCCAAGTCACTTTACCTGCTTTCATCTCATAATAGGCATTCACGCGCCCCGCAGGGGTGTCAAGCTTGAGTACCCCCTGTTCCTTTGGGGTAATAAGGCCGCTTTCGAGGCCAAAAGTGACTGTCCCGATAGTGCCGTGCCCACACATAGGCAAGCACCCAGAGGTTTCGATAAATAGGATTGCCACATCCCCATCAGCAGTGGTCGGTGGATACAAAAAGGCACCCGACATCATGTCATGGCCTCTGGGCTCAAACATCAATGCGCGCCTTATCCAATCGTAGTCACGTAAAAAATGTTGGCGCTTTTCACTCATGCTCTCGCCCAAAAGCGTTGGATGACCGCTTGTGACCAAGCGCACGGGATTGCCACAAGTATGGCCATCTATACAATAGTAGGTGCCTAAAATCATACGCTTAGTCCAAGTTATATTGGCTTAAGTCAATTCGATTTGCCATCGCTTCATCGTACAAACGACTTACATAGGCTTTTTCTTCTTGAGTTAGTGGCAATCTTGGAGAACGAGTCACTTCACTACCGCGCCCAGCCAAATACTCTGCATATTTGATGCACTGCACCAGTGTCGGAATCGTATCTAAACGTAGCAAAGGTAAAAACCAACGCCACAGCGCACGCGCTTCTTCGTAGCGACCTTGCTCAGCAAGTTTATAAATAGCCACTGACTCGCGTGGGAATACATTGGTCAATCCCGAGATCCAACCCGTCGCACCAAGCATCAGGCTTTCCAGTGCGATATCATCAACACCACCAAATACCACGTAACGATCGCCAAATGCGCTAAACAGCTCGCTAATACGGCGGGTATCTTCCGTTGCTTCTTTTACAGAAACAATATTGGACTCTTCAGCTAAGGTTTTCATGCCTTCGATTGACACGTCGACACCATAGGTCACTGGATTGTTGTAAATCATAATAGGTAATGCGGTGCTGCGCGCCACCTGTTGGTAATGATGAATAGCTTCACGCTCGGTTGAGCGGTAGACCATCCCCGGCAATACCATCAGTCCATCAATGCCTAGCGCTTCTGCATCCTTGGCAAACTCGACAGCAAGTGCTGTTGTGGTCTCAGCCACACCACTAAGTAGTGGCACTCTATCACCTACAACTTCTGTTGCAGCTTTTAAAACTTGGCGTTTCTCGTCAGCCGTGAGTGAGCAATTTTCACCTACGGTGCCTAATACTATGATGCCATGAACCCCTTCGTTAATCAGGTTATCTATCATCGCTTTAGTGGTATCAAAGTTGATACTTTCATCATCATGGAATTGAGTGGTTACTGCTGGATATACACCCTGCCAATTTACGTTCATGGTTCTCGCCTTTCATTAAGTTGTTTAGTTATTGTGCTTGCCATCATAGGTATATTGTATACAATAATCAATATTCAAAAGAGAGATTTTTTAGCCATTAACTCAAATGATTGGCTTAAACATCTTTAATACTATGATTTATAAGTGTTAAATTTTTTCTTGTTGGTATTTAAATGAGGCCTGATTGATGGCTATGTGGAAATACAATTTAGGGTGGTGAGGTAAATTGTGGAAAATAATAATAAAATTGCAGTGATAGGTGCAGGGGTTATTGGGATCACCACAGCACTGCAATTGGCTCGACGAGGCCACGCTGTTACATTACTCGATAAAAATCAGCCCGCAGAGGGATGTTCTAAGGGTAACGCGGGGCATTTTGCCACAGAACAGGTATTTCCCATGGCAGATGCAGCTTTACTAACAAAAGTGCCTGGCATGTTAGTCAATCCGATGGGGCCTTTGCGAATTGAGACCACCTCTTTGCTCAAAAATATTCCTTGGTTTGTACGATTCTTAAAGCAAATGAAAAGTAGCTGCTTCCATAAAGGTACAATCGCACTTAGAAGTTTAAATGAACGCGCACTACCCGCATATCAGCGTTTACTTGGTGACAAATATCATACACTTATATCTAGTAACGGCAGTTTACTGGTATTTGAAGGTGACGAAAGCTCTGCGCGTCAAAGCTATAACAAATACGCCGAACAAGACATCTCAGTGAGCTTACTAACAGGCGATCAAGCCCGAGAAATGGAGCCGAGCCTATCAAGTACCATTACCTCGGCACTGTATTTTGATAAAGTCGCGCATAGCACAGACCCCTACGCCCTTTGTTTGACGTTATATGAGCAGTTTATGCAGCTAGGCGGTACGTTCAAGCAAGGCTCAATCGACAATATTACCCACACAGAGCATGGCTACACACTCAACTCGAATAACCACAAGATGACCTTTAACAAAGTGGTTGTGGCAACGGGTGCTGCAAGTAAAACGCTCTGTGCGTCTTTAGGTTACTCACTGCCCATGATTGCCGAGCGCGGTTATCACAACATGTTGGCAGTGAATAATACGCTTACAAGACCGGTCGCATCAAGTGAACGAGGGTTTATCATGACGCCCATGTCACAAGGTTTGCGACTGGCCGGAACAGTAGAATTTGCCACACTGGAGAGTAAGCCCAATTACAGCCGTGCTCACGCATTATTGCATCATGCAAGTATATTGTTAAACTCATCGCTGCCACAACAAAATGATAACTTGTGGGTTGGCTGCCGTCCCTCACTCCCAGATTATTTACCTGTCATCGGACAAGCGCCAAATCATCACCACGTTTATTTTGCACTGGGTCATCAGCACTTAGGACTGACCCAAGCCGCAATTTCCAGTGAATGTATCGCAGATCTTATTGACAACAAGCCCAACGACATCGATCTTACTCCTTTTAGTATTGCTCGATTTAATTAGACAAGGAGCACAAAAATGAAAGGTATTGCATACCAAAGCGCGCAGCAAGCGCTAGATAACTTAGAAGATATGACCAAAGGCATAGCGCCAATTGGCGAAAGCGAGTATTTAGCAAGAATAGAGAAAGCTCAACAATATATGCAACAAAACAACATTGATGCGCTCTATTTAAATGCTGGTACAAATTTAAAGTACTTTACTGGTTTACAATGGTACGCCAGTGAACGTTTGGTTGGTGCTATTTTACCCGCCAATGGACAAGTTCAGTTTATCGTCCCATTTTTTGAAATCGGCTCTATTAAGGATTATTGGCTGATTGAAGGCCCTATTCATGCTTGGCAAGAAGAAGAATCTCCTTACGAGCTCGTCGCAAACGTACTTAACACACTCAATATTGATAGAACAGGCACACTCGCCATTGACGAAAGCACTGCGTTTTTTGTTGCTGATGGGATCAAACTCGCGGCACCTGGGCTTTCGCTTATTAATGCAAAGGCAGTAACCGCGCATTGTAGAATGCATAAGTCGGCCAATGAAATTGCCCTTATTCAACGCGCAATGGACATGACACTTGCCGTACATAAAGCAACGGCATCTATGCTGTATGAAGGGATCACCACAACCGAAGTTGAAGCCTTTATTAATGAAGCGCACAAAAAAGTGGGGGCGCCGGGCAATTATTTTTGTATTGTGCTATTTGGTGTGGCGTCGTCATTCCCACATGGTGTAAAAAATCCACAAACGCTGAAAAAAGGCGATGTGGTTCTCGTCGACACTGGTTGTAAGTTACACGGCTATCTTAGCGATATCACCCGTACTTATGTTTTTGGCGACCCCAGTGAAAAGCAAAAGTCCGTTTGGCAAATCGAGAAGCAAGCGCAAATTGCAGCATTTAATGCAGCCAAAATTGGGGCGCCCTGTGGCGCTGTTGATAAGGCCGCGAGAGAGTATATTGCCAACAATGGGCTCGGTCCTGATTATCAACTACCAGGTTGCCCACATCGCACTGGGCATGGGATCGGCTTAGATATCCACGAATGGCCTTATTTAGTCAAAGACAACCCAGAACCGCTTGCAGCTGGAATGTGCTTTTCAAACGAACCTATGCTGGTTATTCCTGATGAATTTGGCATTCGCTTGGAAGATCATTTCTATATGACCGACGATGGTCCGCGTTGGTTTACTGAGCCTGCGCACAGCATAGACAATCCTTTTGGGGTTGAATGATATTAAAAATAAATGCTGAGTTGCTCTGATGAGTAACTCATCATTTATCGTGATTGATTTAAGCACAGCTTAATTGGTATAAACATAGCATCTACAATTTACTGCGCTACAACTTATGATTGCAACTACCCCACCACCACCCTATTACGCAGTAATTTTTACCAATATAAAAAATGAAGACGATGAGGGCTACGCCCGAACCGCGTCGAGAATGGTCGAGCTTGCACAGCTTCAACCTGGCTTTTTAGGATTAGAATCTGCGCGTGAAGAGGTTGGGATCACGGTTTCTTATTGGCGAGACCTTGAGTCAATCAGAGCATGGAAAGCCAATGCTGAGCATATTGAGGCACAAAAAAGCGGTAATAAGAAATGGTATCAAAGCTATACAACTCGTATTGCCAAGGTAGAGCGTGAATATAGTCTTTGAGCTAGCGCTTAGTTGTGGGCACTTGTGCATTGTTTACTCGCGACTTTAACCGTGATAAGCCTTGAGGCGTTACACCCAAATAATTAGCAAGATCATAATTTGCCAAACCATTAACCCAATGTGGACGTTCGTCACGCAAAAAACAATACCTTTGCTCAAGCGTATTTAGTAATAGAAACGCTTCTTTTGCTTCTTTGAATAGCAACTGTTGTTGTAATAATTTTAATTTAAGTGCGCGGAGATTATCTTGTTCCAATTTGGCTAACGGAACGAGTACAACCTTTGCATCATCCAGCGCAGAGATTTGATAGAAGCTAGGAGATTTTTGGATCCACTCAGCAAATAAAATACAAAGTTCGCCAGCAAAATAGAACTCCTTATGTCTTAGTTCCCCTACTTCATTTACTACCGATGAGACGAGCTTGCCAGAGTGGATAAAGAAGCCATAATGTTGCATTTGTCCTTGCTGCAACAATATTTCATTGCGGCCGCAGCGCTTTGTACCAAACGTTGGATTCTCCCTAATAAATGTTAATAATTCATTTCTTGTGGCTTCACAAAACTGACCGAGTTTATGAAAAGGCATAATTCACTCATACAATAGGTATAACTAGATCAAAAAAGGCTCCGTAAGGAGCCTTTTTAACACGTGGTATTAACTTACCAACCCGCTTTCTCTTTTAGTGCAGAACCGATTTCTGCAAGAGAGCGAACGGTTTTAACACCCGCTGCTTCAAGTGCTGCGAATTTCTCGTCAGCTGTACCTTTACCACCTGCGATAATTGCACCAGCATGACCCATACGCTTACCTGGAGGTGCTGTAACACCGGCGATGTAAGAAACTACAGGCTTAGTTACGTTGTGCTTGATGTACTCAGCCGCTTCTTCTTCAGCTGTACCACCGATCTCACCGATCATGACGATAGCTTCAGTTTGCGGATCGTTTTGGAACATCTCTAGTACGTCGATGAAGTTAGTGCCTGGGATTGGGTCACCACCGATACCAACACAAGTAGATTGACCGAAGCCAGCGTCAGTTGTTTGCTTAACTGCTTCATAAGTCAAAGTACCAGAACGTGACACGATACCTACTTTACCAGGCATGTGGATGTGACCTGGCATGATACCGATCTTAGTTTCACCTGGAGTGATAACACCTGGGCAGTTAGGACCAATCATGCGAACGCCAGTTTCTTCTAGCTTCACTTTAACATCAACCATGTCTAGTGTAGGGATGCCTTCAGTGATACATACGATTAGCTCGATACCTGCGTCGATCGCTTCAAGGATAGCGTCTTTACAAAATGCTGCTGGTACGTAGATAACAGATGCAGTTGCACCAGTTGACTCTACCGCTTCACGTACTGTGTTAAATACAGGTAGACCTAGGTGAGTTGTGCCGCCTTTACCAGGAGAAACACCACCAACCATTTGCGTACCGTACTGGATAGCTTGCTCAGAGTGGAAAGTACCCTGACCACCAGTGAAACCTTGACAGATTACTTTAGTATCTTTGTTAATTAGTACAGACATTATTTGCCCTCCGCAGCAGCAACTACTTTCTCAGCAGCGTCAGTTAGTGACTCAGCTGCAATGATGTCAAGGCCAGAGTTAGCTAGTACTTCACGACCAGCTTCAGCGTTAGTACCTTCAAGACGTACAACTACTGGTACGTTTACGCCAACTTCTTTAACCGCACCGATAATACCTTCAGCGATCATGTCACAACGTACGATACCACCGAAGATGTTAACTAATACTGCTTTAACATTGTCATCAGAAAGGATGATCTTAAATGCTTCAGATACACGCTCTTTCGTCGCGCCGCCACCAACGTCTAGGAAGTTAGCTGGCTTGCCGCCGTGTAGGTTTACGATGTCCATAGTACCCATCGCAAGGCCTGCACCGTTAACCATACAACCAACGTTACCGTCTAGAGCAACGTAGTTTAACTCGAAGCTTGCAGCGTGAGCTTCACGTGCATCTTCTTGTGAAGGATCGTGGAATTCACGGATCTTAGGCTGGCGGAATAATGCGTTACCGTCAACACCGATTTTGCCGTCTAGGCAGTGTAGGTTACCAGCGTCTGTGATTACTAGCGGGTTGATCTCTAGTAGTGCAAAGTCGTGGTTGATAAACATTTGCGCTAGACCCATGAAGATCTTAGTGAACTGCTTAACTTGAGTTGGGTTCAAACCTAGTTTGAACGCTAGCTCACGACCTTGATAAGCTTGAGGACCTACAAGTGGGTCGATCTCAGCTTTATGAATTAGTTCAGGCGTTTCTTCTGCAACTTGTTCAATTTCTACACCACCTTCAGTTGATGCCATGAACACGATCTTACGTGAACCACGGTCAACAACAGCACCTAGGTATAGTTCATTTGCAATATCAGTGCAGCTTTCTACTAAGATTTTAGCAACTGGCTGACCTTTCTCGTCTGTTTGGTAAGTAACTAGGTTTTTACCTAACCAGTTTTCAGCGAATGCGCGGATTTCGTCTTTGCTGTCTGCAAGTTTAACACCGCCAGCTTTACCACGGCCGCCAGCGTGTACTTGACACTTAACAACCCACTTGTCTCCACCGATTTTACCAGCAGCTTCTACTGCTTCTTGAGGTGTATCACAAGCAAAGCCTTCTGATACAGGTAAACCATATTCGGCAAAAAGTTGTTTTGCCTGATACTCATGCAAATTCATGATGCTTTATCCAATTTTTTATACTAAAAAAGCTGAATATTTATGCAAATAGTCAGCTATCCCAAATTGCGCACATAGTATAGATCCCAAGGCTTCTGATGAAAACCCCACTTAGACCAAAGGCGCAAAAAAAAAGCTGCATGCGAGCATACAGCTTATTCTTTAAACAAATATTATACGTCTAGTAGTAAACGTGTTGGATCTTCAAGCAACTCTTTAATCGTCACTAGGAAGCCAACTGACTCTTTACCATCGATTTGACGGTGGTCATAAGAAAGCGCTAGATACATCATAGGTAAGATTTCAACCTTACCATTTACTGCCATAGGACGCTCTTGGATTTTGTGCATACCCAAGATTGAAGATTGTGGCAAGTTGATGATAGGCGTAGAAAGTAGTGAACCAAACACACCACCGTTGGTGATTGTGAAGTTACCGCCAGTCATATCATCTACTGTTAGCTTACCGTCACGGCCTTTGATAGCCAGTTCACGAATGTTCTTTTCGATTTCAGCAACTGAAAGCTTATCGCAATCACGTAGTACCGGAGTCACTAGACCACGAGGCGTTGATACCGCGATGCTGATATCAAAGTAGTTGTGGTAAACGATATCATCACCGTCGATTGACGCGTTTACTTCAGGGAAACGCTTAAGGGCTTCCGTTACTGCTTTCACGTAGAAAGACATGAAACCTAAACGGATACCGTGACGCTTCTCAAAAACTTCTTGGTATTGCTTACGAAGATCCATGATTGGCTTCATATTTACTTCGTTGAACGTCGTCAGCATTGCTGTTGAGTTCTTCGCTTCTAATAGACGGTTAGCGATTGTCTTACGCAGACGAGTCATAGGTACACGCTTTTGTGTACGTTCACCTACAGGCGCTGCTGGTGCAGAAGCCGCAGGCTTAGACTCTGATTTTGCTGGTGCTTTTAGGAAAGCATCAACGTCTTCCTTAGTAATGCGACCGCCTTTACCAGAACCTTTGATCTTAGCAGCATCAAGGCCTTTTTCTGCGATAAGACGACGAACAGATGGCGTTAGTACATCTGAGTTTTCGTCAGAAGCAGCTGCTGGTGCTTCTTCTTTCTTAGCACTTGATGATGCAGCTGGTGCACCACCGGCAACGATTTTACCGATAACTTGATCACCTAGTACAGTCTCACCTTCAGCGTGGATGTGCTCACCCATCACACCGTCTTCAGGTGCAACAACTTCAAGAACCACTTTATCAGTTTCAATATCAACTAGGTTCTGGTCGCGGCTAACCGCTTCTCCTGGTTGAACGTGCCAAGTTGCGATAGTAGCATCTGCTACTGACTCAGGAAGTACAGGTACTTTAATGTCCACTTCTTTACCTTCTGCTGCTGGCGCCGATTCTGACGCTGCTGGTTTTTCATTTGATTGAGCAGGCGCTGCTGCTTCATCAGCAGCACCTAGTTGTGCAATAACTTGTTCGCCAAGAACGGTTGCGCCTTCTTCTTCAGAAATTGCAACGATAACACCATCTTCTGGTGCTACCACTTCTAAAACGACCTTATCCGTTTCGATGTCAACTAAGTTTTGATCGCGAGTCACTTTATCGCCAACGCTTACATGCCATGTAGCAACCGTTGCATCTGCAACAGACTCAGGAAGAACAGGCACCTTAATTTCGGTTGTCATCTCTTATTCCTTATTTCTTAATTGTTAAAGCGTCAGCAATTAACGCGTTTTGTTCTTTAGTATGTGTAGACATGTATCCACATGCTGGTGCAGCTGAAGCCTTACGGCCTGCATACGTCAGATTTGCGCCAGCTGGGATAGCTTCCCAGAAATGATGCTGTGAACAGTACCAAGCACCTTGGTTTTGTGGCTCTTCTTGACACCAAACAAAATCTTTTACGTGCTGGTAACGAGCCATGATCTCATCCATCTCTTTGTGAGGGAAAGGATATAGCTGTTCAACACGAACGATAGCAACGTTGTTAAGTTCCTGCTTACGACGTTCTTGCAGTAGTTCGTAATAAACCTTACCGCTACAGAACACCACACGCTCAACGTTTTCAGGATTGATATCATCAATCTCATCGATCATGTTGTTGAATACGCCTTCAGATAGCTCTTCTAGGCTAGAAACCGCTAGTGGGTGGCGTAATAGCGACTTAGGCGTCATTACGATCAATGGACGACGCAGTGGACGAACCGATTGACGACGTAACATTGCGTATACTTGCGCTGGTGTTGACGGTACACATACTTGCATATTGTGGTCAGCACAAAGCTGCAAATAACGCTCTAAGCGCGAAGAACTGTGCTCTGGACCTTGACCTTCATAGCCGTGAGGAAGTAAAAGTGTTAAACCACATAGACGGCCCCACTTCTGTTCACCTGAGCTAAGGAATTGGTCAAATACGACTTGAGCACCGTTGGCAAAATCACCGAATTGCGCTTCCCACAGTACCAATGACGTTGGCTCTGCTGTCGCATAACCATACTCGAATGCAAGTACCGCCTCTTCCGACAATACTGAATCGTACACTTCGAACAGGCCTTGGCCTTCACGAATGTTTTGTAGCGGAAGATAAGTAGACGCGTCTTTTTGGTTATGTACTACAGCATGACGATGGAAGAATGTGCCACGACCAGAATCCTGGCCAGTAAGACGTACGTCTGTGCCTTCGTCAACTAAAGTCGCGTAAGCCAATGTCTCAGCCATACCCCAATCAAGCATTTTCTCGCCTTGCGCCATTAGTTTACGGTCGTCGTAAATCTTTTTAACGCGTGATTGTGCTTTATGCGTTTCAGGATAGTTCGCAATCTTTTCGCCAAGCGCTTTAAGCTTATCTAACGCAACTTTTGGCTCATAAGGCGCGTCCCAGTCGTGACCAACATACTTAGACCAATCAGAAGAATGCTTGGTTTCTTTTTGAATTTCTTCTACTACACAAACACCTTTATCAAGACCATTACGGTAATCGTCGGCAATCTGCTTCGCATCATCTTCAGAAATCACACCTTCACGTACGAGCTGATCAGCATATAATTGACGAGGTACTGGGTGCTTTTTGATCTTTTGATACATCAACGGCTGAGTCGCATTTGGCTCATCAGCTTCGTTGTGGCCGTGGCGACGGTAACATACTAAGTCAATGACCACATCACGTTTGAACTTGTTACGGAAATCAAGTGCAACTTGTGTAACAAATGCAACAGCTTCTGGGTCGTCAGCGTTAACGTGGAAGATAGGTGCCTGAACCATTTTAGCGATATCAGTGCAGTATTCAGTCGAACGAGTATCTTCGCGTTTTGATGTAGTGAAACCTACTTGGTTATTAACTACGATACGGATCGAACCGCCAACGCCGTATGCACGTGTTTGCGATAAGTTAAACGTTTCTTGTACGACACCTTGACCTGCGATTGCAGAGTCACCGTGAATTGTGATTGGTAGTGCTTTAGAGCCACTTTGGCAATTTAGTCGGTCAAGACGAGCACGTACCGAGCCCATTACTACTGGGTTTACAATTTCAAGGTGAGATGGGTTAAATGCCAATGCCATGTGAACATTGCCACCCTTCGTACCAAAGTCAGAAGAGAAACCCATGTGGTATTTAACATCACCCGAACCTGCATGTTCACCGTATTTACCAGCAAACTCGTCAAATAGTTCTTGTGGGTTTTTACCCAGTACATTCACTAGTACGTTTAGACGACCACGGTGAGCCATACCAATTACGGCTTCTTGCTGACCACTTTCACCAGCACGATGAATAAGCTCTTTCAGCATAGGCACAAGTGAATCACCGCCTTCTAAAGAGAAACGCTTCGCACCCGGAAATTTTGCACCCAGATACTTTTCTAAGCCGTCTGCAGCAGTAAGGCCTTTATAGATTCTTAGTTTGGTTTCTTTGTCGAACTGTGGTCTCGAGAAGGACGATTCCAAACGCTGTTGTAGCCAACGCTTTTCTTCGGTAGACGTGATGTGCATGTACTCAGCGCCGATAGAGCCACAGTATGTCGCTTTAAGCGCAGCGTACAAGTCTTTGAGTTTCATTGTCTCTTTGCCACAAGCAAATGAGCCAACGTTAAATTCTTTATCTAAGTCTGCATCGGTTAAATCATGAAAAGCAGGGTCAAGATCGCGAACACGCTCTCTATCCCAAATCCCTAGAGGATCTAGGTTTGCGTTCTGATGACCTCTGAAACGGAATGCATTAATTAACTGCAGAACTTTAACTTGTTTGGCATCAGCAGAACCTTCTGCAGAAACCACGACTTCTCTGTGTTTGTTTTTAGCAAGTTCCGCAAATTGCGTTCTCACTTCTGAATGCTTTGTGTCAACATCCACACCATCAACTTTTGGTAGTTGATCAAACACCTCTCGCCACTCTTCTGGCACTGAAGCTGCATCATCTAAATACGCTTCATATAGATCTTCTACGTACGCAACGTTACCGCCGTACAAATGCGAAGATTCTAGCCATGCCTTCATCACACCTTCGTGCATCTATTAGCCCTTTTATCTAGCGCAGAAACCCAAACGAAAACAAGATGGCAAGCATTTGCTTGCCATCTTAGCTAGTAGTATGTGTTATACCGAACGGTTTAACAACATTGATTTAATATGCCCAATTGCCTTAGTTGGATTAAGACCTTTTGGACAAACGTTAACACAGTTCATGATACCGTGACAACGGAATACACTGAACGCATCATCAAGGCCTGCAAGACGTTCTTCCGTTGCTGTATCGCGGCTATCAGCCAAGAAACGATAAGCGTGTAGAAGACCTGCCGGACCGATGAACTTGTCTGGATTCCACCAGAACGAAGGACAAGACGTTGAACAACATGCACAAAGAATACATTCATACAGACCATCTAGCTTTTCACGTTCTTCAATAGACTGAAGACGTTCAACACCGCCAGTCGGCTTGTCGTTGATCAAAAACGGCTTTACCTTCTCGTACTGCGTATAGAACTGACTCATGTCAATTACTAGGTCACGAATTACTGGTAAACCCGGTAATGGACGAATAATGATCTTACCTTTTCCACCTTTCTGCACCGCAGAAATTGGAGTAATACAGGCAAGGCCGTTCTTACCGTTCATGTTTACGCCGTCAGAGCCACAAACGCCCTCACGACATGAACGACGGAAAGATAAAGTTGGATCTTGCTCTTTTAATTGCATCAGAGCGTCCAACACCATCATGTCACGACCTTCCTCTACTTCTAGAGTATAGTCCTGCATACGCGGTGCTGAATCTTCATCAGGATTGTAACGATAAACTGATAATTCTAAAGTCGCCATCGTTGAACTCCTAGTATGTACGTGCTTTTGGCGGGAAGGCTTCACGAGTTGTAGGCGCAAAGTTTACTTCACGCTTAGTCATCGAATCAGACCCCGGGTGATGAACTGAGTGGCACAGCCAGTTCTCATCGTCACGCTCTGGGAAGTCAAAACGTGAATGTGCACCACGACTCTCTGTACGGAAGTTAGCGGCTACTGCTGTCGAGTACGCTGTTTCCATCAAGTTATCTAGTTCTAAACACTCAATACGTTGCGTATTGAACTCAGATGACTTGTCATCTAGACGAGCATGCTTAAGACGCTCGCGGATTTCTTTAAGCTCTTTAAGGCCCTCAGCCATTGCATCGCCTTCTCTAAATACAGAGAAGTTAAGCTGCATACACTCTTGGAGGTCTTTTTTAATTTGTACTGGATCTTCACCTTTACCAGCTTCAGACGACTCCCAGCGATTGTAACGTGCGAACGCGTTATCAACATCATCTTTTGATGCTTCACCAGTAGACTCGAAGTTGTTTAGGTACGTGCCTAGGAAGTTACCTGCCGCACGGCCAAATACAACTAAATCAAGCAACGAGTTACCACCTAAGCGGTTTGCGCCGTGTACTGATACGCACGCAATTTCACCTACAGCGAATAAACCTTCGATGATACGCTCATCACCATTTTCACTAACACTTAACACTTGGCCATTCACATTCGTTGGTACACCACCCATCATGTAGTGACATGTTGGGATAACCGGAATTGGTTCTTTAGCAGGGTCAACATGCGCGAACGTCTTAGAAAGGTCACATACGCCAGGTAAACGTAGATTTAGCATCTCTTCACCAAGGTGATCGAGTTTAAGCTTGATATGTGTACCCCAAGGACCCTCACAGCCACGGCCTTCACGAATTTCTGTCATCATTGCACGTGCAACAACGTCACGACCAGCTAAGTCTTTTGCGTTAGGTGCATAACGCTCCATGAAGCGTTCACCGTCTTTGTTTAGAAGGTAACCACCTTCACCGCGACAGCCTTCTGTCACAAGCGTACCTGCACCTGCAATACCGGTTGGGTGGAACTGCCACATTTCCATGTCTTGCATTGAAATACCAGCACGCACTGCCATACCAACACCATCACCAGTGTTAATGTGTGCGTTAGTAGTAGATGCGTAAATACGACCTGCACCACCCGTTGCTAATACCACTGCTTTAGACTTGAAATAAACGACTTCGCCACTTTCGATATCAATCGCGGTAACACCAACGACGTCGCCTTTGTCGTTTTTAACTAAATCAAGCGCATACCACTCTGAGAACACGTTTGTTTTGTTTTTCACGTTTTGCTGATACAAGCAATGTAATAATGCGTGACCAGTACGGTCAGCAGCCGCAGCTGTACGTGCAGCCTGCTCACCGCCGAAGTTTTTAGACTGACCACCGAATGGGCGCTGATAAACGCGACCATTTTCAAAACGAGAAAAAGGTAGTCCCATGTTCTCAAGCTCAGTAATAGCTTCAGGACCCGTTTTAGTCATGTATTCGATGGCATCTTGGTCACCAATGTAGTCTGACCCTTTAACCGTATCGTACATGTGCCATTCCCAGTTATCCTCATGAGAATTACCTAGCGCGACTGTAATACCACCTTGCGCAGATACTGTGTGGGAACGAGTTGGGAAAACTTTTGAAATAAGAGCACAAGTTTTACCTGATTCTGAAATAGCGAGTGCCGCGCGCATACCTGCGCCACCAGCACCAACTACAACTGCGTCAAATTCGCGTACGTTATATTTCACTTAAACACCCCATAGAACAAATAGACCAATAGCTACGTAAGCTATTGCCATTAGGTTTAATACAAAGCCAAGGACAGTGCGAGTTGTCGAGTTCTTAACGTAGTCAGTTAGAACCTGCCACAAACCAATGCGTGTATGCACCATGATACAAACGAGTGTGATCATCGTCGCTGCTTTAACAGCTAAGTTTGAGAACAACCCTGACCAAGCTTCATAGGTCAGTTCAGGAGTCAATAATAAATAGCCTATGATAAATACAGCATAAGCTAGGATAATTAACGCAGTTGTGCGTAATGACACGAAGTCTTGTACGCCATCACGCTTAAGAGTCGCTTGATTTAAGACCATATCCATACTCCAGCTAAAATTGCTAAAACAGCCCAAAGCGCTAGTGCAACTTTCGCGCTATTCGCGCTTGATTCTAATTCTTCCCAACACCCCTTGTCCTGTATCATGTGACGGATACCAGCGATAACGTGGTAAGACAATACAGTTAGGGTGCCCCACGCGATGAATTTCGCGACAAAGCTAGTCATCAGTTCTTTTACAAACATGAAGCCTTCAGAAGAAGAGAGAGATTCAGACCAAGCCCAAATCACAAAGGTTAAAGCGAAAAAGAACGCTACACCAGTGATACGGTGAAGAATCGACGCTTTAGCCGTTATTGGCATAGATATAGTCGTAAGATCTAGATTTACAGGTCTTTGCATTTTCACAGTTACTTGCCCATCTTTGCCCACAAGGAGCCATCTACTTGTTTTTATGAAACCCACCTACATATTCTCAAATGCAAGCAGCACACTCTAGATAAACCAATTTGGACACCAAATAGTTCACTTGAGTGTAAAAATTGATGTAAAAATAGGTTTACCTACAGACGATACGGTATAAAACCGTTGACAGTATATAAGGCTATGCGCCCTTTTACAATTCTTGTTTAGATAGAGACGCTTGCGAATTAGCGAATGGTCTAATATTTAATCGTCGTAGAATATTTATTATACATTTATGCATAAATCACAGAAAAATTGACTTTTGACCTAGGTTATAAGTTAGAATGATCTGAATTTGCTTAACATTAGTATCACAACATAACAATCAGAATATTGTTATTAAATAGGAGACAAATAGATGGCAGATAAAAAAGCCACAGTCCATATTGATGGTCACGATCCGATTGAGTTACCGATTTACGAGGGTACAGCTGGTCAAGACGTAGTTGACGTTCGTTCTTTAGGTGCTCACGGCCTATTTACGTATGACCCAGGATTTATGTCGACTGCCTCTTGTGACTCGTCTATCACTTATATTGACGGTGCCAAAGGTGTACTGCTTCACCGCGGTTATCCAATTGAGCAACTTGCTGAAAATTCTAACTATATTGAACTTTGCTACCTACTATTAAATGGTGAATTACCAAGCGAAGAACAACTAGCTGAGTTCTCAGATGAGATCACTCGCAACACAATGATGCACGAGAAAATCGCTGCGTTTTTCCAAGGTTTCCGTGTCGATGCGCACCCTATGGCAATGCTATGTGGTGTAGTTGGTGCGTTATCTTCGTTCTATCACTCAGATTTGGATATTTCTGATGAAGACCAGCGTATGCGTTGTGCAATCAAATTAGTAGCTAAGCTACCAACGATTGCTGCAATGGCGTACAAATATAACGTTGGCCAACCTTTCGTATACCCACGTAACGACTTGAGCTACGCAGAAAACTTCCTTCACATGATGTTCTCTGTACCAGCTGAAGACTATAACGTCAGCCCAGTGCTTGCTAAAGCAATGGATCGTATTTTCATGCTTCACGCAGACCACGAGCAAAACGCGTCAACTTCAACCGTTCGTCTTGCTGGCTCTTCAGGTGCAAACCCATACGCATGTATCGCGGCAGGTATTGCATCACTTTGGGGCCCTGCACACGGCGGCGCAAACGAAGCATGTTTAACGATGCTTGAAGAAATTGGCTCTGTTGATCGTATTGACGAGTACGTTGCAAAAGCAAAAGACAAGAACGATCCGTTCCGTCTAATGGGCTTTGGTCACCGCGTTTATAAAAACTTTGACCCACGTGCGACGGTAATGCGTCAAACGTGTCACGAAGTGCTTAAAGAGCTAAACATTCAAGATCCACTGCTTGACGTAGCAATGAAACTTGAACAGATTGCCCTAGAAGACCCTTACTTCATCGAGAAGAAACTATACCCGAATGTAGACTTCTATTCTGGTATCATTCTTAAAGCAATCGGTATTCCAACAAGCATGTTTACGGTTATCTTCGCGATGTCTCGTACTGTGGGTTGGATTTCACACTGGAACGAAATGCTTTCTCAACCAGGACACAAAATTGGTCGTCCGCGTCAGCTTTACAAAGGCTACACGTCTCGCGACTACAAAACACAAAACGACAGATAATCTCGTTATTGTGTTTGAAAAGGCCGCTTAATGCGGCCTTTTTTGTTTTAATATCGCCGCGTATTCGTTAGAATCGCGCTGCTCAATTAACTCAGGTACGTTATGACTGACATTCAATCTCTGCGCAACGACTTTCCAATTTTGAACAAACAACTTGATGGACAGCCGCTTTGCTATCTTGACTCTGCTGCAACTGCGCAAAAACCGAACAAAGTCATCGATGTCATAAAATCTTTTTATCAAGATGAGAATTCAAACGTACATAGAGGTTTACACACGCTTAGTGAAAACGCCACCGTTCGCTACGAAAGTGCCCGAGAAACAGTTGCAAATTTTTTAAATGTAGAAACACGAGAAATAGTATGGACCAGCGGCGCTACTGAATCTCTAAATTTGTTGGCTCATGGCCTGAGTGCATGCTTCAATTCAGACAGCGTCATTGCCATCAGTCCTTTTGAACATCACGCTAACGTAGTGCCTTGGCAAGAAGCCTGTCAACGTACCGGGGCAACTTTATTAGTGTTACCTATGTTAGACGGCATCCTCGATGAGCAAGGCGCTATTGCGCTGTTAAAACAACATAAACCTGATGTGTTAGCAATGGGCCACGTTTCAAACGCACTTGGGAATATTCATCCAATTAAGTCGCTCATTTCGGTTTGTAAGGCATTGGGTACCATCACGGTTATCGACGGCGCACAGTCTTTACTGCATTTAAGGCCTGATCTGAAGGCACTGGATTGCGACTTTTATGTTTTTTCAGCTCATAAAGCGCTTGGACCAACAGGTGTCGGCGGGCTTTATGGTAAATACCAGCAACTAAATGCGCTCCCCGTGTATAAAACCGGCGGCGAAATGATAAAAGAAGTGAGCTTCGAGCGATCCAGCTATCGAGAGGCACCTGGCAAGTTTGAACCCGGCACGCCCAATATTTCTGGCGTTATCGGTTTTGCCGCAGCGATAGATTATATAAACAAGATTGAGCACAGTGCACTTCAACGATATGAGCAAACGCTCTACCACGCCCTTTTAGAAAAGCTAAGACAGATTGAAGGCATCACGGTTTATGGCGATACACAAAACAATGTTGGCGTAGTCAGTTTTAACTATAAAAGCGAGCATCACTACGATCTTGCCACACTACTCAATACATACGGCGTAGCAGTCAGAAGCGGACATCATTGTACTCAGCCTCTTATGAAAATGCTCAAGGTTAACGGGACAGTGCGTGCAAGTTTGGCTTTTTATAATAACCAAGATGATATTGAGCATTTTATTAATGCGTTAAATGCCACAATAGAATTATTAGATTAAACTTATGAATATTGAACATATCACAAAAAAATTATCTGAAAGTCATGGCTGGCAAGCCAAGTACCGTGAAATTATGCTGCTAGGTAAACAACTTCCAGCGCTTCCTGATGCGCTGAAAGTCGACTCAGCGTTAGTGTCAGGCTGTGATAGTAAGGTTTGGCTCTATCTGGACTTAGATGAAAACGCGCAGCAGCTCGTACTCATTGCCGACTCAGATACGCGTATTGTCAAAGGATTACTTGCAATCATCATTGCAGCGTACGCAAGTAAAACACCAGAGCAAGCAAGTCAGTTTAATGCTTATGAACTGTTTGAGTCGCTTGGATTAATTGCTCACCTAAGCCCATCAAGAGGTAATGGTATACGTGCGATTGTTGAACAGATCCAAGCAAAGGCGGAGTTATTAAAATAAAGTGATATAAGGTGCTCGAACGAGCACACTTATTCGCTGCTTTTGCTTTGTTTATCTAGGTACTTGCGTATTGCTTTGGACGCCGCAAAAAAACCAAAACTCCCGGTTACCATAGTAGCAGAGCCAAACCCGGTCGCGCAGTCCATATTTTTCCCACCTTCAGCTTGTTGCTTTGCCTTGCACACGGTGCCGTCGGTACTTGGGTAAACGAGTTGCTCTGTGGAATACACACAATCCACGCCAAATTTACGTTTTGGATTATCGCTAAAATTATATTGTTTTCTGAGAATATAACGTACTTTTGCCAGCAACGGATCATGGGTTGTCTTTGCCACATCCCCATATTGGATCTGGCTAGGATCGGTTTGACCGCCTGCACCTCCTGTGGTGATCACCGGTATTTTATTACGCTTACAATGTGCGATTAGCGCCGCTTTCTCTTTAACCGCGTCGATACAGTCAATAACATAATCAAAGCCTTGAATGTAGTTTCTAATGTTATCTAACATCAAAAAATCATCGATCAGGGTAACTTCACAATCTGGGTTAATCGCAAGACAGCGATCTCGCATTGCTTCAATCTTTTGCATCCCGATACTTTCGCTATGAGCATGCAACTGGCGGTTAATGTTAGTTATACAAATATCATCCATATCGATAAGCGTAATCTTACCTATACCCGTTCTCACTAATGCTTCTACAGCCCAGCTACCAACGCCACCGATACCAATAACACAAAAGTGTGCTCTACTTAATGCTTCTAACTCGGCGTTACCGTATAACCGACCAATACCGCCAAATCTTAGTTCTCTATTCGAATCCGTCATGTTACCACTCTAATTGACTTGGATTTTGCCAACTTGCAAAGATTTCATGTGCCAATAAATGGCCAAATGCACCCTCACCTTCAGGCACCGCTTGATAACGTTGATGGTTACCTTGCCACTCGAATTCAAGGCAAAATGCATGAAGATACGTTCTATCAGCAGGCTCTCCACTATAGGCTAAATCACCTAAAATTGGCGCACCGATGCTTTTTAGTGCCACGCGAATTTGGTGTGTTTTACCGCTAAACGGTTTAACGATACAAGCGCGTAGGTTGCTCGCAACAGAGCATGAATAAAATCGAGTCACCGCAGGATTTAGCTTAGTTTTAACCAGCTTATAAGTGCCTCTACGCGACTTAGCCATATCGCCTTTTATCCAGCCTTGCTTTTTCTTCGGTTTAGCACTGACTAACGCCAAGTAAAATTTATCTATTTTTCGGGCGGAAAACAGGCTTGTCAACTGCTTTGCAGTCTCGCTAGACTTCGCTAAAAGAATGAGTCCCGATGTAACTTTATCAAGGCGGTGAACCGCAAATAAGGGATAGCCTAATTGCTCCGTCAGTAAGGCAACAAAACCTGCACCGTCCTCACTATGGAAACTCACACCTTGAGGTTTGTATGCAACTACATAGTCTGCCTCGTCTGCAATGAGCTTAAACTTTTCCATTCAGTATCTCTTGAACTCGTGCTAAATCTTCGGGAGTATCGACTCCTGCATGCACCGGCTTAGCCGCTTTAGCGACCTTAATTTTGTATCCATGATACAGCACGCGTAGCTGCTCTAGTGACTCTTGCAACTCTAGCGGTGAAACACTTAGCGATAAATAGGTTTGAATAAAGCCCGCACGATAAGCATATATGCCAACATGACGTCTAAAGTGACTCACTGGAATGTTATTTTTGTCGAGCGTTAACATACTGTCGCGCTGAAACGGAATAGACGCGCGAGAGAAATACAGCGCGTTATCTTGAATATCAGACACCACTTTCACAGCATTCGGATTTAACACCTCTTCTACATCTTCCACATCAACGCACAAAGTCGCCATCGGTGCATCAGAATGATGCAGTAGTGCTGCGACTTGTGCGATGTTATCAGGCTCTAGTAGTGGCTCATCACCTTGTACGTTGACCACCAAGGTTTGTTCGTTCAGCCCCAGTTGTTCAACAACTTCGGCAAGTCGCTCAGTACCAGATTGGTGATCTTCACGCGTCATAAGCACATTATCGGTGAAGCCTTGCGCAGCCTCAAATACCGCACTGTGATCGGTTGCGATATAAACCGCTGCAGCGCCAGATTGAATAGCTTGTTCGTAGACACGCTGGATCATTGGTTTACCGCCGATATCAGCAAGTGGTTTACCAGGCAGCCTGCTTGAAGCATAACGCGCCGGAATAACGACTACGAATTCCACTGCTCAACCTCATCACTGCTCAGCTCGCGTGCTTCGTTTTCCAATAGCACAGGAATATCATCTTTAATTGGATACGCAAGCTTAGCTGCTGTGCTGATCAACTCTTTGTTTTCTTTGTCATATCTTAATTTGCCTTTACATACTGGGCAGGCAATTATTTCTAGTAATTTGGTATCAAAGGCCATGATAAATCTCTTTCTTTTTAAGTAAATTTAATACCGCTTTTTCAAGCGCTGATGTAGGTTTGGCATCTACTTTGAGGTAATACCAATTATCTTTTGCAAATGTGCGACACTTTACCGCATCTTTCTCTGTCATAAAAATAGCGCCGTTATCGATTTGCGAGAAGTCGGACGCTTGATATGGATGATGGTCCGCAAAATGTAGGCTTTCACTCAGAACAATCCCCCTATCTCGTAGCGTATTTTCAAATCGCGCGGGATTGCCGATAGCACAGACTGAAGCACCAGCCATTTCAATATTGGATGCTGGACTATCATCTGTAACACGAAAAAAACCAACCGCCTCAAGCGTATAGGAGTAACTTTCGCACCCACCATTATATACGGCAAGATCGACACTCTGAATACGCTTAGGTAACTCCCTAAGGGGTCCTGCTGGCATCCACAAGCCATTCCCAAAGCGCCGTTCAGCATCAACAATACAGAACTCAATATCTCGCGCCAATTTATAGTGCTGTAGCCCATCGTCGCTGACAATGATGTTTACATCGCTACTATCCAATAATTTCTCGATACTGGCTTGTCTATCAGCACCAACCATCACTGGGCATTTCAACCGCTTGGCGAGTAAACAAGGTTCATCACCGCCCTCTTCCGTTGAGGTCGCTTCAGTGACCAAAAACGGTGTTGAACTGGGTTTCGCACCGTAGCCTCGACTGATCACCCCAACCTTAAAACCAAGCTTTTCAAGAAAAGGCACTAACCAAAGCACAAATGGCGTTTTGCCATTACCGCCCACACTGATGTTACCGACAATAATAACCGGAACAGGCGAGCGATACGCGGGGCAAAAACCGAGTTTATAAAGCCCCTTTCTTATCGAGCTAATAAGTCCAAATAACAGGCTTAACGGAAGTAATAACAACGTCAGTACGCCCGCTTTTTTATACCAACTTTGCTCTATTTTTGATGCCATTTATTGCTCACCAAACTGCATTTTGCAAAGTGCATGATAAACCCCTTCCTGCGCGACTAATTCAGCATGCTTGCCTTGTTCGATGATTTTGCCTTTATCTAGCACATAGATGCAGTCACAACGCTCGATTGTCGATAACCGATGGGCAATCACTATGGTTGTTTTATCAGCCATCAGTTCTTCTAACGCTTGTTGGATCAAACGCTCAGATTCCGTGTCTAGTGCTGATGTGGCTTCATCTAAAATAAGGATAGGTGCATCTTTTACAATAGCACGCGCAATGGCGATACGTTGTCGTTGTCCGCCAGAAAGCATCACGCCATTTTCACCAACAACAGTATTTAGGCCCTCAGGAAGATCTTTAACAAATTCCCAGACGTGGGCTTGTTTTGCTACTTTTTCGAGGGCTTCTTGCGATAAGGGTTGCTTTAACGAGTACATAATATTGTTTGCAATAGTGTCATTAAACAACACCACTTGCTGCGACACGATGGAAAACTGCGCGCGTAGATCCGCAAGCTGGTAATCATTTATGTTCGTGCCGTCTAACTCAATACTGCCCGCTTCAATATCATAGTAACGCGGTAATAGATTAGAAATCGTTGATTTTCCTGAGCCACTTCTGCCAACCAACGCAATACTCTGCCCGGCTTTGATTTCAAGGTTTAATGACTCAATCACCGGATCGTTTTTAGATGGATAAGTAAAGGTTAAGTCTTTGACTTGTAGGTTACCTTGAGCACGAGATAAGGACTGAGTGCCAGTGTCCTTTTCTTTTTCAAGATCAATCACCGCAAACACACTTTTCGCCGCAGAGATACCGCGTTGCAAGTCGCTATTCACATTGGCAAGTTGTTTTAAAGGACGCAGCATCATCATCATAGAGGTGATCAAAGTGACAAAGGTGCCCGATGAAATTTTATCTACCATAGAAGGCATTGCGACAATCGCGAGTATCACCGCCATTGCGCTCGCCGCTATGATTTGGATGATAGACACGCTCAGCGCTTTAGTCGCATCCATTTTTACGCGTTGCTGGCGATTATGATTATTAACTTTAGCAAAGTGAGAGATAGTTTTATCTTGACCACCAAACCCATGAATAACTTTATGACCCGCCATCATTTGCTCAGAGCTTTTCGTCACTTCTCCCATCGCATCTTGAATATTCTTGGAAATTTTCTTAAAACGCTTAGACACCACAGTAACGATCACCGCCACGATTGGTACCACAACTAAGAAGATGAGTGATAGCTGCCAACTTGCATAAAACATCGTAATAAGTAGGAAAAATACAAATGCACCTTCACGGATCAGCACTTGAAGTGCCTTAGTGACGGCTTGCTGTACTTGCTCAGTATCAAAAGTGATTTTTGATATCAATTCACCATTAGAATGTTGATCATGAAATGAAACTGGTAGATACAACATATGTTCAAATAGTTGCTGTCGCAAAGTGCGAACAACCTGAGACCCAACATAAGACAAGCAATACGATGCCATATAGTTAAATATACCGCGACCAATAACTAACGCGATGACAACAAAGGGCGCTAGTTTTAGTACATCGCGATTGCCTGCTGTGAGACCCTCATCGATAAATGGATCCATTAAGGCAACGAACGAAGCGTCCATCGCAGCGTACCCTATCATGCCAATTACTGAAAATACGGCAGCGAGTTTAAAGTCTTTTACATAGCTAAATAATCTAGCGTAAATCTGCTTGTCGGTTGGTTGCATTGCCAGCCTCTACTTTTCTATATGGCATTATTGTAACTTTCAAATCGTTAAAACTGAATGGATTATCTGAGAAACCAGTAATTTTCCACTTCTCGAGCTCGTTCAACTGTGATTTCTTGAGCAAAAATTGAGATCTTTATATGGCCATCTAAGGCGGTATCCAATAGCGTGCTCCCTACTCTTTGGTATCTTTCAATCACGTTCTCATTGGGAATTTTCCAAGGCGAATAAAAGGCACGAGAAAATATCGCAATATCCGGGTCAACTGCTTGAATAAACTGCTCGCTTGAAGAGCTGCCACTACCATGGTGTGGAACCAGTAAAATGTCGGCTTTGAGTGCTTCTTTTTCTAGAGTAAGTAACTTAGCTTCAATGACTTTCTCAATATCTCCTGGTAATAAAAGCGTAAACTGCCCATCAGAGATACGAACCACACAAGAGTTATTGTTGTCATTGTTCGACATTTCTTGAGGCCAGATCACAGATACCTCTAGTCCTTGAAATTGATGCATTCCTAGCACACAACTATCAGCAGCACTTGCTGGGTGAAAACGCTGTAACGACTTCCCGCCATCAAAAGCAATGAGGTCGTCAACGCCACCATTATGGTCACCATCGTTATGACTAATGATGGTATCTTGCAGCGTAATTCGATTATTTAAAAGATAGGGTTTGATCACAAACTCGAACATCGAAAAATAACCAAAATACTTAGCCCCCACATCATAGAGCAGCCCTTTGTTATCACGAGAAACTAACACTGCCGTTCCGTGACCTACATCAAAGATATCGATTTGCCATAGCGGAGAAGCTCGAAATTGATACTGAACGAGGAAAAGTAAGACAGGTAATAAACCGAGATAATCTCTGAATAAAAACAGCAGCACAGCACTTAAGTAGCTGGTTATGAGAAACACGGACGAAACGCTGGGTATATCTACCCAAGTTAGCGGAGCGCTCTGCAACAACTCAAAAAGAACCACTAAACCATTATCAACTAAGTGAAGTGGAAGTTGCCAACCAATAGCGTGCAACGCAGTAACATGAAGCAGTAGTAGCGGAAATACAACCACAGAAATCAACGGGATCACAATGATGTTCGCAACCAGTGAGATAATACTCGCACCGGAAAAGAAATATAGGTTAAGTGGCAACAGGCAGATAAATAACGCAAGCTGCAACTTAATTAACGCAAGCAGTTTTACACCTATACCTCGACCAACTTTTGTCACTAACGTTACGATGATAGCAACCGCAAAAAAGGAATAATATAAACCAGGATTAAGTAGCGAAAACGGGTCTACCGCCAAGACGATTGTCAACGCAACCGTTAACACTTGAAGCGCTTTAAGTCGCACAGCAAAGAGGTAACAGGCAACCCATACCATTGCCATGATCACAGCTCGTGTCGCCGATACACTGTAGCCGCAGAGAATGACGTATCCAAAACACAATAATAACGCAAAAACTAAACACCACTGATGCAAGTTGGCTGCCTGGGAGATTATTACCGGGATACAATACAGCACGACTTTTATCAGCAAAAACGCGATGGCAAATACCATCCCGATATGAAGCCCTGAAATCGCTAACAAATGGCTCAAACCTAGACTTCTAAATTGTGTTTTGTTTTCAAAGTCGACTTTGCTTGTATCGCCGGTTAACAAAATATAATACAGCCAAGCATAACTGAGCCCGTTTAGCTTTTTATCTATGAATAAGCGGTAGTTATTTCGCCACGTAGTGTCCTTCACTACCAAATTGATTGTTTTGATGCTGCCCTTAAAATACATGTGCTTTCTAAACGCATGCAATTCAGCGTTAAAAAGTCCGATATTAACTCGGCTACGATAACGCTTAAGTTTTACCGTAAACTCAATGTGGTCACCAACTGTCAATATAGGCGTTGACGCGTCACGATAAAGCTTTGCATTTACCGTCCGCCAACGCGCAAACTGATAATCGTCAACTTGTTCAAGTTTTACCTTTAACGCTTCACCTATCACAGAATTATCAACCTCAAGAACTTTACCCGAAGCAGTAACAAGCTGCGATTGCCACATTTCTGGTATTTTTAGCTGATAAAAAACAAAGTAATGGCTAAGAACAATGGAAATCCCTAAAATAAACCCTGCCAATATAGGACAAAAAAGCTTAGAATAGCGGCCCATGAAGTAGAGGAATATGCTTATTGCGGCTAATCGCCAATTGTCGAGAAGAAATACCGCACTGAAGCAACCCAGCATTATTCCAAAACATATCAGAATCCAAGTAGATGGCAGCTGCAAATGGCGAAAAAAACGATTCAACGCTTTTTACCTGATCATAATAAAATCAAACAACAGAAATCATTAAAAATCTTTGGTAAGTTATTGCATGATGCCAATCTCTGGCATTTGAACCGGCGCTCAGCGCGCGGTGCATTTTCGGTGGGGTTATTTTTCGCATTCATCCCTGTTCCTTTTCAAATGGTGCTGGCAGCAGCACTCGCGATTCCATTTCGCGTTAACTTGCCTTTGTCTATTGCACTCGTGTGGATCACTAACCCACTCACAATGCCGCCTATATTTTATTGCTCATACTTAGTCGGTGTATTTGCTCTTGGCCAAGAACAACAACCATTCCATTTTGAAGCGAGTTGGGAATGGCTTGCACAAAGTTTAACAACGATTGGGCCAGCATTTATCGTCGGCTCTTTGATCTGCGCAACATTTGCCGCCATTGTCGGCTTTTTCGGTATCGATTACCTGTGGCGACGCTCAGTAAACAAAGCGTGGCAAAGTCGCGGCCAAGACTAGTACCAGTATAGTTAAGATTTTTATCGGTTGAATTAAATATCGAATTGAATTTTTTCAGACACAAAAAAAGCCCTTAAGGGCTTTTTTTGTGTCTAAATTTGTACTTTAGATTTTACGACGTCTTCTCAGCGCCACTAGTGGTAACGCAAGTAAGCTAAGCCAAGACCAGCTTGCAGATTGGCGCTCATACGTCTCCGCTTCAGGTGGTGTACAGCTTTCTGGTTCACCCGAAATTGGCGTAAGTAAAACTGGCAAACTCACCGATTCATACTCTATCTCACCTTTACTGTCCTTTTCAATTCCACCCAAGGTATTGCGTCGTTCAACTGTTTTAGTCGCGACAGCGTAAATCTTGTTATCATCGGTGATTTTTACAGCTTCTGCGATAGTGTAAGGGAAAGAATCGCTCTTACAAGGAAGAAGTGAGTTTATATTAACTAGTTTTTCTGCACCAATTTCATATAAAAACGCCTCGCGACGGCGGTTAGAGCCACTCTTTTCAATAACACCTTGACCTACAACAAACCCGTTATTATTGATGTCGTTTACCGCAGTTGCTGAACTCTCAAAGTATGCAGGCATCTCTTTAAATTCTGATGTTGTTGTATCAAAATAAAAGCCAGTTGAGTCATATTCTCTTGAACCATTCGATGACCGACCAAACACACCAACAATAATCCCATTATCATTTACATCAACCGCTTGGCTATACTCGATAAAGCTCTCAACTTCTTTGATGCGCTTGATTTCACCATCTTTATAATAAACAGCCTGTCCATATGGCAATAAATCATCATTACTTTGACGACGCGCTCGGGACTCACCAACCGTTAAGCCGTTCGCATTAGTTGCCACAGCCAAACTTGAATAAGCAATTTCACTGTCTTCATCTGGCGTGAATCCCAAACCAAGATCGGTTGCGCTGACTAAGTTAAAATCGTTATCAAACGTCCACTTATACGCTCGAGTATGATATGGCGAGGTCAACCTTTGAATACACACATCAACTGGCTCATCTACACCGTCACAACTGTCTTCTATATTTTCTATTGCTCTTTGCGATAACGACGTCGAGCTTTGTCCCACAACAATATAGCCGCCATCTGCAGTTTGTTTGATATCAGTGGCAATAGAAAAGCCGCCGTATTCTGTAAAGGCAGGCTCTAATCTAATTTTCTCTCCAGCTGGTGTAACTAAAATACCTTTATTGCGCCAATCACGTACAAAGTAGGTTTCTTCTTCTGTTTCACCCTCAGGAGTAAAAGTTATCTTTTTAAAAGGTGCTGAGCCCCAACCGACTATTGTCCCGTCTTCTGCGATGCTCGTAAGATAGTTAGTAACCGAGCGAGTAAGTCCTTCGTAATCAGGAGACTGTTCATCAAACACCACAAACTCTTCTGCGGTATTGTTGTCATATGTCAAAGAAATTGCTCTTTCAACTCTTTGATACTCTTGGCTAACTACTCTACTTGAACTCATAACATAAGACAGCATAAATGCATGAGCTTGAGCATTCGTATTAGCTGCATCATTGTTTTGAATATCTTCTAGTGTGAAGGTGATTTCTTCTTCGATCAGCTCATACTGCTTTTTAGTACTGTCGTAATAATTTTTTAGTGTTGAATCATCGAAGTCGATATACGATACATCAATCTTTACACCAAATAAGTTGGAAGCGTGACCAATCACATCTCCAGCTTCATTGGCATCCGACACGTAGCTATATTTGCTATTATCATGTCTTGGTAATTCAGTTAACTGATAGGTGGCAGCGGCCGCCTGTTGTGAAAGGGCTACGACGACACTCGCGGCTAAAAGTTTAAATTTCATTTTAATCCTTACTGCTGATTCTGTAATGCTTCTAGTTCTTCCCAGCGTTCAAACGCGGCTTCCAGCTTCGACTCTAGCTCAGTCAAATGGTTCAATGCCTTGTGGGTCGTTTCTTGATCTTGTTTAAAGAAGTCTGGATCGCTGACCAGTGCTTGTTGTTTGTTCACTGCCTCTTCAAGTTCCTCTACTTTACTGGGCAATGACTCTAATTCAAGTTTTAATTTGTAACTCAGTTTATTTGAACGAGCAGGCGCAGCTGCTTTTTTAATCTCGGCTTGTTGCTGTTTTTCTTGATGAACCTTTTGCGCTTCTTTCTTTTGCTGCTCACGTCTTTGTTGATACAGCTCAAAGTCACTATAACCGCCAACGATTTCTGTCACCAAGCCTTCGCCTTCGAACGCCCAAACACTGCCACAGGTATTATCGATAAACTCACGATCGTGGCTAACGACCAACACCGTACCTTGATATTGATTTAAGATTTCTTCAAGTAGCTCAAGCGTCTCAATATCCAAGTCATTGGTCGGTTCGTCCAGCACAATAATATTTGAAGGCTTAAGGAAAAGCTTTGCAAGCAATAAACGGTTTTTTTCACCGCCTGATAACGCCTTTACAGGGGTTCGGGCTCGCGCAGGCGGAAATAAAAAGTCTTGCAGATAGCCAAGCACATGACGCGAGCGGCCGCCCATCATTACTTCTTGCTTGCCTTCTGCGACATTATCCTGCACGGTTGCTTCTTCATCCAATTTTTCTCGGTATTGGTCGAAGTACGCAACTTCTAGATTCACACCTTGTTTTACACTACCCGCATCAGGTTTAATATCACCAAAAAGCATTTTTAATAGCGTGGTTTTACCAGCTCCGTTAGGACCGACCAAGCCAATACGGTCGCCACGCATCACCAGCGTTGAAAAGTCCTTCACAATGCATTTTTCTTGGAATGCTTTGTCTAAATGTTTCGCTTCAAAGACCAGCTTACCGGAACGATCCGCCGTCTCGATGTTAAAGTCTGTCTTACCTTGCTGCTCGATGCGTTGCTTGCGCTCAACACGGAGCGCTTTTAGTGCTCGCACACGCCCTTCGTTACGGGTTCGACGGGCCTTGATCCCCTGCCTTATCCAAGTTTCTTCTTCGGCAAGCTTTTTATCAAACAAGGCATTCTGTTGCTCTTCCACTTTTAAATCATGGGCTTTTTGCTCTAGATATTGCGCATAGTCCCCTGGGTATGAAACCAACTTGCCACGGTCTAAATCTAAAATTCGGGTTGCCATTGCGCGAATAAAGGCACGGTCGTGAGAGATAAACACGATCCCCCCTTTAAACTCTTTCAGGAATTGCTCAAGCCAGATAACACTTTGCATATCAAGGTGGTTGGTCGGCTCGTCGAGTAGCAACAAGTCTGGGTCGCTCACCAACGCTTTGGCCAGCGCGACTTTGCGTAGCCAGCCACCGGAGAGCTCTTCTAGGCGCATATTCGCATCTAATTGCAACTGGCTAAGCACTTGCTTGATCCTTGACTCAAAACGCCATGCATCTTCGCTTTCCAATCGCTGAGTCAGGCGCTCAAGCGAGGTCATCAATTTATCTGACTGGCTGGTTTGTAGTTTTTCACTGACTTCATGAAATTCAATGAGTAGCTCAGCAACATCAGGTAAACCGTTCGCAACATAATCAAAAACCGACCCATTTGCACCCTTTGGTGGGTCTTGTTCTAGCCTTGAAACCTTTAATCCACCAACACGGTTGATTTCACCATCATCAAGTTGAACTTGATCATCAAGTACTTTCAGTAACGTTGATTTACCGGCTCCATTTCGGCCCACAATACAAACGCGCTCACCTGATTCAATAACGGCATCAGCTTGGTCAAGTATAGGGTGTGAACCAAAAGCCAGTTGGGCTTTAGCAATTCGAATGAGATCCATATTAGTCTATAAATTCTTGTAGTTGTTGTTGAGTAAAAGGCCAGCCAAGTTCCTGACCTGTCTCGCCTTTTTTAATCACTGGAATTCTATATTGATATTCCGTCATCGTCTCTTCACTATCAACGATATCGACTAGTTCAATTTCGGCCTCAGGCAAAAATTGAATTAACATCGCCAATGCTTCTTCACAAAGATGACAACCATCGGTGTGGAATAAGGTACATTTAATCATGACGGATCAACCAGCTGTTGTGAATTTGCTTGTTACGTTTAAAATCCAAAGACAAGGTTTGTGATGAGTATTCCTCAGCGGTTAGGCCAAGTGCAGCAAGTCCCATTTCATCGATTTTAAATCCGCGTTTGTTATTAGAAAACAGCAGTACACCGTTCGGTGCTAATATCTTCTTTACCCAACCAAATAGTTTTAAATGATCTCTTTGTACGTCAAATGCGTCAGACATACGTTTAGAGTTAGAGAATGTTGGTGGGTCTAAGAATATCAAGTCATATTGACCAACGGCTCTTTCAAGCCATTTTAAGCAATCCGCTTGCTCAAATCTGAAACGTGGGTTCTTCAAACCATTTAGCTCAAAGTTTTCTTCAGCCCACTTTAAATAGGTCTTTGACATATCTACTGTGGTAACAGACTTAGCGCCGCCAACTGCAGCGTGCACAGAAGCACTACCTGTGTATGCAAATAGATTCAACACACGTTTATCTTTCGAATGTTGCTGAATAAACTTGCGGGCTAAACGGTGGTCAAGGAATAGACCCGTATCAAGATAATCAAATAGGTTAACCTTAAACTTAGCACCGTACTCTTCTACTATCTCAGTGCGGTTTTGCTTGTCCAGGGCTTTGTATTGTTCTTGACCTTTTTGGCGCTTTCTTACTTTTACCGCGATGTTTAACGGGTCGATATTCAACTGCTCGGCGGTAAGTGTGATCACGTCTTGCAAACGTTTTTGCGCAACGCTATCGTCAATTTCTTTTGGCGCTTTGTATTCAAAGATGACTGCGTTGTCGTTATATACATCAACCGCAACATTGTACTCTGGGATATCCGCGTCATAAACACGATACGCATTAATGTCTTCTTTTTTCAGCCAAGATTTTAAGCCTTGCAGGTTTTTCTTCAAACGGTTGCCAAACGCAGTCGAGCCTTCAAAATTAAGACCACTGCTTTGTTTATTTTGCTGTACCTGCATTTCATTCATTTCATACAAGTTAAGCAGCACGTCGAGCGGACCATTTTTGAATTTATAAGACTTTTTACGCGCTAGTTTTAGCACTTTTAATAGACTTTCTTCACTCGCGAGTAACGCCAAATTCCAGTCTTTATAGTGCTTTTTAAAGGCGATCCCCATATTGCGATATAGCGTAATAATTTCAGCCATACCACCTAGACGTTCACCATAAGGCAAGTTGCTCAGCACAGTGCCGGGACGTTTAGCTGCAAGGCTAAGCTGATTGGCATCTTCAAACTTAAACTTAATATGTGACTCAACGCCTGCGCGCTTGGCATTGCGCTCGGCAATTGACAGCACACGCTCATCGATATCACTACCGATCAGCCATAAGCTCTTTTGCTCTGGTTGTACCTTTAATTGTGCTTTAAGCTCAGTGAACTTACTTTCACGAAAACTCGGCAGGCGTTTAAAGGCAAAGTCTTTATTTAGGTTAGTAGGTAAGCCAAGTGCCATAGAAGCTGCTTCAATCAATAACGTGCCAGAACCACAGCAGGGATCAAAAAGTGGCTTATTAGTATCTTCAAGCCAGCCGCTACGTTTAACCAGCGCTGCCGCTAAATGTTCACGAATTGGCGCTTTACCTTGTTTGTCACGATAACCTCTATCAGATAAGCGAGGTCCCGAAAAATCGATATATAGCGCACAGCCTTGCTTAGATAATTTCGCTATGATGCGAATATCCGGTGTCTGTTTGTCAACATCTGGACGTTGTTCAAACAGGTCATTGAAATAGTCAACGATCCCATCCTTAACCACCAGACCAGAGAATTGCGTATTTTTAAGCGCATTATTCGTACCATTAAACTCTACTGCAAAGGTCTGCTTTGGACTAAACCAATCTTGCCATGCCTGAAAACGAACAAACTTGTAGAGAGAATCTTTGTCATTCACTTCTGGTTTGTCATCGATAAGCAACATCACGCGCGTTGCAAATCGTGTCATCATACAGAACTTTTGTACGTCTAGATTAGCACCTGTGAACTTAACTGAACCAACGGTTTGCTTATTTATTTCAAAACCAAACTCGGTTAATTCTTCAACCAGTAACTGCTCTACACCAATAGATGTCAATGCGATAAATTGCAATTTGAATACCCTTAAATTTCAACTGGGCGCAGTATAACACACAAGTTATCGTTAGTTATTAGTTGAGCTTAGTTGTATGGGGATAAATTACGTTAAAAATTTAGCAAGTTCAGAAAGTCTAACTTATCTAGCGCGCTTATGTCCGAACTCTTGCTTTCGTAATTTTGTAGTAAGTTATGGAGCTCCCCTTTTTCAAACCACACGCCACCACAGCACCCGCACTCACTAAAACTGGCTTCAAAGAGCGTATAGCCTTTAAGTGTATGACCATCATCAGGGCATAATTGTAAAACGTCGCGCTCAACCAACGACCGCTTTGCAATAAAATCGGTATAACTAAAGTGATAAGTATGTTTAATGGAATCAATAAATTTGCGCGGCAGCCAAATGGCACCGCATGACTGACATTGATAACCGCAATGTCCTTCAGCGTCGGCATAAGTAAGTTTTAATGTTTTATCGCAGATGCAGCGCATTCTGTTCTCTAGACTAGCAAACAACTCAAATTAGGTACAGATTAATACAGGAAATAATTGCTGGTCAATAAAACGATGGGATGAACTTGGCTATGCGCTTTGATGTACCCGTTGTGTTAACACCAGCGGCGCTAACCGATCGTTCAGTACTTTTATCGCTTGAAATTGTTCAAGCTCTATTCCCTCATCAAGCATAAATTGCTCGTTCAGGCTTAAGCAAAGACTTGATTGACCATCATGCTCGATAATTAGAAACTCGCCGCGGCTTAACTTGGAATTTAAACACACAACCGCCTCACTCACAGGTTCACCACCAAAATACGGCTTAAAAAACCAGCTTTTTGCTTGCATCGGTTGCAGATGAAACTTTGCCGCAGTGGCATTTAAAGCGATTTGGCAGCATCTGGGCTCGTTCCAAACACCAAAACCGCAAAGGTAGGAAAATACACTCTGATAAAATTCAGCTTCGCTGAGACTAAAATTAGGATTAACGGTTGAGTCTTCAGTAAGGTGGCGCAAACGAAAAGGCGTGCAAAGCTGAAGCTCATCACCCAAATCAATCAACAACCTGTTCCTTTCTGTGCAGCGGATCCATTGCCACTCTTTTGAAGCTTGCAAAACTCCTCTCCCACCAACCAATTAGCTCAACTAGTAAGTGGGAGTATAACGCGAAAAACGCAATGATGAAATTTTTTATAATAACGTTTTGTTTTGGATCATTTGGTTATATGACCGATCCTTATAAGGACGAAACGATCTTTTTAACAAGCGCAGGCCCTTCGTAAATAAAGCCTGTGTAGACTTGTACTAAATCAGCACCAGCTGAAAATTTCTCTTTTGCAGATTCAGCACTGTCAATGCCACCTACACCTATGATTGGTAGCTTACCGTCAGTAATACGCTTCAATTCGCTGACTACATGCGTCGATTTTTCACGAACAGGTCTACCAGACAAACCACCTGCTTCATTACCGTACTCTAGATTTGCTACCGCATCTCGGGCTAATGTTGTGTTAGTTGCAATAACACCGTCGATACGGTTATTAACTAATGATTCTGCGATCTGGGTTAACTGAACACCATCGACATCTGGTGCGATCTTTACCAACATAGGCACTGACTTGTTATGCTTGGCGATCAGATCCATCTGTTCATTTTTCAGGCTTTGTAATAGATCGTCCAGCGCTTCGCCATATTGTAGATCTCTCAGACCCGGTGTATTTGGTGAAGAGATATTCACTGTGATATATGAGGCATGTTCAAATACTTTTCTCATACAGTGAATGTAGTCATCTTTACCTTGTTCATTCGGTGTATCTTTATTTTTACCAATGTTGATCCCAAGGATCCCATCGTATTTTGCTGCTTTTACATTGTTGACTAGGTAATCAACGCCCTTGTTATTGAATCCCATACGATTAATAATCGCATTTGCTTCAGGTAGACGAAAGATCCGAGGCTTGTCGTTGCCCGCTTGTGGTCTCGGCGTGACAGTTCCAACTTCAATGAAGCCAAAACCCATTTGTGCGAATGCTTCAATACACTCAGCATTTTTATCAAGACCGGCGGCCAACCCGACTGGATTTTTAAACTCTAAACCTAGAAAATTAACAGGTTTGTCTTGAACTGATTGAGACCATGCAAGGCTCATTGGCGTATTTGCAAAGCGACGAAGATTGCCTAAGGCAAAATCGTGTGCCCACTCCGCATCTTTGTTAAACATAAAACGACGCGCAAGATCGTAAAACATGGTAGCTCCTCAGTATTGGTAACGTAATCGACTTAGCTAAAATCACCCTTTTGTGACTTTAGCTAAATGGATTATGCCAATGGCATTAGACAAAAAAATACCCCAGTCAAAGCTGGGGTATTGTAGCGATTTCTGGATTATTTGGAAGTATCGCAGTTGTGGCTTAGTAACATTAGCTCACGAAGTGCAACTGAGAACTTAGCAAAGTCATGACTTTGCGACGTCTTAAACTCAGTTAACATTTGCTGCCAACGGTGTAGTAAGCCTGCTTGCTTATCCATCCACTGCTCAATCTGTTCATTGATATCACTGTCATCACCAGCAAAGCTGTTTAATACAACCTCTGACAATGAACGCTGTTGCCAATCAAGCTCCTCACGATATGAAGCACGAGCAAGCGCCTGCCAATGGTTTGCAACAGGTTGAGCCGTGATTTGGTCAAGGAACCAATGTAGACCCATGTTTGCACCGAGCGTGAAGTAGGTATTAGACACAACACCGATCTTACGACCTGAGTTATGTGCCACTTCCGCTAGGTCCATGACCGAGAACAAGCTTGAAAGTGACACAATACGCAGTGCAATCTCAGCTGGTACACCTTGAGATTCAAGGTCGCGCGCTTTATCAACGATCTGCTCGCTTTCATTTGCAACCATGTAGTTGTGTAGATTTGTACTTAAATCTTTAAATGTTGGTGCAAAGAACGCGATAGTTTGCTCGATGGTTTGAGACTTATCACGGTGGCGCAAGAACCAGCGCGTTGAACGGCGAACCGTACGACGTAATTGATATAGCATTTCCGTTTGAACTGCTGCTGGGATCTTATTATCAAGCGCAGAAATCGCTGACCACGTTTCCTTCATTTCAAAGATTGCACTTGCAATTGAGTAGCAAACCGCAATTTCTGCATCCGTTGCACCTGTCTCTTCGTGCATACGAACCATGAAGTTTAGACCCATATCGTTAACGATATTGTTTGCAAGTTTCGTTGCAATGATCTCTTTACGTAGCGGGTGATTATCCATCGCAGCATTGAAGCGCTCACGCAGCGGTGCTGGGAACGAGTTCACTAGCAACTGACGGTAGTATGGATTTTCTGAGATCTCATCAACAACTAATGTCTCTTTTAATACCATCTTAGAGTAAGAAACTAATACAGATAGCTCAGGACGTGTTAGGTCTTTACCTGCCGCCGCGCGCTCTGCTAGCTCTTCATCAGTTGGTAAGAATTCGATTGCACGATTTAACTTGCCTTCTTTTTCAAGTGCATGAATAAAGCGTACTTTTTCTTTCAGCGTTGCAGGACCTTTAGACTTAGTAATCGAAAGCGTGTGCGTTTGGCGGTAACAATCTTTCAGTACCAATTCTGATACTTCATCAGTCATTGAATACAGTAATTCGTTACGCTGCTTATTCGTCAATTCACCTTCAGCAACTAGGCCGTTAAGTAGGATCTTGATATTAACTTCATTATCCGAACAGGCAACACCACCTACGTTGTCAATAAAGTCGGTGTTAATACGACCGCCGTTTGAAGCAAACTCGATACGACCTAGCTGAGTAGCACCTAAGTTACCACCTTCACCAAAGATCTTCGCTCCAAGCTCACCACCGTTGATGCGTAGCGCGTCATTTGCACGGTCGCCTACTTCAGCATCAGTTTCAGATTTAGACTTAATGTAAGTACCGATACCACCGTTCCAAAGTAAATCAACTGGCATCTTCAACAATGCTTTGATCAACTCGTTTGGTGTCATGCTCGACTTCTTAGTGCCTATCATCTTCTTCATTTCAGCGCTTAGCGTAATTGCTTTCGCTGCACGAGAGAAAATACCACCGCCCTCGGAGATAAGATCCTTATTATAATCTTCCCAACTTGAACGTGGCAGATTAAATAGACGCTCACGCTCTACATACGAGCTTGCTGCATCTGGGTTTGGATCGATAAAGATGTGCATGTGGTTAAATGCCGCTTGTAAACGAATGTGCTTAGATAGCAGCATACCGTTACCGAATACGTCACCACCCATGTCACCAATACCAACTGCTGTAAAATCAGTTGTTTGACAATCAATGTCCATTTCACGGAAATGACGCTTAACCGATTCCCAACCGCCTTTAGCAGTAATACCCATCTTCTTATGGTCATAACCGATTGAACCACCAGAAGCGAACGCATCTCCCAACCAGAAGTTGTAAGACTCAGCGATGCCGTTTGCGATATCAGAGAAGGTAGCTGTCCCCTTATCTGCTGCAACAACTAGGTATGGGTCATCTTCGTCGTGACGTACAACATCCACTGGCGGCACAATGTCACCATGTACGATGTTATCTGTGATGTCTAGTAGACCACGGATGAAGATCTTGTAACACTCTTGGCCTTCTTTGAAGAACGCTTCACGTTCAGTGGGAAGTTGTTTACAAACAAAACCACCTTTAGAGCCCACAGGTACGATAACCGTATTCTTAACCTGCTGTGCTTTAACTAAGCCAAGTACTTCTGTGCGGAAATCTTCACGACGGTCTGACCAACGTAGGCCACCACGAGCCACTTTACCGCCACGTAAGTGAACACCTTCTACGCGTGGAGAGTATACAAAGATTTCAAACGCTGGTAATGGCAATGGCATATCTGGCACTGCACTTGGCTGGATCTTGAATGACGTGTACGACTTGTTCGTGCCGTCTGCTTCTTTTTGATAGAAGTTAGTACGCAGCGTTGCATTGATCATATCAACGTACAAACGAATGATACGGTCATCATCTAAGTTTGCTACGTTTTCAAGCTCAAGGTAGATTGCATCAATAACCTTCTGAAGTGCCTTTTCAGTGGCAACTTTCTTCGGTGCAAACTTCTTCACGAAGAGATCAACGATCATCGCTGCAATGTGCGGGTAGCGGTCAAATGTATTTTCGATGTAAGACTGCGAGAACGTCACACCAATTTGGCGCATGTATTTAGCATATGCACGTAAGATAGATGCTTCACGACCAGTTAGACCACCTAATAACACTAAACGGTTGAAACCGTCATTTTCTAGGCGGTTATTCCACACATTAGTCAATGCTGCGCGGAAACGTGCTGATACTTTCTCAAAATCAGTGATCCCTTTACTGTCAATAAGCATAGAGAAATCCATGATCCAGTTTACTTGACCATCAGTCGTCTTCACGGCGTACGGAGTTTCACCAATAACACGTAGGCCAAAGTTTTCAAGCATTGGCATCACGTCTGATAGATGAATAGGCTCTGCCTTGTGGAACAGACTCAAACGAACAAGCTGCGACGTAGCTTCTTCTTGAGGTCTGTAGAACAGCATCTCAAGTTTGTTGTCGTCATTTAGTTGCTCTAGCTTTTCGATGTCTACGACTGCTGCGCTTGGCAGCACTTGATCTTTATATGCAGACTGGAACGCATTCGTGTATTTACGGTTTAACTCGTTACCACGAGACTCGCCTGTTCTTTCAAGAAGTGCGGATTGTAGCTTGTCTTCCCAAGTACGAGCGGCTTCTACCAAGTTATTTTCGATTTCTTTCACGTTGTAATCTATGTTGTTGTCATCAACACGCACGATGTAATGCGTACGCGCTAGTGTTGATTCAGAGAAAAAGGTGGTGAACTCTACTTTGTCGCTAGACTTAAATGCACGGCCTAGCAGTTGTTGAGTTTCACGGCGTAACGCTGTGTTGTATCGCTCTCTTGGCACATAAACCATACAAGAGAAGAAACGACCATACACATCCTTACGCACAAATAGGCGACACATGTCACGCTCTTGAGTTTGCAAAACGCCCATTGCCACTTCAAGTAGCTCGCTTTCACGCGCCTGTACTAGCTCATCACGAGGATAGGTTTCAAGAATATTGAGTACCGCTTTGTATGCATGTGTGCCTTTTGCAAAGTCACATTGCTCCATGATACGGTTAATCTTACTCTTAAGTACCGGAACATCTACTGCACTGTTGTTGTAGAAACTAGATGAGAACAAGCCGATGAAACGGTCTTCACCAATCACGTTACCTTCATCATCAAAACGCTTGATACCAACATAGTCGATATACGCTGGTCTATGAACGCGTGAAAGTGAATTTGTCTTGGTTAAGATCAGCAAGTTGTTACTACGTGCTTCTTTGCGCGCAACTTCAGGCAATTCAGACAATAAACGACTGTGATCATCACCTGAGTTTTTCATCAGTCCGAGACTTGTGCCTTCAACTGGCTTCAGCTCATAGTCACCTTGAACTGGAGTCAAATCATATTGGCGGTAGCCCATAAAGGTAAAGTTGTCGCTAACCAGCCAGTCTAAAAACTCGACGGCTTCAGCAACTTCTTCTTTTGAACAACTATAATGACGGGTCGGCAGCTCTTTACTTACGCTCACCAATTTATCGCGAATTGGTAGCCAATCAGCAACCGCAACAGAAACATCATTTAAGACAGATTCAAGCTCAGCTGTAAAATCAGCGATCACCGAATCATCTGTTTGCCTGTCGATTTCGATAAAGAATACGGTCTTAGTAGACGTAGATTCTTGTTCTGCTTTTAAGTTAGAAACTGCGGTGATTGCACCAGCATCATTTCTTTGTAACTTAAGTGGAGAATGAAGTAATAGGTGAGAGACTATGTTTTTGCGATTCATCGCCATGCGCACTGAATCAACCAAAAACGGCATATCTTTAGCGATTATCTCGACAATCGTATGCGATGATTGCCATCCATCCTTTGCAACCTCAGGATTAAAAACGCGAATGACGGCATCGTCAGACTTGTTTTTATCAAGGGCATTCCAAAGGCTCAATGCTGCGCCATATAAGTCACTGTCGTTACGATGTGCCAAATCCTCTTTAGACATATTGCTGTACAAGGTTTTGGCAAACGTTTCGACAAGTGACACTTTGTCAGCATGGACTTTTTTATGGATAAGCTTGCAGACGTTATCTAGGATAACAGAAGCTGTGCCTTCATTTTGTGTCATTATGTGTTCCTTAATCTATACCACCTTTGAACGGTAGATTATTTGTACAGCCATTTATTAGCGTGGAGTCAGGTAAATTCTAACCTTTCTGACGCTAATAAACAGCCTTTTTGACGAAAACATTTCAAGCTTTTCAGCTGTTTGCTCATCTATTCACAAAAAATAGATATAAATCGCCAATACCAAATAAAAAGGAGCACAATTATTCACATTATTTTTTCTGGTCAGACCAGATAAGCGTTCCAATTGCCGGTAAAAGCAGCACAGCACCCAGCATATTTACCAAGAACATGAAGGTTAAAAGGATACCCATATCAACCTGGAACTTAAGCGCAGAGAAAATCCATGTGCTTACTCCAATAGCCAGCGTGATACCAGTAAACAGTACCGCACTGCCTCGTTCAGCAAGCGCATTTCTATAGGCCGCAGACAACGGCATACCTTGCTTAAGCTGTCCCATCATTGAGGATAGAATATAAATGCCATAATCGACACCTATTCCCACACCCAAAGCAATGACCGGTAACGTCGATACCGTTAAACCGATTTCAAGCTGCACCATAAGCGCTTGAGCCAGCGTTGATACCACATACAGAGGTAGTACCACTGCGATAGTCGCTCGAACGCTCCTAAAGCTCGCTAAGCATAACAGGATCACGGCACCGTACACGTATATCATCATAGGGACCTGTGCCTCAGAAACAGATTCATTTGTCGCCGCCATTACACCGATTGGACCAGACGCCAACTTAAAGGCAACGTCATCAGTTCCCTCTTCTTCTGAGAACGCTTTGATCTTTGCAATCACATGGTCGATAGATTCCGCCTTATGATCTTCCATAAAGATGATAATAGGCATCACCGAACAATCACCGTTAAGCAGTCCTGAGCTTGTCTCTACTCGAGAGGTAGCTTGAACTAGAGAAGCAGTATTTCTTGGTAACGTCTGCCATTTTAAGTTGCCTTCGTTGTACCCAGCATTAACCGCTTGTGCAACAGAGCTCAAAGAAACTGCCGATTGTACACTGGCCAAATTTTCTACGCGCCATTGGAAACGACTAATACGCTCCATTGTATCGTGCTCAGTACAAGCCGCAGGTGTCGCTTCGACAATGACCTTTAAGATGTCAGAAGAAATGGCATAACGGTCTGAGATAAGAAAAGTGTCTTGGTTGTATCTGGCATCTTCATGTAGCGCCGGTGCACCAGCATGTAAATCACCAATACGCATCTTTTCAGATTGCCAGTAGCCAAATGCGAACAGTACTGCACTGATAAGTAAGATAATTCTGGCTACTTTTTTGTCTGTGGTTTTCACCAAGCACTCTCGCATTGCCTCAAACATACCATGGCTGGCGTTTTTACCATCACCAAGTCGTTTGATATTTGTGGACTCAAAGAACGACGCCATCACTGGAAGCAGTATCAAGTTGGTAAAGATGATAACCGCAACCCCTAAACTGGCAGTAATAGCAAGTTCACGAATAATGCCGATGTCGATTGCCAGTAAGGTTAAGAAGCCAACGGTGTCCGAAAGTAGAGCAATACCACCAGGGATAAGTAATGCTTTAAAACTCGCTTCAGCAGCCACTTTGCAGCTTACCCCTTCCGCTACTTTTTTACCTATCGCGTTGATCATTTGCACACCGTGACTCACGCCAATGGCGAACACTAAGAAAGGCACCAAAATAGACATGGGATCAACACCAAAACCCAAAGTACTGAGTAAGCCCATCTGCCAAATCACAGCAATAAATGAACAGGCGATAGGTAGTAAGGTTAACTTAAAGCTCTTACAAAACATCCAAACCATAATAAAGGTAAAAGCAATCGCTAATGCAAAGAAGAGCACTACACCTTTCGCGCCATCAGCAATGTCACCAGCCATCTTTGCAAAGCCAATGATATGGATACTCACCTTGTCAGTGCTAAGTGGCTCTCTGACCTCAGATTCTAGTTTCTGCGCAAAAGCTAAGGTATCAAGTTTCTCTTGAGTTTGCGGGTCGGTTTCCATTAACTGTGCGGTTACCATGGCACATGAATAGTCGCTTGCAACCATACGACCCACAACTTTTGCTTTTTCAATGTTCTGCTTTACAACCGCTAGGCCTTGTTCGGTGGGTTGGAAATTAGCAGGAATAATAGGCCCACCAGCAAAGCCGTCTTCCACAACTTCAACAAATCTTGCACTAGGAGCAAAGATTGAGTTTACCAATGGGCGATTAACGCCCGGAATAAAATAAAGCTGATCATGCACCGCTTTTAGCTGAGTGAAAAATGGCTCATTAAAGATGTCACCATCTTTATCACAAACAGAAATAAGAATACTATTTGCACCACCAAACTGTTTTTCGTGCTTCAGGTACACCTTCATGTATTCATGATTTAGTGGAATATTTTTGTTAAATGAGGCATCGAGCTGAATTTGTGTGGCTTTGAAGCCCAAAAATACCGTCGTCAGTACGAAAAAAGACACGACGCTAATACGATGCCTAAAGATGGCGTATACCAATTGATTTAAAAACGCTTGCATTAGTTGTTCACCTCTACCTCAGCAATCCCCTGCTCCGTCGCTAGAATTAGCTGATTCTTTTTAACCACACCTGCTAAAATAGAGTGGCCATTTTTTAGTTGTTTTGAGGTTAGCTTACCTGCTTTCAACGTGAATATTACGCCGCTGTTAGCAAACATATAGGTCACATTATCTTTGTGGGCAATGCTATTTATTGTCGCTGTTTTTTGAGTATCGAGCTGTACTATTTGCTGTACATTGCCAATAAATGCGTTGCCTCTAAGGCCCGCAACAATAAGTTGGTTGTCAAAGGTTTGATCAACAGCGAAAAATGATCCGCGATAAAAAGACTCAAATTTTTGCCATGTCTTTCCCAAGTCATCACTTTGTGCCACAAGTCCCATTTCACCGGCAAGGTACATCATGCCTTCGGCGATTAACAGACGATTAAAATGGGGAAGAATAAACGCCGTTTCTTGTTCGTATGCCGCAGGGTCTTGCTCTTTTAAATCGGCTAAATAGTCGACATCGTCGGGGTGAACAAATTCACTGATAAAACGTTTTGTCCAAGATTCACCACCGTCCGTGGTTTCAAAAAACATTCCATAAGCGCCCACAGCAAAGCCGTGTTGCTGGTCAATAAACTCAATATCAAGACAAGGCTTTTCCAATGTTGGTAGATATTGTTTTAGCGCCCATGTTTTACCACCGTCTGTGGTTTTGATTATGCTGGCGTCGTGGCCACACGCCCAACCAATATCTTTGCCTTTGAATGTCACAGAGGTCAACAGTGATTGAATTGGCACCTCTGCCTGCGTCCAGTTTTGCCCTTCTTGTTTAATAATTATTGTGCCGTGTTTACCTACCGCAATTAACGCATCACCGTTATCTGTAATATCTGTGAAAAGCGTTTGCTCTGGGTGAGCGACCATCAGGGCTGATTTTGCTGAAATCTGATCGCTACTTTCGGCTACTGCTACATGCGCCATAGTTAAAATCGAGGCTGCTACTAACTTCTTCATCATGAGAAAACACTCGAGTTGTGAGAGGAAAGGAGGAAGAAGGCTGAAGCGAGGTTGCTTCAGCCTGATAATATTTGATTAACGGCGACCCTCACGGCGCAACGCACCCTGAGTAAACTCGTTATCGTTGAAAGACTGGCTGAAGTCGTACATGTCTTCTTCGTTATCTAACCCAATCGCAAGGTAGCGACGAGAGTTTAGATCATGATAGACATCCAACGTACTCCAATGTGTCGGCACTTCGTAGTAATTAAGACCATGTGCCATCGCGACGCGATACATCTGATCACGGTTATCATAGATATCCGTTACGTGGATTTGCCAGCTATCTTCATCAATATAGAACACACGCTTTTTATAAATATGGCGAGTGCCTTCTTTCAGGTTAGCTTCGACTACCCATACACGGTGTTTTTCATAACGTACGTGTTCAGGGTTGATGTGGCCAGCCATCAAGATATCATCATACTTCAACTTGTCACTATGTAACTTATAGCTGTTGTAAGGGATATACATCTCTTTTTTACCAACTAGTTTCCAGTCGTAGCGGTTTGGAGAGCCGTTAAACATGTCAAAGTCATCTGTTGTACGTAAGCTATCTGACGCAGTTCCTGGTGCATCATATGCAACGTTTGGCGCACGTCTTACACGACGCTGACCTGCGTTATAGGTCCAAGCCTGGCGAGGTGTCAGAATTTGGTCCATGGTTTCATGTACAAGCAGTGCCGTACCAGCAAGACGTGCAGGCTCTGTCACTTGCTGCTTAAACTTAAACAGGATATTTGACTCTTGTAATGCTTCAGGCGTTGCGTCTGTTGCAGAGTACTTAACCAATAACTGCTCATCGAAACCAATAATGTTATAAGCACCTGACTCCGTCGGCATCGCTTGGCCACCGAAACGTGCAATCGACAAGCCACGGAAACGCAATAGGTGGTTCCAGATAGCTTCTAATCCATCTTTTGGCACCGGAAACGGAATACCGATAGCAGTATTTTTAATGCCGTTACCACCTTCGATAAGCTCTGCTGTAGATGCATATTTCTTCGTTGCATCGTACACAAACTGTGGATAAGAAGCGCTGCGTCTAGTTGGGTAAATGTTCATTTTGAACGTTTCTGGATACGTTTCAAATAGTGCAATTTGACCTGGGCTTAGCAGTGACTTGTATTTATCTAAATTTGATTTATCAATTGTGAACAATACTTTGTCATCAGCAAATGGATCTGGATGGTGCATGCCCACTTCATAACCAGCTGGCGGCGCTGTGATCCCACCATTCCAAGCCGGAATGCTGCCATCAGCATTACCCGCTTTCTCTGCACCGATAGGCGTCAAGTCTTTACCTAAACGTGCAACTTCGTCAGCGCTCATTTTAGCCATAGCGCTGCTGGCAGACAGCATTGTAATTATTGTTGCTGCGATAAATGTAGGTTTTCTAAACATATCGAAAGCCCTTAAATTGAATACTTAATGTTGAATGAGATGAAATCACGGTCCGCAAAGGTATTCGTCTTACCACCACCCCAAAACGTGTTATAGCCAAAATCAAATGACCACGAATTTAGGTAGTTAAAGTTAAGATTAATGCCTAGCGATTTACGATCCTCAATGAATAAGAACATAGGATCTGGGGTGATACCGTTAACATCATGTGAGAACACTACGCGTGGAGAAAAATTCACACCACTGAATAGGTTGTTATACTCACCCTTAGCAATAAGGCGATAGCCCCATGCAGAAGCCGACGGGAATGGGTTGGTTTCTGGACCATTTGAAACCGCTTGGTGGATAAGATTGTAATCTCGGCCTGAAAGCCCCTCAATCGTGCCACTTCGGCCAGTACCTGAAACATTCAAACGAAGTTCATCGTACTCTGGCATGTCTTTGATGGTAACAGCACCTACTTCACCGACCACTGCCCAGCTATCTGCACCTAGCGATGGTCCGAACAAATGTGTTGCAGTAAACTGTGCTTGAATAGTGTCTCGCAAAATATAACCTTGTGCGACTTCACCAGGACCCACATAAGCGATATCGTCCCCTTGACTAAGCTGAGATAAACCAGCCAAATCATCACGCAGACCCGCAGCGGCTAACTGCTCAACCATACCTGCGTAAAGTAGTTCAACGTCATCTATCTGCAGTGGTTCATCTTGTCTATATGCCACTTCACCAGCAAATGCGGTCTCACCAATCGCAGTATTAAAACTTAAACCATACAGCTTGATGTCTTCAGGGTAGGTAATTTGCGCTTGAGTAAAGGCGTTTAGGTTAGTGATATTATCTGCCGTAATTTGGTTCTGTGCGATATAAGCTAAGTCAGCCATAATCGCTTGACCTGTAAAGTTAGAAGCTTTACCAGAAATCAAAGGTCTGCGGCTATGGTAATTAATGTAATACAAACCAAATTCAGTGTCGTTTAGCTCTGGAGAGAAAATACCTAAGCGTAAACCGTACTGACCACCATCATCAGGTTCGCTCTTACCGTTATTCCCTTTTCCTTTAAGTGCCACTCTTGTCGGATAAGCCATATACATGGAAGCTGCGGCACTACCCACAGCCTCAGCTGTTGGTACTACGCCTTGCGCAACCAACGCGGCCGTCGCATCAGCATATAAGCTGTTTAACGCATCCGTTAAGTGATATAAATCGATATCAGGATTTGAGGTAAAACCAAGCTGAACATTTTGCATATAACCATTTTCAGATGCAAAATCATTGGTTGAGAAGTAACTACCTGTTGCCGGCAATCTGGTTTCATGCCATTGATACTGATAAAAACCTTCAAGGTTGACGTTTTCAGACAAACCAATCGACGCCCAAAGCATACCTACAGGGATAAAGGCTTCTTTTACTTCAGAGCCAGGCGCTTTCAAACGGTCAATATCCACTGGGTTGACGTTAATGCCATGGGAAATAAGCGTACTTTCCCCCCAGTTAACTACTTGCTGACCTAAACGCACTGAGAGCGGGTTTTTGCCATCATTGAGGTCAAAATCTGCCCAAACAAATGCATCTAGCAAGCGTAAATCAGAACAGACTTGTTTTCTGGTATCGTCGTCTTCACACGGGTCAACTTTTTTGCCTGAAACAGGGTTGCTATACGCAAAATCCCCATCTTCCATTGCAAAGTCGTAGAAATACATGAAACGAGTGAACAAACCATAGTTATCTTTGGTAATTGCTAAATCATGGGTACCTTTTATCAACTGAGAGAAAGTATCTCCAGAGTCAAAATTTAGGTTACCAGCATCACCATTATTTGAATAGGCCCCCTGTTGTGACCAGATTTGTGACGAAGAATAGATGGTGTTGCCAGTGGTTGCTTTATAACCATCCCAGTTAAACTGTGGATGATTACTTTTACCGATGAAATCAAAGTTACGATCTTCAACGCGAATGCTTTGACCATAAGAAAAAGTCGAATCGAAGGTAATTTCGAAATCACCAACCTCAAAACTGGCCGCGTGTACTGACGTGGCGGCAGCTCCCATTACTGCCGCGCTAAGACCGAGCATGATTTTGTTTTTCACAAAGAGCGATCTTTTTATCATTATTTCTCCCCCTTTTGGCGGGTCATGTCTAGAGCTTAAGCTCTTAGAGTTATTGTTTTTTGTTGTCTAAACGATAGAAGCGAAACCGCGAAAATACAAATACTGCTCCACTAAATCAACGCTTTTTCGCCTCTAGGGGCGTATTTTACTCTTGGTAAGACGTCCTACCAGATAATTTATAACACGTATTTCAAGCTTATAACAAACTCATTTAACAAAAATAAAATATGTTTTGCAGTTCTACTTCGATTAAGTGACTTTTTCTAACGATAGAAACTTATTGCTATCATCCAAGATGAGACGGAATCTGCCCCTGATCCCAATTGATGAAATAAAGGGGCGAATACGCTCTGCGGGGAAGCGAATACTCTTCCCCCCATCTTCAATCACTTGCACTGAAGTATAGTGCCCGTAGTAGTAACCGAGGCACTTGTCGTAGCTCAGATCCATGTAAAAGAAGTACTCTTTCATCTACTGCGCCAGCGCCTTCTCTACCTTTTCATATAAGTCGTCGCTCAAGCCTTCTAAGTTAGCCAAACGGCTCAACTGCGCGCGCATCAGCTGTTGGCGTGTTTCATCATAACGCTTCCATGACATGAACGGCGTAATCATACGAGACGCATTTTGTGGATTGATACTGTTTAGCTCCACTAGTAGGTCTCCCAATAACGCATAGCCCTTACCATCTGTACGATGGAATTGCGCAGGATTAGTTCTTGCGAAGCTTCCTATCAATGCGCGAACACGGTTAGGATTGCCTTTGTCAAAACAAGGATGCGCATAAAGCGTATTTATATTCGATATCACCTCATCATTAGGTAAGCTTGCACTTAATGCAAACCATTTGTCCATGACTAGACTATCGTGACGCCATTGACTATCAAACTGACTGAACAAACTTTCCATCTTTGTGTGCTGGGCGGCGACAGCCGCTTTTAATGAGCCCAGCTTAGTGGTCATATTGTTTGATGAAAATTGACTATCGAGGGCGCTGTCAACACTATCAGAGTCTGTTTTCGCTAAGTAATAAAGCGCTTTATTTTTGAAGGCTCTGATCGCAACATCCTTTGCTTCTAGTGAGCCTGAGTCTTGTAAAGACAAATAAGCGAGTTCAAACACCGATTGGAGTGATTGTGCAATTTGCATTTCAAATGCATCGGAAATTGAAACGAGCTTATCTACTGGGATAATTTCAAATTGACCGGCTAGCGTGTCGAATGTAGGTAAGGTCAAAAGCTCAGCCAGTAGTGCAAGATCTCCTTCTAACGTTTCCACTAATGAGGACAACGCGCCGAGGACTTTTGAATCCAGTTCGTTATCACCTGACGTAACCGCTCGCTTAACTTCAATCATAAAGATTTGCTGTATTGCTTCCCAACGAGCGTAATCACTCCGCGCAAAACGCAATATGTGTAATAACTCATCAATGCTGTAGCGGTACTCCATAACCACAGGTGCTGAGAAATCTTCAAGCAATACAGGAACCGGCTTGCTTGTAACTCCCCCAAACTCAAACCGCTGTTCAAATTCAGTAATATCTAACGCTCGTTGTATGTCTCCGTGCTTCGTTACCAAGGGGATGCTTTCACCTTGCTCATCCAAAAGCTCTAGCTTAAATGGAATATGCAGTGGCGCGTTCACAGGGTCGCAATCAGCATGGCGTTGGCTCACCGTAATTGCATATGTTTGAGTCTGTTTGTCATACTCGGTTGCCACTTTTACTCTTGGCGTACCAAATTGCTCGTACCATAGTTTAAATTGCGTTAAATCGACACCAGAGGCGTCCATCATTGCATTAACGAAATCATCACACGTCACTGCTTGTCCATCATGACGTTCAAAGTAGAGCTTCATCCCTTTTTGGAAGTTCTCTTCCCCCAGCAAGGTATGCATCATACGGATGACTTCAGCGCCTTTGTTATAAACAGTCACGGTATAGAAGTTATTCATTTCAATAACTTGCTGTGGCCTTATTGGATGTGCCATTGGTCCCGCATCTTCCGCAAACTGATGCGTACGCATCGCCATTACTGCGTCGATACGGTTTAGGCCTCGAGAACCTAAATCGCAGCTAAACTCCTGATCTCTAAATACGGTTAGGCCTTCTTTTAAACTAAGTTGAAACCAATCTCGGCAAGTGACCCGGTTCCCTGTCCAGTTATGGAAGTACTCATGTCCAACTATCGATTCAATAGTGTGAAAGTCTCGGTCTGTCGCAGTTTCTTGGCTTGCCAACACACAGGCACTGTTAAAAACATTTAGCCCCTTGTTTTCCATTGCCCCCATATTGAAAAAATCAACTGCGACAATCATGTATATATCGAGATCGTATTCCAAATCGAACCTTGTCTCATCCCATTCCATGGCTTTTTTTAGTGACGTCATAGCATGGGGAGCTTTATGTAAATTACCTTTATCAACAAATAACTCCAGCTTTACCTCTCTACCCGACGTAGTGGTGTAATTGTCTTCTAATACGTCAAAGTCGCCGGCAACCAAAGCAAACAGGTAGCTTGGTTTTTTATGTGGATCATGCCATTTTGCAAAATGTCTACCATCACTTAGGCTCCCTTCTTCGACTTTATTACCATTTGAGAGTAAGTAGCGATACTTTGATTCACCAATGATAGTCACTGTGTAGGTCGTCAGTACATCAGGTCTATCCATAAAGTAGGTAATTTTTCTAAAACCTTCTGCTTCACATTGCGTGCAGTATGCGCCATCAGAGAGGTATAAGCCTTCAAGCGACGTATTCGTTTGCGGTGAAATCTTAGTGACAATTTTGAGCTCAAAAGCCTCTGGCAAGTTAGAAAGGATCAATTCAGAATCGGATTTTTCAAGGCTTTGCCATTCTGTACCATCTACCTGACAAGACACCAACTCTAAGTCGACACCGTCCAATATTAATTGTGTCGCATCGCCTACCGCGACAAACTGACTTACTGCAGTCACAATGGTATTTCTTGGGCTTAACTCAAAGGTCAAACAAAGCGCATCAACGGTATGGCTTGGTGCAAGGTAATCTTTAAGAAATTTAGCTTGTGGTTTTTGAGTCATATATAGTCCTTACAAAAACGCCCCAAAAAGGGGCGAGTGATAAAACAAATTCGATATCGCCAACTCTAAGGATAGGCGTTTTATTTCTATTTGACCTGTTGGAAAAGGCCTGAGCAAGATTGCAAATGCGCTACTTTACGCTCGGCCTACTTTCTCATTTGGTTCTTCCGCGTTTACCGTTGGTGGCGTAATCTTGAGGATCTTGATACCAAGGTACGCGTAGATAACAGCCAGCACAGGATTGATCAAGTTAAAGAATGCGTACATGGCATAATCAAACGGATTGATCAGCAGTACACTTTGCATATATGCGCCGCAGGTGTTCCAAGGGATCAGTGGACTGGTGATTGTGCCACCATCTTCCAGCGTACGAGAGAGGTTTACACTCTTCAAACCGCGCTTTTTGTATTCTTCTTTGAACATACGGCCAGGGACAACAATCGCGATATACTGATCCGCTGCAACTAGATTTGTACCAATACAAGTTGCAATAGTCGAGGCAATCAGTGAACCCGTGCTTTTTGCAATTTTAAGAATGCTACGTACGAAGACATCAAGTAAGCCAGTTTTTTCCATAATGGCACCAAACATCAATGCTGTCATCACCAGCCAAGTTGTCGTTAGCATTGATGACATGCCACCACCACTTAACAAGTCGTCCATTTTTGCATCGCCTGTTTGCAATGCAAAACCATCAAAGAAAGTCGCCCACACTAATTTCACATAACCTACTAACTCACCTTGGCTAGCGTCAATTTGGCTTGCAATTAGGTCACCTTGGAACAGCACTGCCCATATAGCCCCAATCACCGCGCCAATTGAAATCGCCGGAAAAGCGGGCATTTTCTTGATAGCAAGCCCAAGTAGCACCAGCAAAGGAACTAGCATTAATAGATTAATGTTGAAATTAGTTTGCAGTATCGACACTATTTCATCTATTCGCCCCGCTTCGCTTGACACTTCAGCATTAAAGCCCATTACGATAAATATGATGAGTGCAATTACGAAGCTCGGCACAGTAGTCCAAAGCATATGTTGAATATGATCAAACAAATCACTACCCGCGACCGCAGGCGCTAGGTTTGTGGTTTCAGATAGTGGGCTCAACTTATCTCCAAAATAAGCACCTGAAATCACTGCACCCGCAGTAACGACTTGATCTAAGCCAAGCCCCGTCGCCACGCCTAATAGCGCCACACCTATGGTTGCAGCTGTTGTCCACGAGCTGCCTATACTCATCGCCACAATTCCACAAATCAAACAACTCGCGGCATAAAACCAACTTGGATTGATAATTTGCAGACCATAGTAGATCAGCGTAGGAACGGTACCGGACAATAGCCAGGTACCTATTAAAGCACCAACCATCAGTAAAATGATAATAGCGCCAAGAGAGATAGTTATCCCCTTGATCATCGCTTCTTCAAGCGTCTTCCACGTAAAACCATTTTTTAGGCCAACAAGCGCCGCAGTGAATGTTGCAAAAAGCAAGGCTATTTGGTTTGGACCCGATGATGAACTGTCACCATAGAGGTACACCGCAGCACCTAGCAAAGCGACCAACAAAGTGATCGGAATAAGAGCGTCAATAAATGACGGCTGTTTTTGTTGTTTCAAAAGGAATACTCCTACGCACGACGACCCATGCTTATAATTATTTTATTTGCAGTATACCGCTTTGAGCCGTTTTGAGTAGCTAGGTTGCCAGTGGTCGAGCCACGCACCATTCTCAAAAAGCCTCAAAAGAGTATCAGCTTAGAAAATCTCGCAGATGATAACAAAATTTGTTAAGTAAAAGTAAGAGTAAAAGAAATAATAAAAGGCGCTTGAAGCGCCTTTTATTTATTTTTTAACTTCGTTTTTGGCTATTCGCCCGTATGAAATTAGGTCCTGCGTGATCAGGGCAGCCTCTTCAAGGTACGGGTCTAATTCCGAAATAACCTCTGGCGTATCGTCCAAATCTTTAACGGGCTCTAATCCTAGACGCTTCAACCTTTCATTTGTCCGCTTCAATACCAGATCATCACGATCTTCGCGCTCCTTGATACGTTCAGCTTCAACTAATGAAATCGCCTTATCGTCTTTACGCGCTTTGTATTCTTCAATGTCTTTATAAATATATTCGAATTCAGGCTCAACTTTTACTCGCTCATCATGGCGTTTACTCAAGTACTGAATGGTTGGCGACAAGTTATCTAAACTCGCATATTTTGCACGAACAATACTATCCCAAGGTAGTGCGTTATCCTCTTGGCTTTCTCCCCACTCTTCAGGATTGATTGCCGATGGTAGCAAGATATCAGGGATCACGCCTTTATGTTGTGTACTACCACCGTCGATACGATAAAACTTCGCAATCGTGTAAGTTACACTCCCTAAAGGGTTTTCGAATAAATCGTAATTTTTGCCCAGGCCACGATGTTGTTGCACGGTACCTTTACCAAAGGTTTGCTCACCAATCACTACAGCTCGGCCATAGTCCTGCATCGCAGCAGCAAAAATTTCAGATGCTGATGCACTGTAGCGGTCAACTAACACAGTCAAAGGTCCATCGTAGAAGGTAATGCCATCTCTATCTTGTTGACTTTCGACACGATTGTAAGCGGTATGGATCTGAACAACTGGACCTTGGTCAAAGAATAAACCGGATAGCTGGGTTGCTTCGTAAAGCGAGCCACCGCCATTTTGGCGAAGGTCAATGATAACCCCATCGACTTTGGCTTCTTTAAGTTTAGCGATTTCAGTTTTTACATCTTGAGAGAGATTATTGTAGAAACTCGGAATTTCTATCACGCCTATTTTACTTTGTAGCTCTGAATATTTAGCTTCAAAGACAGAAGATTTAACTGCGCGATCTTCTAATTTTACTTTGTCACGAACAATTTCAACAACTTTAGGCGTTCCGTGACTATCAGTACCTTTAAGGTATTGAAGTCGAACCTTAGTTCCCTTAGGACCTTTGATCAAATCGACCACATCATCTAAACGCCAGCCGATAACGTCTACAAATTCTTTATCATCTTGTGCTACGCCGATGATTTTATCGTCCGGCTTAAGTTTTTCAGTTTTGTCCGCGGGACCGCCAGGGACTAAACTACGTATCACGGTGTAATCTTCATCGTAACTTAACACTGCACCAATACCTTCAAGCTCTAGGTCCATATCCATTTTGAACTGTTCGGCACGGCGTGGCGAGAGATAGGATGTGTGCGCTTCAATGCTACGTGCAAACGCATTCATAATAACTTGGAATGCATCTTCACTGTTCGTTTGCACTAGACGTTTTTGCGCATTTTTGTAGCGCTTGGTAAGAACTTCTTTGATCTCTTCCCAATTTTTGCCCGTCAACTTTAAACGCAGCGCATCAGATTTAACGCGCTGGCGCCAATATTCATCAAGCTCACTTGTCGCGGTTGCATAATTTTGCTCTTCTCTATCAAAAATGAACTCATCTTTTTTATCGAAGCTCATTTCTTTGTCGAGTAAGCTAATAGCAAAATCATAGCGCTCAAAACGACGCTTCATGCTTAGATTAAACATATCGTAAGCAAAACCCAGTTTTCCTGAGATCAATGCATCATCAAATTGTTTACGATATTGTTGAAAACTATCGATATCCGACTGTAGAAGCAAAGACTTATTAAAGTCGATGGCTTCTACGTAACGATCGAAGATTTTATCCGATAAGCTGTCATCAAAGCTGAAGCGTTTGTAGTGTTGTCGAGTAAATAGGTTAGTCACTCGTTTACTAGCCGTTGTATGTTGCGCTTCAGGTTTAAGGACCGGCAAGTCCTTAATAGTGACTGTGCTTGTTGAGGCTAAAGTAACACTCGATACGAACGCGGCGACTAGGGAAATGAGTGGTAACTTTTTACTCATATACAACTCCTTACTGGATATATAGGCTATCTGCTTTAGTTTTGACTTGCATTCCTGTTACAAGCTCTACGTGCACTTCATCATTTTTGACTTCAGTGATGGTAGCGTTAACAAGCGCTTGGCCAAGTTTAACTTTAACTTTATTATTAACCTTGACCTGTTCAGCCGGTAAAGGTTCAACTTTACCACTGCGCTTTGGTTTAACTTCAGCATGTTTATTACTCATTTTAGGGCGCTTTTGGTCTTGACGATCCCTTGAGTAAGGTTTCTTTTTGTAAGATTTTGTTTCGCCATCGCGATTGTTTGGACGCTGTGGCTTTTTGCGCTTAGCCATTTTTGCACGACTCTCAGCCAATGCTTTTTCTGCGTGTTCAACGTGCTCTTGCTCAACCTTTTCTGCTTGATTGCCGTCTAGGTCTACGCGAAATTCGTTCTTGGTAACTGCTTCGAGATAACGCCAGTTTGAAGTGTATTTACGAAGTGCTTGACGTACTTGAGTTTTACTGACTTTATCAGAGCCCTCAATTCGTTCAGCGATATCTTTAAAAATACCGACCTTTAGTGGCTTAATCCCATCCTTTTGCTTGAAGCAATTAGGAAATTCTGAAAATAAGAAGTCTAATACTTCATTTGTGTCTTTTAGCTTGTTTGTGGTTTCCATTTTTAAACCTATTAATTACATCTGCTCATCGAGCGACGAGTTTATATAGTGTGTAACCCAGTCAATTAGCTCTTCTATATCTGCTTCAAGAAGCGCTAAATCACCGCGAAGATGTTCCCAAATACCTTCTATGAGCCTATCTATTGTGTCACAGTCTAAATCTTCGGGAAGCAAATCCCAGGCGTGATGAATAAGCTCATTTAAGCGTTCTGCAACAACTTCTTCTTCGCCTTCCCAATCACCGACATCGGCGTAGGAAAACAAATAATCTTGTACCTGAAGCATATCTTTCATTAAAGCGTTTCCTCAAACGCTTTAACTACCGCTTCCAATCCGATTTTATCCTGCTCGTCAAATCTTGCCAGACTGGGACTGTCAATGTCTAGCACGGCAATCACTTTATTGCCTTTAAAAACAGGGATCACGATTTCTGAATTTGATGCCGCGTCACAAGCAATGTGACCAGCGAACGCATGAACATCCTCAACCAATTGCGTTTCACACATCGCAGCTGCTGTGCCACATACCCCTTTACCGACGGGAATTCGGATACATGCAGGGTTACCTTGGAACGGCCCAAGAACCAACTCTTCAGCGCTATCCATAAGATAAAAGCCTGCCCAGTTGATATCTTCAAGGGTTGTAAATAAAAGCGCACTCAAGTTTGCCATATTGGCAATCACATTGTGTTCGCCACTGATTAGCCCCTGAGCTTGTTTAACTAAAGTCTGATAAAAATCTTGCTTTTGCATTACCATCAAATTCACGAATTGAACGACAAAAGCTAAAGGTACTCTTTCGGAGTAACAATTAAAACCTTTTCGACTGAAAAAGTATTAATTATCTGTAAAACTGACACTGCTCGGTTAATTATCACTCAGTTTTACGATTACCAGCCCGCAAACCACATAAGAAAAGCCCTGCGGAGAGCATTGACATTAAGGCGTTAACAATAAAACCAACGCCCGATTGTGCGGCAAAAAGATAGCTAAATATCGCGCCACCAAGTAACCCCAGTGTTAACAAACCGCCATATTGCACCTTGTTGTACCTAAACATAAGGATATATCCGGGAACAACGAATAGACACATTGCAAGACCAACGATGTATGCATTAGAAATTGCACTAAGTAGCAAGTTAAAGAACATCTCACTGCGACCGAGTGTAAAGCTGTAGTAAATCCCAAGCACACCACCTACGATTAACGGTGATAATAAAGAGAAGCCTACCCCTTTGCCAACTTGTTTCATATTCAACACTCTCTACATTCATTATTCATTCAACACCATTGAGTATTGTGCAAGCAGAGCCTCGGCACTAGCCGACTTTGGTCTAATAGGTATTTTTATCGAGAGTTATGCTGATGAATGGAAGTTTCAGATATCAAAAACAAGAAAGCCCTCAAACATGAGGGCTTTAAATGTGGCGGAGAGATAGGGATTTGAACCCTAGATACGCTATTAACGTATGCCGGTTTTCAAGACCGGTGCTTTCAACCACTCAGCCATCTCTCCGCAGCGGGGCGAATAATAGAGAATCCCTATGCGCTTGTGAAGCTTTTTTTTCAATTATTTGATCGTTTGCGTAAAATTTGGCTTAATCGTCTAAGAACCAGTCAAGATTCTGCGTATTTTTGATATTTCAGCGAACTTTTGAAAATATTCAAAGTCTTAGACAATAGCTTAGATTATAAAGGCAATCTAAATATCGACGATATTGATCCAGAAATCATTGCCCCAACATATAACAATTGATACTCTTATCTCAGTTATTTTTGGGATCAGCATGTTTTATTAAGGAGCTTGAATCATGGCATTCAATCATTCATACAACACTGCAAAACCTGTCATGTCGACAATGGAAACAAACAAAGTGTTGAAAAACACTTACTTCCTATTGGCAATGACATTAGCGTTTAGTGCAGTAACAGCCGCAATTTCAATGACGATGGCATTACCAGCGTTTACTGGTATCGTTTGTTCATTAGTTGCATTTGGTTTGCTATTTGTTATCGGTAAAAAAGCAAACTCATCTTCTGCTATCGGTCTTGTATTCTTATTTACTGGTATTCTAGGCTTCGGCCTTGGGCCTATGCTTAATCACTATGCTGCATTACCAAATGGTGGCATGTTGATAGCACAAGCGCTAGGCACAACAGCGTTAATTTTCTTCGGTTTATCAGCTTATGCACTAACTACGAAAAAAGATTTCTCATTTATGGGTGGCTTTTTAACAGTTGGTTTAATCGTGGTTATTATCTCGAGCCTAGTAAACTTGTTCATTGGATCAAGCATCGCGTTTATGGCAATTAACGCGGCAGTCGTTTTATTAATGTCTGGCTTTATCCTTTATGATACAAGCCGTATCATTAACGGCGGCGAGACAAACTATGTGCTTGCAACTGTGAGCTTGTATTTAAGTATTTATAACTTATTTACCAGTATCCTTGCCCTTTTAGGTGCGTCGGATGACTAACTCAGAATTTCTGATAAAATAAGCCCCATTACGGGGCTTTTTTTATGAGTAAAATTTGAGTCAAATAGCCATATCAGTGCACTTTGGCGTAGCTGCACAGTCAAAGTTAACTTTACTAGAGCGGTATGTCGATGCCGCTATTAAAAGTGACCATCAAATCGCGTGTATTTTTCTATATCAAGATGCTGTCTATCACGCCAGTCAAAATATTGTACATGCTTCCGACGAATTGCAAGTCAACGCGCTTTGGCAACGCATCAAAGATAAAGGGATCCCCCTGTTGCTGTGTGTCACCGCAGCGGAAAAGCGCGGCGTTAGCACCGAAAACGTTAGCCCTTTCACCGTTGCTGGCCTTGCAGAGTTTGCCATGATCTCGAGTAAATCTGATAAATGGATACAGTTTAAATGAGTAAAACCGTGTTAATCATTTCTCAAACCAGTCCGTTTGACCAAAATAGTCTGAAAGAAGCGCTCGATGTCGCACTAATCTATGCCGCAATTGATCAGCAAGTAAGTTGGCTTTTTACTGGTCCTGCTGTGCTATCACTCCAGAAAACCCTCAATGCGCCCACACTGGGTTTAAAAGATATGTTTAAACAATTAAAAACTTTGGAAATTTATGATGTCGAGCAGGTTTACGCCTGCCAGTCAGCTATGGATGAGTTTAACGTATCACCACACTCCCTTGCTGTTGATACTGAAGTCAAAAATCAACATGAGATCCTCGCGTTAATCAAACAACATGACTTTGTGGTGACATTATGAGTACGCTACATATTATTTCTAGTATCGAAGCATGCGATAAGCTGCAGTTTGTGTCCCATCGCGACACTATTTTATTATGTAATGATGGCTGCTTTGGCCAAACGCGTATCTCAGCTGAGGATGCACATGTGGTGATGCTGCAAACCTGTGCGAGTGCCAGAGGCATTGTCCCAGAAGCCGGAGTAAAGCTTATTTCTGACAAAGATTGGGTTGAGCTGACCATTACTATGAACAATTCAATTACTTGGTAATCATCATGCTAGAATTTAACAACCAAACTATCGAGACTGATAAACAAGGCTATTTGCTAGACCATACTCAATGGTCTAAAGACTTAGCACCGCTTCTAGCCGCAGAGGAAAACATTGAGCTTTCAGATGCTCACTGGGAAGTCATTGAGTTTGTGAGAAGTTTTTATCTCGAATACAACACCAGCCCCGCGATCCGTATGCTGGTAAAGGCAATGGCTAAAGCACTAGGTGAGGATAAAGGTAATAGCATCTATTTATATAAGTTATTTCCAAAAGGCCCAGCTAAACAAGCAACAAAAATTGCAGGATTGCCAAAACCCGCCAAGTGTATTTAGGACGGGACAAACCGAATTGAAAAAGGCCTCAAATGAGGCCCTGTATAAAAACATTACTTCGTATACGCTCTTGGCATATCAGAATCTGTCGTATATCTGTCTCTTAGTTTATCGTGGCGTGACTCAGTAGACACTTCCTCACCATTGATCCAGATTTTATCGATTGTGGTGCTGAATTCGAAAGGATCCGCACTCCACATTACGATGTCTGCACGTTTACCAGCTTCAATCACACCGCCATCAATACCCAGTGCTTTAGCAGGGTTAGCGGTAACCGCCTTAAGTGCGCCTTCATGACTCATGCCATTTGCCACAGCGATCCCCGCATCAAAACGTAGCTGGTAGACGTTATGGCTACCGTCACCACCTATTGACAGGATGACATTGACACCTGCTTTCTCAAGCTTACCTGCGTTATCTAGACTTGCATGCATTGAGTCAAAGCTAGCTGGTAGGTTTGATACCGCACTCAAAATAACAGGTACTTTTGCCTCAGCTAGCTGGTCGGCGACCACTACCGCATCATCAGCACCCTGAATAATCAGATCTAAACCAAACTTTTCTTTTAGCTTAATCGCTTCAAGGATATCCGACGCTCGTGAAAGTGTTGCAACCACAGGCATTTCACCCGCTAACACTTGCGTTAACACTTGTTCTTCTGAACTCGGTTTTCCCTCGTCTTTTTTGTCTTTCTTAGCGAGTTTTTCTTGCTGTGCTTCAAGCTTTTTAACAACGTTAGCCAACGCCTTTGCACGAGACCCTTTGCTTTTGGCTCCTAGATGAATAATTAACGCGGTGTGCTTGTCGGTCACACTGTTAAATTCACCAGATAAATCAACAACAAAACCAAGCCCTGCAAACTCACTTTTACCACCCCAAGGTGCGACAAAGTTTTGCGTTACTCCACCTTTTCTAGCATATGCAATTAAGCTACTACGTGGATTAAATGCGGTGCTTGCATCAAAGTCTAAGCCTGCATCGTCATCGCTGGCATCACGTGAAGCAGCAACAGCACCAACTTCAACTAAACCAAGTTGATTCATTGAGCCAATAAAACCCGGAGTGACCACTTTACCGCTGGCGTCAATCGTCACATCAGCAGTCACATTATCTGGATTAATCGCTTTTATTTTACCGTTTTCGATAACTAAGGTCGCACCTTTAAGTACGCCAGCATCTGTCGCGGTATGGACCGTTGCATTGGTAATTGCGGTAACACTGGCAAAAGCAACAGAGTGAGCTAGTAATGCGCTAGTGATCATGGTTAGCTTCATGGTTTTCATCTCATCAACTCCTTACTTTTGGCCCAACATAAAATCACTAACCGCTTGATATTTTTCATCATAACGATCATAGACTTTACCACCATCCACAAAAACCTGCTCTGCACGAGAGTACACGCTAAACGGGTTAGTGCTCCAAATTACGACATCAGCTTGTTTGCCTTGCTCAAGCGATCCGGTTTTATCCTGAATACCTAACGATTTCGCAGCATTCGAGGTGATCCACTTAATTGCATGCTGCTCGTTGATGTTAAAGCCTGACTGGTTTGCGGTGTTCATCACTTTTGCGGCTTCATGATTCAAACGTTGGATTGTGGTCCCTGAATCAGAATGAACAATTGCACATGAGTTTTTCACTGCATCAACAATTGCAACGTTTTCCTGAACCATATCATAGGCTTCCATCTTAAAGCCCCACCAATCAGGCCAAAGTGCAGCACAGTTACCGTTTTCACCTAACAGATCTGCAATCTTATATGCTTCAATACCATGGTGGAAAGTTCCTGCGTGATAACCAAACTCTTTAGACAAGTCGATCATCATTGCCATTTCTTCCGCTTTGTAGCAATGGTTATGGATCAAGATTTCACCATCTAGCACGCCACGCAGCGTATCGAACTTGATATCACGCTCGGGTGCATCCGGATTCAATCCAGCAGCATATTCGGCTTCGTATTGTTCCCACGCACGCTTATATTCACCAGCTTCAATCCAAGCTTCACGATATCCTGCCATATTACCCATACGAGTATAAGGGGCTACACCTTTAGAGCCGTATACACGCTTTGGATTCTCACCACATGCCATCTTTAATCCATATGGCGCATCAGGGAATTTCATTGCTTGCATTGTTGATGCCGGCACATTCTTTAAGGTAACACCTCGGCCACCAAATAGGTTTGCAGAGCCAGGTAAGATTTGTAGCGTGGTAATCCCCCCTTCTCTGGCTCGGTTAAAGCCAGGATCTTGCGGCCATACAGAGTGCTCAACCCATACCTGAGAAGTATTAGGGTTAATCATTTCATTGCCATCACTGTGCGATTCTACACTTGGACTGGGGTAAGCCCCTAAATGAGAGTGCACATCGATAATACCAGGTGTTACCCATTTACCTTCGGCATCGATAGTAACATCAGCTGTGACTGAAAGGTCTTTGCCAACTTGCTTGATTTTACCATCAACAATAAATACATCACCTTGTTCTAGCTTTTCACCCGTACCGATTAGAACGGTAGCATTCGTGATTAGGGTTGACTGAGAAGGTACTGGCTTGTAAGTACTTGGATATGGGTTTTTCTCTATGGTAACTTTTTCTTTCTGCGGGCCGTGATCCTGACAGCCCATCAAAGCTGCGGCAATCCCAGCTACGACTATGGAGGGGGCAAATTTATACATTATTGTCATCTCTATTGTTTTTTTGTGACTTTAGCTCATGCCATCGCACTTTACGCAATTATGAGCTTTAGCGACAAGTAATTACGACGAACGTCAAGAGATTATAACGCATGTTGCGAAAATGCGCAGTGCATTAGAGGCAGCTGCGCAAATTTGTAAAGATGCGTCAATATTGACATGATTTGACATACCTTTTCGTTGAAGTAATAAAGATAGGGGCAAGTACAAAAGCAGAGTGTTAAATTATCGATAACAGTATTTTATAATAAAAAAAGTTTTCACTATTTGTATCTATTACAACAAAATAAATTACTACTATTCAAGTGCATAGAAATCTCACACACATCTGACACACTCTATTACATTCCGAATTACTTGATTTACAGCATTACTCAGCAACTTTAGCAATACTAAGAACGTGTCCTAGAGATAGCCAAGGAGCTAACCATGAAACTGTTCAATTTAGTATGTGCAACTTCACTTTTAATCACAGGTAGTGTATCCGCCGCTGACTTTGTAGCTGCGGATAATAGTCGAGCGACTCAGGTTTGTATGTCGGTCGTTAAAAATAATAAAATTCATCTGCATAACACAATCAAAGAAAATCACTTAAGAACACGAGTCGTTGAAGAAAAACTACACTGCAACGATATGCCAATTGGCAAATTTGCCACGACCTACGGGTTTAATAAAGCGGCAGACTTCCTCGGTGTAGACCGTAGTGTGGAAACCAGTATTAAAGACATTGCGAAAATAGATCAAAAAACCATTTTTGTCTCAGGATCTAAGTAACCATATCAATATGGTTATAAACAGAAGCAAGGCGTAGAAATCCCTGACTACGCCTTTTTCATTATTCAGCTATACAACTGCAGCCAATAATCCGAAAAGACCCCCAAAGACTCCACCCCACACAACTAGCCATCCTAGGTGAGTCTTAATCATATTTTGTACTATTTCCTTTACCATTTTCGGCGTTAGTTCATTAAGCCGCTCATCTACCGCTTTTTCAATGGTTTGGTGTAAATCATCGCCAAGTAGACCATTACTGAGCGACTCACTAATTGCAGCATCAAACTCAGGCTGCTCACCGAGTTCAACTATTGCTAATCGCATTTTCTCAATAAATGGCTCTCGCAGTGGTTGTACAGCTTCAGTCCCACCAAACATCTGCAGCATTGCGCCGAATTGAGACGCCTCAATCACACTTAACAAACGGTCGAATGCAGGATTTAAGTCGACTTTATTAGCGATAGGTGCCAAGTCAAACTTTGGATGCTCCTTGCCGAGAAACTTTTCTAGTTTTTCTTGACTAAAGAACTCACTCAAGATGAGCTCTCTAATCGACGCTTTAAACGACTCGAACTTAAGCGTAATTATCCCTGAACCGTAGAGGAAAGGCACTTTCTCAAATAACATATGTACCGCTAACCAATTCGTCAATGCGCCAGATAGTGCAAACAATCCTATCGAAAACAGCACGTCGTTTTCTAGTGTGAAACCAGTACCTGTTAGCAGTATCGCGAGTAAATTGGTGGTGATATTTTTATTCAATGTACTTCCCTTGGATAAAATGACAGAGGCGATATTTTATTTTTTTTAGAAAAAGGCCTCAAGTATTTGTGATCTTGAGAATTTCAACCATATTTTAGAGTAAGTGAATATGTTGGATCTAACTTATGTGGAACAAAGTCAACCAACAAATCTCTGAATCTCTCCATGACGCGTTTGAGCTTTCATCAAAGCAAACCTTAAAAAGTTATGGGTCTAAAAAACTCTATAAGATTGCAGACGATACCCATCAATTTTTAGTCAAAGTAGCCCCAATTCAGGCTTTAGAGCGGTTTGAGTGTGAGGCATCTAATCGAGAAAAGCTCATTCGTGACTCCGATTTTCTCGTTGCCGATACAATAACACTGGGTACGAGTGTCGAATTTTGTTTTATTGTGCTGGAATGGTTAGAACTTGATCATCGCAATGAAAATTGGCTTGAGTGTGGCCAAAGCCTAGCTAAAATGCACCAACGCCATGAACAGGAAATGTTTGGCCTAGAAGAAGACAATTACATTCACGAGCTTCCACAACCGAATCAATGGCACAAAAAGTGGGAAGTTTTTTTTGCCGAAGAAAGAATTGGTTGGCAGCTGCAACTGCTGGCTGAAAAAGGGATTATTCTCACCGATATCGACACATTTGTAGAGCAACTTAAACCACTCCTTCCACACCAAGTTCAACCGTCTTTGGTTCATGGTAACTTTTGGCATGGTAACATTGGCTTTAGCCGTCAAAAGCCCGTGCTATTTTCTCCAGCTTGCTACTATGGTGATAGAGAAGTTGATATTGCTATGGCTTCGCTATTTGCTCCATTACCAGATGACTTCTACCGTGGTTATGGGTCTATCTATCCACTTGCAGAAAATGCGGCTGAGCGTTTAGACATTTATCGCTTATATCCTCTTCTAGTGCAAGCAAACTTATTTGCTGGCAAGTACATACGGGACGCGGCAGAACAAGTGCAAGCCCTGCTCAAATAACTGCCATATTTTCGTCACAATGCGCTATAGTTAAAAGGTATTTAGTTTGGCCAATTAAGGTGGAGGGCCAATGAGAAACCTATATCAGCAACGTATTGAATGCCCACATTGTGGACACCATATTTTTGTCAACCTTGATACAAGTGAAGGCGATCAGGACTACTACGAAGACTGTGCAGCTTGTTGCAATCCTATACATCTAAATATGCACCTAGACCAAGTACACAATAAACTTGAGCTTAGGGTTGATAGCGACGACGAGCAGGTTTTTTAACCAAAAGCAGAAGCACTATAAGTTACGGGCAGCTCGGGTTCGAGCTGCTTTTATAAAGACAGCCATACTTTTTTATATCAAGATAGGCCGAAAACGCAGTGCTCAGTCTCGTAATCTTCTAGCCGTGTTTTAATAAACTTTGCTTCTTCAAATAGTTTTCAACGGTATTAATAATCGTGTAGGTTTGTTGATCAACCTCAATATTTACGCGGTCTCCCACATTCATCGTGCCAAGATTTGTAAGCGCTAGTGTTTCAGGTATTAGATGTAACCAAAAACCACTGTGATCAAGCTCCCCTACCGTCAGACTGGCACCGTTTACCGCGATAAAGCCTTTATACATAACATACTTATGCCACGATTCAGGCAACGAAATATGCATCCTGCAGTTGCCTTCGTTTCGATGTATTTCACTTATGTTCGCGCTCGTTTGAATATGCCCTGAAATTACATGTCCGCCAAGCTCCGTGCCAAATGTCATCGAGCGCTCAAAGTTAACCTGTGATCCTCTGTGTACTTCACCTAAATTGGTAAGTCTCAAGGTTTCATCAATCACATCAAAACAAACTTGGCCTACGACATCATTTTCTGGTCGCTCGAAGTGAACCACAGTTAAACAACATCCATTAATTGCTATACTCGCGCCCAAAGTCAGTTTATCGAGATAGTCGACACCAACAGAAATAACTAATTTTAAAATACTATCAACTTGCTTTGCCGACACCACAGTCGCTTTTGTTTGAACAATTCCTGTAAACATATCTACCCTCTTAATTTATCCTTGGAATTGTAGCGAAATCGCATTAATAGAGGTACTTAATTTGTATTGAATATGCGACTAGATATAAATAGTCGTGGCTGCTAAACGCAAAATTTTGCTAAATACAAAGCACTAAAATAAACTATCTCTTTTACGCCTTAAGTAGTATCTCACCATGAATTTTTCAACTTGGGAAGCCAGACGCTTGCTTCAACTTGCGATCCCTGTTTTTCTCGCTCAAGTTACTTTAGTCTTAATGACCGTTGTTGATACAATGATGGCAGGTCAAGTTAGCGCTGAGGACTTGGCTGCACTTTCTATTGCTACGGGTGTTTGGAACCCTCTGATTTTTAGTTTACAAGGTATTTTACTAGCACTTACAAGTATCGTCGCACATTGCCATGGTGCTAATGACACTTCTGGGATCAAACGATTTTTCCAACAAAGTTTATATCTTGCTTTAGCACTTTTTACCGTCGGTTTGGTTTTAGCGAACTTTACTTCTGTGGTTTTCTCAAATATTGGGGCAAGTGAGAATGTTCAGACCCTTGCTCAAGGCTATATTGATTTTGTGAAGTGGGGCCTATTAGGCTTTTTGATCTTCACAGTATATCGTAATGTTACAGAGGGAGTTGGGCAAACAAAGCCTGCTTTTTACATCAGCATTGTTGGTCTTTGTATCAATGTCGTTGCTAACTATATTTTTATCTATGGTAAATTTGGCGCTCCTGCGTTTGGAAGTGCTGGCTGCGGTCTCGCTACATCCATCGTGCTTTGGTCAATGGCAATTGCACAGTGGGTGTATAGCTTGAAGAGTAAACACATAGATGGAAAGGCGCTCATCAGCGGCTTTACCAAGCCAAGTCTATCTATGATGAAATATGTTGCAGCACTTGGCTTCCCAATTGCACTGGCAACTTTCTTTGAAGTTACTCTGTTTGCTTGTATTCCATTATTTATTGCTGATTTAGGGCCTATTTCCGTATCCGGTCACCAAATTGCGGCTAGTGTCACTACAATGTTATTTATGATGCCATTAAGTTTGTCTATGGCTATCGCTATACGGATCGGTAACCTAACCGGCCAAGGAGCCTTAGACCAACTTAGGCTTTCTGTTAATACAGCTTTTCTTTTAGCCACCTTAATTGCTCTTTTTGTCGCTCTCGTTACGTATATAGGGAGAGATCAGATTGTTTGGCTATATACAAACAATACTGAAGTCGCCACACTCGCAACCAGTATTATGGTATTGGCTTGTTTGTATCAATTGCCCGATGCATTGCAAGTCTCCGCAAACGGCGTGTTAAGAGGGCTCAAATATACTAAACCAATATCTTGGGTAACTTTTATATCGTACTGGCTTATTGGGTTTTCATTGGGCTATGTATTAGCAAAGACCGATTGGATAACGCCAGCTATGGGTCCACAGGGCTTTTGGGTTGGTATTATTATCGGTTTGAGTACGGCGGCGATATTATTAGTAACTTGTGTAAACAAACGGGTGAAATTTGAAATTAGTCAAGCAAATAGCTAGTACGATATTACTTTTTACTATGGCCGGATGCAGCAAGCAGCCAAGCGATATTGCTGTTGAATATCAACAACGACTTGCGAATGCAGCTAGCATAGAGTTGGTACACCCGGCCCCACTTTACAATCCTGAAATCCAAAAAGTGCCATTACCTACAAGTGAGCTTACTATCTCTATATTGGACATCGCGACCGCTGGGCACTGCAAAGTCACAAATCTCATCGCTGCGCAAAATAATCAACTGGGTAAAGTAAGTTATCCAAGTGAGCGCTTGAAATATACCATCTTATTTATTCAGCAAGCGCCTCGCTGCATTCGACATCCAAACACGAGCGACGAGCTAAAACAAACACTAGCTCGAGCATTACAGGAAAAGAAAGAGCAGCTTCCACATCACTTTCTTCATATGATGACATTTGAAAGAGAGTTGGCAAGTTTGAGCTTGTTGATTGCTGATGAGGTGCCCTTAGAACTACCAGCAGCGCACAGTCACATGTTAGAAGCCGCTAATGAGCTCGCAGAGTTGGTGATAAACATGGACGCGCCCGAGAACCTCAGTCCAGACACGCTTACCCCCGCTTTAAAAGTCCTTTCTCAGCGATTTGTCTCATCTTTGGTTACAAGCGTCCGTAAACAAACTCAACTGAATAATGCAGCTACACGCCAATTAAAACAACTTAAACTGAGAAATGACATTTGTAAAAGCGGCGGAAATAAAAAACAGGCACAGATCATAAACAATATCTTCAGCAAGTATTATTTATCTATTCTTCAGCCTTATCAGGCGATGCTCTCTCTTTCTATGGAAGAGCTGATCGCTGCTTGGCAGCCTATTCACCTATTGTATCAAAATAATAATGTTGTCGATCCGCTCACGCTTCAACAGAACTTAGATAACCTTAAAGATTCTGCAAAAGCACACGTAAAATGGTGGCAAGAATTTTATCAGCTGTGTGAAATACCCCCAGCATGAACAAAAAAAAGGCAAACAATCAAAAAATTACGGAAAGCCGCTTGATCCGTTAGCTGAGTCACTATATATTACAACGCGTTGACAGGCACAGACCTGAAAACGATAAATAAGAAAATGTTATTGTACGACCGTAGCTCAGTTGGTTAGAGCACTACCTTGACATGGTAGGGGTCGGTGGTTCGAATCCACTCGGTTGTACCACTCTACAATATTTACTATCTAGTTAAATCCACAAAGAAAAAGCACTACCTACTCTCTATAACCCGCGCCAAGGGTCGATAATTCGGATCCACTCGGTTGTACCACTCTACAATATTTACTATCTAGTTAAATCCATAAAGAAAAAGCATTACCTGCTCTCTATAACCCGCGACAAGGGTCGATAATTCGGATCCATTCGGTTGTATCATTCTTAGATGTTTACAAACCTGCTAAATTCAAAACAGAAAAAGTACTCCCTGCTTTCCATAGACCGTGCCAAAGGTCGATAATCCAGAACAACTCGGTTATACCATTCTGAGATCTTTACAAACCAGCTAAATTCAAAACAGAAAAAGCACTAACTACTTTCAACAACCCGAAACAAGGAGCAATAATTTTGAATATGTTCGCTATTTTTTATCCCGCTAACCAAAAAGTGAATAATTCAAGCCTCAGAACTTTTGATAGGCTTCACAGTGAACCGCTTTGTCATTCCTTGACTCGCCGGGGATACTAAGCGGTAGCCCAGCTTTTCATAAAAAGCTGGCTCATCTGCAATCATTGAAACATAGGAGCCCGGCAAAGCACTTGTTGCTAAGTAACCATCAATATATTCCATTACTGTACGCCCTAATCCCTGCCCTTGATAAAGCGGATTGACGGCAACATCGACGACCTCAAAATTACAGCCTCCGTCTCCAACCACCCGACCCATTGCCACAAGCTGTTCATCATGCCTAATAGCAACTCCATATAATGAGTTAGGCAACCCACGTGTCGCTGCTTCTAAAGATTTTGCAGATAATCCCGCGGCTATTCGCAAATCACAATATTCCTCTGGGCAAGGTACTTTCTCTTCAATTTTAAACGTCAAAACTATTCACTCCTCTTGTCACTAAGAGTGGGTAGAATAACAACTGTATAAATAAACAGTCAACTAACTCTAACTATCACCTTCCCGAGATTCTGGTTGTGTTCGAGAATATCGTGGGCTTGCTCAATTTCATCCCAAAGTAACTCCTTATACACTGGTATCTTCATCGTCTGATCCGACAGTTCCGAGCCAAACTCACTCAGAAAATCTTTCACTAATTCCCTTTTATAATCTAAAGAGCGATTTCTTAACGTGCTTCCATGCAAGTTGAACCTTTTCGCGAGTAACTTGGCAAAGTCTAGTTCTGTATATCTTCCGCCTAGCATAGCGAGCATGACACAATGGCAATCCATGGCTGCAACTCTTAGATTCGCTCTGAGGTATTCACCACCGACAGGATCAAGAATGACATTTGCTTTCAAACCAAGCTTTTTCATTTCTTCAGCAAAATCACAGTCTAAGTAATTAATAGTATGATCTGCCCCCAGAGATTTTGCATACTCGGCCTTTTCCTTGCTACTTTGGGTAGTAATGACCGTTGCACCTAGCCTTTTTGCAATCCTTATGGCAGCACTGCCAACACCTGAAGCACCGCCGTGACAAAGTAAAACCCCATTAGAATTTAGCTGCCCAGTTCGCACAATCGCATCATAGGCCGTAAGATATACTTCTGCTACACCTGCCGCATAGCTCAATGACAGACCTTCGGTTAACGGCATGAGTAATTCACTTTGTGCAACCACGTACTCAGCATAGCCGCCGCCGGCGGTTAAACAGAACACTTGGTCACCAAGTAAATGTTCAAGCTCAGAAGACGCCACCTGAACTATCGTTCCAGACACTTCCAGACCCAATATCTCACTATCGCCTTCAGGCGCAGGATACTTCCCTTGTTTTTGCAAAATATCTGCTCTATTAACCCCAAACGCATGCACTTTGATTAGCACTTGCTTTGCACTCAACGTTGGCGTTTCGGTGTACTGGAGTTGAAGTTGAGAAGATGCGTGGCTGATATAACGCATCTTCTTTGGGATCACTGGATTTTTTTCCATATTTCCTTCTCGACGAACTTACCATCTTCATACAGTTCATGATGCCATAAATTACCATCAATCTTGTAGCTGAATGACATCGTTCGACCGAGTAAACTAGTAATATTTCCATATTCATAGGTTTCGATAAATCTATCTCCCTCTATTTTGTAACTCCCTCCACCAGCGTATTTAAATTTTCCTTCACTTTGCGTAATGTAGCTGTGGTGAGTTGGAGTAACTAACTTTATCGATGTCAAGCTAGGCGCTTGCGCTGATACAATGCCATCTGTGGTGGCATATTTCCCCTCAACAAATTCCCAAGTACCTAAAAGTGGGTTTGCCAAAGCAACTGGACTCAATAACAATAAACTAAGTACGGAGACTTTCATCTTATTTCCCTTTAACGTTGTTTTATTCAGTTTTACACGATCACTCAACGAGGTCAGTTGAGATAATCTCAACATCAAAAACGAAAATATGAGATCTATGAGAGAGAATTACGCAGCCAAGCTAATTTTTGCTATCAGCTTTAGCACCTAAAACGGCGAGTTGGCTAGTCAACTCGCTAATTGCCTCAGCTCTTTCTTTGATTAGAAAAGGGTTAGAGCTCTGCCCTGCTAACTGCTGTAATGCCATTAGATAGGCCTGCGATTTTGCAAATTCACCCTGAGTATTTATGTCTGGTGTTACTCCCTTGCCCTCCCAGTTTTTTTGGGTTATCGGGCTAACAGTGCTAGCGATTGCCACAAATGCAATAAAATCATGAGATAATTTTATTTGTCTGATAGGGTTTGCTCCCCCTTTTGACGACTCACCAATCACTGTTGCTCGCCCAAGATGCTTCATCGCATACGCAAACGCTTCTCCGGCTGAGAACGTCTCAGGGCCAATTAAGATGTACAAAGGTATCTCGCGCAGTTCACTTGCCCCCAAAGGCTGTTCACTGTAAAAGGGGTAATGACTTCCATTTCGAAATTGGTAGGAGTGTAATAAAGTCGGTTTCGCTAAAAAGTAGCTTGCAAAGTGGGAGATCATGTAGCCATCTCCTCCACCGTTTTGACTAAAATCAAGAATAAGGGCATCGGTTCTTTGTAGTAATCTCATCGACGCCGCAATTGCGTCTTTAGCTTGAGAAGATACAGAATCAAAGCCCCACATTTCTAAATAACCAATATTTCCTGCTAGCACTTCTACTTGGCGTATACCTGAGTTCTTGCGCTTTAGCTCAGTGAACCAGGGCTCTCTAGCATCGCTACTATGCTTGCCATTGTTGTCAACTCGAGTAACCAGCGCGAGGTGTTTATCATACTCGCTCACTAAATCAGTGATCTGCTCTGATAAACCATGTCGAAATTGCATATCATTAAAAGTCAACGCACGTAATTGCGCTGCAATGGTTTTTGCGGTGTCGGTAAACACGTAATTTTGTTCGATAGTGTGAGCAAACTCTTCGACAATTTGTTTAGCCTGCGCAGGTTGTAACTGTTGCGCAACGTCAACTTCAACGGCTTTCGCTTGTAACCTATTATCACCGATCACACACAAACTAAAACACAGTAAAAATCTTGCGATCATAAAGCCAATATATTCCTTTAATTGAGTGAGCCCGTTGCCAACGCCAATCGTTCCACTAAGCTCTGAAAAGTACGTGTGACAAAATTCACGCCCCAGTTATGTCAAGCCGTGCCAGTGACCTGATGCTGCTAGCAATCATGGCTTCCACTAAGAATAACGTCATAGCAGAAACCTTATTCCTATTCACTCTCTAACAGGGGCACACTGTCAGTCTCAGGCTCATCCTTCACTTGTGATTGCTTATCAAACATTGGCAGTGATAGTAAAGCTGACATAAAACCCAAACTGAACAACGCACTGAACGACATACCGCCAACAATCACAGCGGCTAAACCACGATATATCTCTGAACCATCTCCGGGACTGAGCATCAACGGCAACATACCAAAAACACTGGTTCCGGTACTCATATAAATAGCACGCATACGATACTTAGTAGACTGAATAATGGCCTGCTGTTGATTTAGCCCGGAAACTATCGCCGAGCGATATTGACTCGCAAGCAAAATGGCATTATTTATCACCAGTCCCATTAAAATAATAAAGCCAATCATGGTGACAATATCTAAATTTTGCGGTGCAAAATAATTAACTGTTTTTAAGAAAAACATGCCACCCAGTATTGCCAACGGCATTGACAACATGACAGCTAAAGCTAAAATCCAAGAATTGAGTGCCATTCGTATCAATAGAAATAAAATCAACAAGGAAACCAAGAACATCTGGAAAAATTCCGTTAAGAATCCACTCAATTGATCTGCACTACCCCGATAATTTATAAACAAGTTTTGCTCTGGTTGTTGCGCTAAATACGCCGCGACTTCAGCCTTTACCTGCGTAATAAATGGACCAACTGGCTGACCATTAGCTGGCACTAAATTAATCGACATACTTACTTCGCGATCAGTGCGATATATAGCACTTGGTGCCAAACTTAGTTGAGTATCGACTAAAGAGCGCAGTGGGTGCAGTCCGTGATTTGGGATCATCACTTCTGTTTGCAATAATTGTTCAAGATGCTCAGGGGTTTCACCTTTTAAGTAGAAAGGCAGAGTATCACTGTCAGCATAAAACTGGCCGAGGTAAGCACCGTCGGTTAACGTCACTAAAATCTGATTTAACTCAGCCTGAGACATGCCCATAAACGCAAGCGTGTCGGCTTTAGGCGTAAATTCTACTCTGGCCACAGTATCTCTCATCGGAATAACTTCAGTGATCCGCGCTCCCGGGAAGGATTCTATTAAATGGGCGAGTAAATCTTGTCCAGCTTGTTGTAATTTAGGCAAGCTCAGTCCTTTTAAATCGAGCTGACTTGTGCGCGCATCAGGTAACGCTAATCGAAGTAGAGTTCCTTGATAAACGTAGGTTCTTGCATCTGGTAAATCTTGTACTATCTGGGTGTCGACCCACTGTTTGAATACAGGAAAATCCCAACTGCCCTCAGGATAAAAATACACTAAACAATACGTTGAGTTACAAAAAGAGCCGTGAATATCAAAGGCCGGATGGCTACCAAGCTGTTTTTGAGCCGCAATACGCTGTTCAATCACATTACCTACCTGTGTTTTTGCGGCACCAACAGAAAGAGGTTCATCAAATGCGGTGTAGACCATCATTATGTTTTCCTTTGGATTGGGCAACAAATCTAACTCTGGCTTGATCAACCAACTGAGCAGCAAGGCTCCGGGGATTGCTAAGACCAACCAAACCGTCCCTTGAAGCTTTGAACGAGATGGTGCTGTGACAAACAGAGTCCATTTATCAGATAACGCCTTACTTTTAACGACTTTCTGGCCTGGTAATAGCTGTCGTGATAATGCTGGTAATAGGAACAATGCAACTAAAATTGAGGCCACTAAGGCACTGGAGATAGTAAATGCAAGGTCGCCAAATAGCTGGCTGACTTCCGAGTGCATTAATACGATAGGGACAAAAATTACAATACTGGACAACGTAGAAGAAATTAAAGCTGCTTGTACCTGCAATACACCTTGGCGACAACTTTCTAAAAGCGATAGTCCTGTGCTTCTTAAGCGTTGAATATTTTCAACAATGATTATTGAAGCATCAAGTAATAGTCCGACGGACAACGCCATGCCGGCTAGGGAGATTAAATTCAGGCTTCGTCCGCCCAATTGCATCCCTAATAGCACTAAAGACAAACACACAGGGATACTCACAAAGATCAAAAAAACGATGCGTAAATTGCGTATAAAATAATACAAAAAACCACAAGCGAGCAGAACACCCAATAGTAAATTACCATAAACCAGTAGCAGTGCCTGTTTTATTGGCTGCGAGTTGTCACGACTCATCACAACCTTGAGGTCGAGTGATGACAGTGGCCCTTCATTTAGCTCGGTTAAGGTTGCTTTGATCAATTCAATAGTTTCTAATACATTAATATCTTTATCTGGTTGTAGGTAAAAGTATATCGCTTGATTACCCTTAAAAGCTGAGTATGACCAGTCGTACACAAACCGTTTATGCACACTTGCCACTTCCCCTAAACGTACAACTCGAACTCCAGTAACCGCAATTGGTAAATTGCGTAACTCGGTCAATGCCATCTGGCCTTTAAAGTGCAAATCATACTCTTTCGACCCCAATAATAGACTGTCTCCTGAGCGGTCGATTAGGCCCTGTAGTTTACGAGTCACTTGCTCTATGCTCAATGAAAACTGAGTTAACTTCCGTGGTTCAAATTCAATGTCTACCCGTTGAGCCAGTCGGTTATTATCCATATTGATGTTGGTGATACCCGGAATATCTGTCATGGCAGGCTCGACATAAGCGCGATAGGCATGCATAAAGTCTTCTTGTGACTTCTTTGTATCTGAATACAAAAACAAGGAAGCCAAAGTTGAGCCCGCACCATTGCTATAGTCAATTACGCTGGGCTTTGCAACTTGAGGAGGCCAATCCGGAACCTGATTGATCCGCGCCAAAACCTCCATATAAGTTTGTTCCATATCGGCTTGATAATGAAAGTTCAAGGTGGTCCACGCTTGGCCATTTGAAATATTAGTTTGTAAATTTTTTAATTGGCTCACACCTGCAAGCTGTCGTTCAAGCGGTGAAACTAAGCTCTGCTCAATCTCAGCTGCAGTTTTCCCCGGCCAAGATGTCACCACGGCAATTTGGGCTCTATCGATTTTAGGTAATAACGCATTGGGCAGTTTTGCACCAGCTAAAACCCCCAGCAATACCAGTAAAAATGAAAAGGCGATGATAATAGAGCCATATTTTTCAACTAATTTCATAGTTTACCCTGACTATTAATGGTAACTTGTGCATCATCTTTCAGTGCTATTTTTCCTTTGACTACTACTTTGTCGCCGGCTTGGATTTCTCCTTGGATCACCGAGTGGTTTTTGTCAGTGTCCACAATTTTTACAATAACTCTATTCACTTTGTTCTCTTGATCTACACGCCAAACGTAATATTCATTTTTATTTATAGTCAAGGCATCATATGGCACCTTGGTTAAATTACTGGCAGCCATCGACACGTCAACGACATATCGTTGACCAATAAGAAATTTTTCGGGAGGATTGTGTTTGAATTTCAAATGTAAATTGATAGTTTGATCTTGGCTACTCACAAGGCCGGCATCACGGTCTAAAAACAACTCAGTGCCGTCAGCCAATGACAGTTTCGCACCTTCAAATTGATTGAACTCCTGATATAAGTCTAATGCAACTCGACAAGTCACTTCCTGCTGCTGAGCTGGCAAAAAAACTAAGATACTCTCTCCTTCGCCAACCCACTCTCCCGGCTCACCAAATAGCGATAGCACAACACCGTCAGCGGGCGCTCGATGCGTTAAGTTATTTAATTGATGTTCAACTAAACGATATTGCTCAGCATAAATTTCATTTTGTTCTGCTGCTGTTTGATAGTCTCTTTTGTGTTGCTGCAATTCCGAGCTCGATACAACTCCTCCTTCATCTAATTTGCTCAGGCGGTCGTACTCATTAAAGGAATAAACATAGTTTGCACGCGCAGCTTTAGCATTCGCATCCAATTGAGCAAGCTGACGCTTTAGATAGAAGTCATTTTGTTTCGCTAATACTTCCCCTTCTTTCACTCGGCTACCAGCCGGTAACAACCAAGTTAACTCAGCAGATACATGACTTGAAACTTGCTGACGGAAAGGAACATCGGCATGACAATACAGCGGCTTTTGAATTCCTCGCTGCCACTTTCGCGCCTCTTCGACTTTCACCACAGGTGTTGCACTAGCTTGCACTGATGAAATTGAGGTTCCAATTACTGTAGAGGCAAAAATCAAATATCTATAATAATCTGGCACTGATATGGACTCCCTTGTTATTTTTATAATTCGAGGTTAACCTTGCTAAAATGATGGAGTTAAGCGCTAAAACAACAGTGCATAGCGATATTTCTGAGTTAATGACACAGCTTCTGGTATGACTGATTGAGAAGTAGTAAGACGTATCCATCAACTTAGATAACCAAGCAGCTCAGTTGTGCCGATATAATCTTAAACGAGATTTCACGTTTGAAAATTCGCGTATGTTTTGCAGTTTTGGACTTATTAACACCCATATTTATCTTTATGGTTAATTGGTGGTATACATGACGAAGCAACCTACATGCCAAAACTTAACTCTATGTTTTTATTTTAATTTTTCATTCTAGGACTTAAAATAATAAATTAACGTCCGAAAGTGGACGTAATCGTAGTAAATTCGGACGCTCGTAGGATCAGTTGCGTTGATGTGATTACGATAAACTTCTGACATATACAAACAATCCAATGATGTCAGCCTTATTGCTCATTTATGCTTATTAGCAATGAATAAAAATAGATGCCTTTGTTTATTCCTACTTTATCGATGTCAAGCTAGGCGCTTGCGCTGATACAATGCCATCCTTAGGACATATTTTCTCTCAACCAATTCCCAAGTACCTAATAGTGGGTTTGCTAATGTGAGTAGACTCAATAACAATAAACTAAGTGCAACGTTGTTTTATCCAGTTTTACACAATCACCCAACGAATTCAGTTGAGGTAACCTCAACATCAGGAATGAAATAATGCGTTCTCAGGTCTATTTACGAAGTAACCCATATCGAGAGAATAATGAAATTACTAATGCTAGTACTGTGGTTCTGCTTAATTGCATTCGCAAAGGCAACCGAAATTGAAATCGAATATAAGAGCTGGATAAGTAGCAGTGATAAACAATATGTGGAAACTTGGCTAAAACACGGTGTCAAAGCAACAGAGCGTTCCTTAGGAGTACTACAACAGCAAACGCTTCCATTTATCATTGAACCGAGATTATTCGCATCTGAACCTGTGCCATGGGGCTCGGTTCAACGAGGTAAGCCCGATGCCATTTTACTTCAAGTCAAACGATTTACCTCAAGCCGAGTGCTGATTAAAGACTGGACCTTGTACCATGAAATTGCTCACCTTTATCACCCTTTGCTTGACCACTCAGATTTTTGGCTTGCAGAGGGGCTTGCTACCTATTTACAAAATGTCATTATGCTAGAAAATGATATTTTTAGTGTTGACGAGTTTCGTACGAGGTTAATCTCAGGGCTCAGCCGAGGCGTAAAAAATACGCGACTAAATAAAGGATCACTTAAAGCAGTGAGCGAACAGATGTGGTCATTAAAGGCACAACAAAGAGTCTATTGGAGTGGGGTTGCCTTCTTTATAGAAGCAGAAATTGCACTACAGGATATAGGCAATAAGAACACAATCAGAACGCTTATTTCCTTATTTCAGCAATGCTGTAAAAACAGTGCAATACCGGGAGACAGTAACAGTGGACGACTATTTATTGCGAACTTAGATAAACTCTCCAAAACGACCATATTTTCCAATCTATATGCTAACTATAAGCAGCGGCAGGATTTTCCTTACTTAAGTAAAACTCATATTTATAGTCTTCAGCCATTAAGATAAAGCATTTTTTAAAGCCTTTAACGACCACTACCATATCTTCACGGATAAATATTGATAAGACATAAAAAGCTAAGCTTGTTTTGTTTCCTGCTTTTCTGACTCAATCGCGACAGACATGGCATTGAGTAACTCCATTATTCTCTCGTCGATACGCTCAAGCTGCTTATTCTTCAATTTAACATCCAGTTCGTTTGCTATTTTATGAATATCAATGCAATCAAACATTGCAGCCGTACCTTTAATTGCATGAATAGTCTTTGCCAACGCTTCGTAATCTTGGTATTTCGCTTGATTCTTTATCTGAACTATCTGCTCATGCAACCCAGAAATATACTGCTGTTTTAACTGATAAAACTCCGCTTCAGGTAGATCTACATCTTCATCAACTTGAATATCTAGGTAATAAGCAATTTTTTGGCTAAATACAACTCTATCTATTGGCTTTGCTAAATGATCACTAAACCCGAGTTTCAGATAACGCTCAATTTCATGCTGCATAGTGTTAGCGGTTAACGCAATCACAGGTGTGCTACATCCTGTTGCTTGGATAAAGCTAAATGCCTGTTCACCATCCATTACAGGCATTTGGATGTCCATTAATATCAAGTCAAACTCACTATCAAGCACGGCTTGGACCGCCATCTGACCATTTTCAACTGCAGTCACAGACAATCCCATACGTTCAAGAATACGCCTAATAAGCTTACTGTTATCAGTGTTATCTTCTGCAAGCAGAACTTCACCTTTTAGCTCTTGGCTTAATTCCTCAGGCATCGTCCCTACCTCTCTCACGTCTCCAATTTGGGCAAGGCTTTGTACCCACTTGGTTTTTTCTGTCGTGTACAAGCTAAGTGTAAGCGTAAATGCAGTTCCTGAGCCGACCTCGCTTTCGACACTAATGTCTCCATCCAATTTTTTCGCAAGGCTTTTCGAAATATTTAATCCAAGCCCCGTACCACCATACTTCCGAGAGGTCGAAGAGTCGGCTTGGTAGAACGCACTAAATAATTCCCTTTGCTCGTCCACGGTCATACCAATCCCAGTATCACGAACAGTGATCATAAGCTGCTCGTTTTTACACGCTACATCTATTGATATTTTACCAACCGTAGTGAATTTCATTGCGTTAGATGTGAGGTTGAGTAATATTTGTCGTAACCGCGTAGGGTCGATCACAACGAAATCAGGTAGGGGAAAGTGATAATTTAGGGCAAATTCAAGCCCCTTGTCCCGAATTTGTTTACCCAATAGGGAGTCAACATGTGCAATCGCTTGAAATAGGTTTGACTCCACCAATTCAACCTCTAGTTTATTGGCCTCAATTTTAGACATATCAAGAATATCATTGATGAGCCCAAGTACATGCCTTGAGTTTTGCAAAATGACGGAAATAGCATGGTTGCGCTCATGAGGTTTGATGTCTCCAAGCATAATGCCATCAGCATAGCCAATAATCGAGGTCATTGGTGTTCGTATTTCATGGCTCATGTTTGCTAAAAACCGGCTTTTAGCCTCACTAGCATCTCTGAGCTCCGACGCTACCTGCTCTAGTTCATAGGTACGTTTTAACACCTTTGCTTCTAGATTTTTATTTAACTCTATATTCTCTTCACTGGTAATTCTAAACTTATCTGCAACCGCGAATGCCAACAGCAATGCATCAAGAGCGGTACCTATCAGCCCATAAAGGTATAGGTTATTTGAGGACTCCGGTAGCAAACTCAAGTTAGTTAGATTGCCAACCATATTGGGGATAGCCATGGCAACATAAGCCATCACAAAATATCGTGCGGGCTTGAACCCTTCAATCCAGCGTTTTACTCCAACAAACAGTCCAAAGCACAAGGCCAAGCCTGTGACTAAAGTTGCCCAGATAAAACCAAAGCCAGGAAATAATATACAAAAAGGCATTCCGAGCGCTGCTATTACGCCGAGCCAGATAGAGATCGACACATAGTTAGGATGAACATCTTTGAGTTTTAATAAATGAATATAAAATAATGCATTGGTCAATGGTGCCAATGCAAAACCTAACCAATGAAGATTTGCTGAGTAAAATCCAAATAACTCATCAGGAAAATGAAAGAAGTGACTCCAAGCGAATACCCAAACGCAGGTAAATAGTGCATAGTAAAGGTGGGTTACATCCTTAGAGCCTATGTAAATCAATAAGTTATACAACCCTAAAACAATACCAACACCAAAGCAAAGTGTCATGATGAGATTTTCATAAACTACTTTTTGTCGAAAATCCCTAAGTGGCTCAATAGTCAATTTTACGGGCGTGTAAAAAAAGTCACTCTCGAAAAGCGTAACGATATAATAGTCTTGGTTAGGCTCTAGCGTAACTTGATTGCCATAATGAAACGCAAATTCATTTTCTACTTTACCTCCAGAGAAAACCCGCTGTACTGTTTGAGGCGTATATATCCTCGACTCGACTTTGCTTAGCACCGTATTGTAGGGGTAAAGCACAAACTCATTTAACGGCGTTTCGTTCCTGATTTTGGTTACCAAGAAATAACGACCAGAGAACAGTGCTCTCTTTTCTATTGGCTCTCTTATTGATTCCCACGCTCTCAGTTCATTCCAACTCTGAGGAAATCTTGTATTGGAATTAGCCTCGTAGGATTTACCAATATGGTGCAGATTTTGATATTGCCAAGGCTGTGTTAACTTCAACACAGCCTGCTCTGCATGAACAAAACCAGAAAACAGAATTATGCCGAAGATGATCAGTAGCAAACGCATTCTAGCCAGTTACCTTAGCAAAGCTACCTGTGGTCCGATATTGTATATGCAAATTTTCTATCCCCAAGTCAGGTGACTTATCTCAATATAGTTCTTAAACACGCTCAAAAACGGTATGTTACATCCATTCCTACCCTTCTACCTTCACCTTTAAAGTCTTCCAACATCCCCAAAAAGCTACTAAGGTCAAATTTGAGATGGCTGTATTCCTTATCTAAAAGATTCTTACCCCATATGCCTAACTGCCAGTCTCCATATTCCATTTGTAGATTGGCATTCCAAAGTATATAGCCTGGCTGCTTAGCGTAAGAAGATTCATTTTGGTCGAAGTAATATTCGCTTTGATAATCAAACCCAACTCTACTTTTTATACTCACTTCATCCCAATTAAATTTATAATCTATACGTCCAGAGATATTCCACTTTGATGTAAACGGTAGCCGGTTATCCGTCAACACAACACCCACAGGGTCAATAAATTCTTCAAAGTTTGCTTCCGGTATATACCCAACATCTAATCCTAGATGAGTTTGCTCCGATAGATACCAAGTATTTTCTACTTCAGCACCGTAAATTTTTGACTTACCCACATTTTCTAGTAGCTGATAAGGCGGCGCACCAGGTACCTCAGATGCTTGATTCATAAATACCTGCTGGTCTTTATAATCATAGTAAAAAGCAGCCCAATTTGTACGAAGTCTTAAATCTTTAAACAACAGCTTAGCGCCAACTTCATGAGCAACTAATTCTTCAGGGCCATAACTTGCTTGCGTTGCTGCTGCTTTTGAGATCAAAAAACCGCCGTTATAACCACCGCTCTTAACACCATTAGACAAACTGTAATAGATACTGTTATCCGGTTCTATTTTATAGATAACCGATAATTTTCCAGACAAATTGCTATCGGATTCTTCTCCCTCAATATCGTAGGCAGGAACTAAAATACCTGTGAGGTTATCTGCAAACGGTACATTTAAGTAGGAGAAAGAGTCATAACTTACCTCTTCATCGCTGTATCTTATGCCAACAAGGACATCAGTATCCTCGCTGACTTCATACTCATATTGGCCAAACAATGCTTGTGATTTTACTTTGATATCATTATCGTAAAAAAAAGTCGCTGCACTTGTGCCATTCTCGGTACCTCTTAGATCACGTAATAAATCATTAAAATTATCCTGATAAATACGCTCCTCCAAGTGGAATAAACCAACGGTCAAAAAACCATTTGTCATGCTTTGTTCAAATCTCAGCTCATTTACCAGCTTTTCGTTTTTAAGGCCCAACTCCCCTTCACACAGTGAAAATGGGCTTCCATCACAGTTAAATCCATGTACCCTATCTAAACGATTGAAAGCTCCAAGATAGATAAACTGCGACCGCTCATCCAGTGCATAAGTTATCTCAGTTGTGACACCTTTATTTATGCTGTGATGTCTTTGGTAATTGTTCACCCGTACTGCCCAGAAATCGTCGCTGCCAATATTAAATCCAAGTATATCAACGCAGTTGCTAGTTCCCGCCTTCGCAGGAGAGCATAACGAACCATCTAAGGGGTTAGAGAATAATCCGATATTCCCGACTGGCTGAACTAACCCATTCCAATGGCCATAATCAAGTTTGACAAACACGCTGAAATCATCAAACTCACCTAAATAACTTAATCGAACATCATTTTGTTCCATATATGCTTCGGGAACATCTGGCTGGAGGTTATACGTAGTATACTCATAGTTATTGTGGCTCGCAGCGAGTCGCACCGCGCTGTTTTGATCTAGACTATAATTAAAGGTTGTCCGAGCTCTTGTTAGAGAATCTGAGCCAACCCCAACACTGACAGAAGCAAAGTCACCATCAGTTGGGCGTGCTGTACGTACTAAAATTGCCCCTCCAGTAGTATTTCTACCAAAAAGTGTACCCTGTGGACCCTTTAATACTTCAACTTGTTCAATATCAAATAGATTGATAACTTGGTTATTCGCCGCTCCAACTGATATACCATCTAAATACATGCCAACAGGAGAGGTATTTGCTGTATTGTAATCGACTAAACCAACGCCTCGAATATTGATAGCAGGAGGTGTTCCTTCGGCCGCATTTTGACTGATTTTAACATTCGCAACTAAGCTGCCTAGTTCCGTCGTGTCTTTCAGTGCGGCATCAGTAATAGTCTGTCCGGATATGGGCTTTACAGCGATAGCGACATCATTGATAGACTGCTTTCTTTTTTGAGCGTACACCTCAATGACTTCGATTTCTTCTACTTGTGCTGATGTTTCCATCGGGCCTACAGAGAGTAATGCTAAAGTTATCGTATTTAACAGCACATTTGGATGTGGCATAGTTTGAATCCTGAGCTATATCATGCAATTGCACTATCAGTATAGCTGAATTAAAAAGACTCCCAAACAAATGAACCTGATTACCTCTTTGAGGTTCAAATTATTGTTCATTACTGTGGTAAATTATCCAAATACTCGGATAAAGCCCTCTAGATTGCACGGCTCGGTATGTATTACAACCTAAGGGGAAAGGGTTTATTTCCTATCTAAATAAAGATGGCTAAGTTAGGGCCTCTTGACCTTTACTGCTTGATTTTTGCTTTCCTGAGCGTATTTTGGTCCGGGACGCTCGACTTGCTACCTAGTAATCCAAGCAAAAATTGAGCAACAATGAATATCGCGCACTCAGGTGAATCCAAAGGGCAGCGCTTGATTAGTATTTCTTCTATGTAGCCCCACATAGATGTGGGGTAAAGTGACTTTGAAGGCGCGCAAAATCTTTATCACCTAACTCACATAAAATAACTATGCTACACGGACCCTGCATTGTCTAAATACCAATCAAACTGCTGCAAAAAAACATTAAATATCAATAAGCTTCAGTTAAATGGCTCAAACCCCAACTCTCCACTAATACGTTGAGGGTATCCGGTGATGGCTCTACTGGTTTGCATGCCTGCCATCACTGCGGCTTCAACACAACCTGCATTAACACCGGTTTTAATCCAATCTCCGGTAATGTAGAGGTTATTGAATATGCTGCCGTCAGTAGATAGTCGAAATTGACTGCTATCGACAACGCTTAGTACATAACGCTCACTGGGGTCGACATTCACTCTCCAATACTGTGTGTTGAACCTCGCTTCACCTTCATTATTATCAACATCAAACAATACGTTCCAATCGAAGTCGTCACCATGATACGCCTCTGGCCACAGTGGTTGCATCTGCAATCTAAGTTTTTGCAAAGCGTTTTCTTTTACCTGAGCTTTCATGCGTTCAGGAAATTCATGATCGCTCGGAGGTGGATAATCTGCGCAGGTAAAAGCACTACAAAAATAGGCAATGTTCTTGGGCTGTGAATTTGGCCAATCCTCCACCTCTAGTAAATTAGACATCGCAGCCCAAGTATCAAAGGGTTGGGAAAATGCGCTTAATATTGGTGGTTCATTACTGCCAGAAGGATCGTGAAAACCCAGTTCACTGTCAGTTTTAGTGAGCCACAACTGCAATGCTTGAGTCGCAACAGTTTTAACCTTTTCAGCTTGCAGCTTTAAGTCATTATCTTTGGCCAATAGTTGCTGACATAATGGCTCAAGGCCTGCCACTGAAATCCCAAAAATCACCAAATCGAAATCAGTTCCTTTATTTAGTGTTTTTCTCGGTAACGTCTGTCCAAATGCTTGTTGGTAAACCGTTTCCCAATTAGACCAGTAAGACTCAAGATTAATCTTATGCTCCTTGAGTAGTGCAGCTTGCTGCGACTCAATTTGCTGCCACAGTGGAGCGCTTGGCCAACACGGCAAGCCTTTTACTAATTCCAAAGGCTCGTAACATTCTGCAGCTTTTAGCGTGACTTGTTGAATTAATTGAATACTATCAACATGATGACCGTTTTCATCCTGTGCACAGTGTAATGACTCAACCTGATGAAAAAAGGCAAACTTAACGCCTCGATGTTTGAGCAGCTCATAAATGGGGGAGAAAATAATATCTCCCATTCCCGCTTGCATTTTCCACATCACACCGCCTCGATAACACAGCATAATCCTAAGCATTGCCAAAGCCGCAACGCCAGCTTCGACATTTGGTTTTTTAAAATCCCCGTCTTCATAGCCAAAAACGAGATCATAAAAACCGCGAACCGGCGCTGATTCCACGGACAAAGATTCATTTGCACCATTACGCCTTAGCCACTGTTTAAAATCATACCGATCAATATAACCAAAACCGCGTGAATAAACCTTGTCACGTAGCATACCAATGGTCATCGCAGCCCCGAGATCTATACATATGTACAGACGCCTTATCAATGGGTTGTCATCAATCAAGTCGTTTACTTCTGACTTTAACCAACGCCTAATTTTTCGAACCATATACCAAACAAGTAAGTGATCTTTCTTATTTTCTAAACGGTGATCGGCCTCACGTACCGTTAAAAAATTACTGAGTTGCGTTATTAACAGCTTTGGCGTGGATACTACCTCTTGGACATGGTTTTCTGCGTCATCAAATAAAGCGCTAGCTTTTTCTTCCACACTGTCAAAAAAGCTCTTAACTTCTTGGCCTAGATGAGCGAGTAGTGTTTTATCTCTTTCTTTTTTTGTTTTGAGCTGTATGGATTTGTGCGTTTTTTCAACCTCGCACTCCAAATCATCAACCCATTTGTGTAGCCAAGCCGCAAGTAATTTTAAAATCTGCCAAAAATGTAAATCGAGTGTGCCATTTGCCGGATTACCTGGGATCTCAGGAAAGTCTACCGACCAAGTTTGCCACTGCTGGTCGATATATTCTTGTAACACGACCAAGCTATGCGGTTTTAGCGCTTGTTGCCATGTGTGAATGGGGATATCACTTGAGCGTTCTAGCTTATTATAAACCGTTTCTATTGCCCTAAAAGAATTAACATAAGCACCAAACCAAACGTGTAAGCCGTGCTCCTCAATACGTTCGCCGAACTCAGCATTACGGCCACTCGCTCCTTTACCACCCAAACGCCAGCCTTGCTGATAAACGGTAATATCATAGCGTTCTTGCCAACCTTCTTGTTCTGTCATGTATACCGCAGCGGTCATTGCCGAAACGCCGCCGCCAAGTATTGCTACTTTTTGTTTACTCATAAATCTTCCTTTTCTAACGTGTTGACGAGCAACACCTAAAGCCATATAGGAAGACAACTAAACATGCAAATATCGCTTTAGTAAAAATCGTGCTTTTTATGCCACAAATACACTAACGATGGAGATTAACCATACTCTGAGCACTGGAAACAATTTCTTCCACTCCTGCCTGATCGAAATCCATTTTCACAAAATAAGGTAGTTTGACCTCACTTTTACCTAATGGAATACCAAACATTTTATCAAGTGGAAACGCATCCATTCGTTGTAAGTTCAGGCTTAAGTCGTCCTTAATAAAACCAATTTTGTGGATTTTCTTCACCTCAGAAGGGGAATGCACCACCGCCGAATATACAGACTTTTCAGCATAACCATCTGGAAACTGTTTAAATAATATTTGATCCATTTGCGGGTGGGTAAAACCCGATAAGAACTGTTTAAGAAATTGGCTATCGACATTTAAATCAGACACTGAATCTTTGAAAAGCTCAGCAATTTCTTCACCCACTTCTAACACTTCTTTTAACCATGACTCTCCGTCATCCTCAGGTTCTACAGATAACAATTCATGCCATGCCATTTTGACGTTGGGATCAAATTCCTTAAAGGTTTCCAGAGAGAGGGAAAAGTTCAGTGGGTCACCAAAGTTATCAGGCATTTCGTAGCGACATAAATATTTATTGTAGCCCCATATTTCTCGACCATTTATCAGCGCGTTAATATTGTTGACTGAGATAAATGCTGGATACCAATATAAATGTTCTGCTTTTAGCGTTTCGAGATTTATTTGCAGAATTGGCAACCAGATGATGACATCAGTTTCTTGCATGTATCCATAGTTACTGAAAGGCGGAACTTTTGACGCGATATTTTCAATATCCGTAAAGGTCAATAAGCACCAATCTGTTAAAGCCTTGAATACAAATTCACTACTAGAAACCGAATTAAGTGTATTATCAACATAGCTTTGGATTGTTGATTTCTTTCCTTTGACAAAAAAGCCATACATTTGCGCATTTAACATTCTGCACGGAGGTTTAGCGATTGGATTACTATAAAAATGTTGATAATCAAGCAACTCGGGATACATCTTTCACTCCTTAGAATATAATAAGTTAGTGCTTAGTGTAGTTCGCTCAAGCTGCTTTTGCGTATGTAGGTTATAAAAACTCTGCCTCTCGTTGCTCAACTTCGACATAGTTACGTGCTTCTTGCTGGCAAAAGTATTGATAATGAGAATATGCATACTCATCAAAGTTACTCGAAAGCTTATTCATAAAACCGTGTAAATATCGTGTGCGGATACAATTCAGCCCTTTTTTATCTTTTAAGAGTTCAATAACAGGCTCTACATCAAAATGAGATTCAACTTGAGCAAAAAAGATAGATACATCACAGCTAGGCTTAATATTTAAATGATGACGTATTTGGCTAGGATAAAAGGCAATAAGCTGCTCTACAGAACCAGAAGCATCTTGCTCGGATAATGCTACCCATGCGGCAGCTCCGCCTGCACTAAACCCAATAATAAGTTTTGGCTGAAGTTCAGCAATCGCAGCTGATACTTTGTCAGCATATACACGATGGCCGCATTGCACCAAAAACAGTTCGTAACAATCTGGCTCCGAGACTGTGTTTGGTTCTTCTATAAATGGGGAAAGCACCTGCACGTCACTTCCAAGCGATTTAGCAAAGTGGTCAATATGATCAGTATGACCGAAAATATCGGTAACAATTAATATAGCCATTGGTTTTCCTTATTAATAATTTATCGTTATTGGCTTATATGACTTTCCCTGCCACATGGCCTTATCTACTTATATTTGGATTAACACGCTACTCCTAAACTTACCATCAATCGCTACACAGGGTACTGATTAGCAGGCATTTACCCAAAACTAAAACCTCTCTTAAAGCTAGCACACTGCCAATCCCTGTAAACATTAAATACAAATTAAATAAACATTAATTTAATTATTAATATCACAAACAATGCTAAGCTTATTGTAAGTTCAGCAAGAGTGATCCAATTTGATCAAAATCATCTTATTTCTCTTCATTGTCCTTCAATCTAGTGTTGTATTTGCAAAGCAAATAACCTGGATTGTTATAGATTTTGCTCCTTATTATATCCTCTCTGACAACTTGGAAGGGCAAGGACGAGACGAGCTGTTGATAAAACTCATTCAACAACAGATGCCCGACTATACCTTCAATTATAAAGTGTTCCCTGCATCTAGGGCTATATATGAGCTTTCTAATTTCAACAACCAATACTGTATGATCTCATTGTACAAAACGGCCGAACGAAAAAAACATATCGCTTTTAGTGATGAGTACTCCACCATCGGATTGTCAACCTCTGCAGCACTAAGGAAAGATGTCGCACAGTCGCTTGGCATTACAAACAGTGCAATAGATTTAGAAAAACTGGTAACTGAACACGGGCTAACCATTGGCGTTGCAGCAAACCGTTCCTTTGGTAATGAAATTGATGCATTATTGGCGAGTTTACCGACTAAGCAAGTACTTGTCAGGCCTGGTAGAGATACGCTAGAGAGTTTAACTTTTATGCTACTCAAAAAAAGAGTCGATGTGATACTCGGATACCCAAGCGAGCACCACTACCACAAATTACATGTAGATACGCAAGATGAATTGACACAAGCCAGATTGAGTATCGCCTCACAGATAACTGCTGGATATGCGGGCTGTAATAACAATGCGATTGGCAAGGAACAAATAGCTGTAATTAGCGAAGCATTAAAACAAGCACACAAAAGCGAGCAGTTTAGAATGGCAATGTCTCGTTGGTTACCAGAACAGTTTCAGCCACAGCTGGCTAGCATCTTTAAACACTGACTTTTTAAAACGTATCTTACGTTTGAAAAAGTACACCCAACTTAAAGTAGGGAAATAGCACCATGTGTATAACAACACATGGTGCTTAGCGATTATTTACGAATACCTTCTAAATGCAAACCAATGGTAACGTGTGTTGACGCCGGGCCTAGATCGTAGTCAATGCCATAATCAGTAAGTTTTAACTGGGTTTCACCTTCAAAGCCAACTCGGTACCCTCCCCACGGATCTTTACCTTCACCCACTTTTTGAACATCAAATTCGATATGCTTTGTTACTCCATTAAGCGTGAAGCTTCCTTTTACTTTCGCATTTGTATCATCGCTAAAAGTAATGGAGTTACTCTTAAAAGTCGCCTTAGGGTTTGCTTTTACGTTAAGAAAATCTTTGCCACGCAAATGTTTGTCACGTTCAGCATGATTCGAGTCAATAGATGCGGTATCGATTACTACATTGATTTTCGATGCATTGGGATGCTTTGCATCATAACTAAAATCCCCTTCAAAGCTATTAAACCGACCATGCAACCAGCTATAACCTAAATGCTTAATTTTGAAGTTTACGAAAGCATGTGCACCTTTAGTATCAATTACATAATCCGCAGCACTCACAGCAGCTGATAAAGTCATAGCAGCCATGCTCAGTGCAATCATTGTCTTTTTCATGTTTTAATCCTCAACTTTTGTAGTGTTTGGTACCTTAAGCATTCGAACTAAGGTACGATCTCTATTAATAAAGTGGTGTTTTAGCGCTCCCACGATGTGTAGCGCTACTAATCCAATGAGTCCCCATGCAATGTAAAAATGCACAGTGCCTGCAATATCGCTTTGTTCTTCAAATAGCTCTCCAATACCCGGAACAGAAAACCAGTTAAATACCTCTATTGCTCTGCCATCCGAGGTAGAGATTAAGTAACCTGTGACAAACAGCCCAAACAAGCCAAGATACAAAACGACGTGAACGACATGCGCTATTATGTTTTGCAATTTATCCATGGGAGTTGCTTCGCTTTCGGGCTTCACGTTAGGGTTGGCAACCTTCCAAATCAGCCTAAGAACTATCAAAGCTGCCAGCAGTATCCCGATGCTTTTGTGAATGTGTAAGCCGTCACGATAAAAAGGATCGTAATAACTGAGTTCAACCATGTACAATCCAAGACCGAACATACCAAATACTACCAGTGCACTGAGCCAGTGAAAGATGATGGCTAACAAACCATAGTTTTGTGATGTATTTTTAAACATAACATTCAGCTAATAAAACTCATTCTCAATAAAGATAAGCTTATACGCTAAAAGTTCAGAGAGAAAGCCATATATTTAGCGGCAGATTGTGCGTATACGCACACAAAAAAGGCGCTTCATAATGCAAGCGCCTTGAGTCGGGGGGAGTGTAAATTAGTTTTTATAGAAGTAGCTGTCCTTCGTGATGCTAATATTGGCATCTTGTTGCGATTCTATAGTGAATTGGATTGGAGTTCGCTTACCTTTAAGTTCATAACCATCGGCTGTAACTGTTACTGGGATCAATGCCATGTCGCCACCGGCGATATGCGTAGTAATTGGGGCGGTCAGCTGCGCATTTGGCAGTCCCTTCAAACTTACAGTGTAAGTCAAATCATGTTGCGTTTTATTTATTACACTTAAGGTGTATGGGTTCTCGACTAAGCCCTCATAGTTAACACGATAAAGCGCATTTCGGTCGCGAATGACAGAGGCTTCTATGGGCGTACGGTTGAATGCCCAAATCACCATAGTAACTATTATCAAAGCGGTAATCGCACCATAACCTACAATTTTTAGCCTAAACGGATTTGACTTTTTACCCGCTTGTTCATGTTCACTCTGGTATTTAATCAAATCTGGCTGATAACCAAATTTATTCATCGTTTCGTTACACGCATCGATACATAAACCACAGTTAATACATTCATATTGCAGACCATTACGAATATCAATACCAGCTGGGCAAACTTCAACACATAAATTACAGTCTACACAGTCGCCGAGCCCCAGTTGCTTTGGATCGTCTTTGCGTTTACGGCGACCTCTGTTTTCGCCACGCTCACTATCATAGGTAACGACTAGCGTATCTTTGTCAAACATAACCGATTGGAAACGAGAGTATGGGCATGCAACGGTACACATTTTTTCTCGTAGAAAGCCCGCATTTCCATAAGTGCATAGTGCAAATAGAAATACCCAGAAACAAGTCAGGCCAGTCCACTCAAGCGTAAACATATCGAGATACAGCGATTTCGCGGGAATAAAATATGCCATAAATGACGTGGCGGTAAACACGGAAATTATCAACCAAATAGCGTGTTTTGCCGTTTTCTTAGCGATTTTTTTGCTATTCCAGTCTGATTTGTCCAACTTTATTCTTTGATTTCGAGTCCCCTCCACTCGGTGCTCAACCCAAGTAAACATCAACATCCAAATCGTTTGTGGACAAGTATAGCCACACCAAACTCGACCCAACCAAGTTGTGACAAAGAATAAGGCAAAAGCACCCGCCATAAAAATCCAAGCAAGAATCATAAAGTCTTGTGGGAGAAAGGTAGCACCAAAGATCCTAAATTGCTGCGTACCAAAATCAAGTAGAATGGCTTGCTGTCCGTTGTAAGGGATCCAAGGAATAAGAACGAAAGTTAACATTAAAAACCAACCAAGATTTCTCCTTATTTTTTGGAAGAACCCTTTTTGCTCTCTGACGTAAATAGGCCCTTCTTGTTTATAGGGCTTAATGATCATGTCTTCTTCTTTGATATCAAACTTCATGTTATTTGCTACATTGGTAATACACAAGCTTGGTACTGCAACTTTCAGACCAATCTGAAAGTTTATAAACACCTGATTTTTAATGGTTTTACTTTTATTAAATTTTCAATGTCGTGAAATATCACGAATAGACGCGATATATCACGAAAGTTTGGTGATTTTTAGTTTTTTCATTTTCGACCTCAGAGTACTTTCGGGTAACCCTAGCTTATCAGCCGCACCGTTTTTGCCAGCAATCTTCCAGTTACTTATTTCTAGCACTCTTAATATATGCTCGGCTTCTGCTTGCGCCAAAGTCAGCTCACCGTCTTCAGGTTTATGGTGTTCAGTAGCGTTAAGCGCTTGAGATAAATCAAGTAAACGACCTTTAGATAATATCGCCTCGCGCTCCAGCACGTTTTGGAGTTCTCGAATATTACCTGGCCAATCATAACGCTGCAGCGCATGAATAGCCTTTTTGGAGATCCCGCGTAGTTGCTTACCCAGCTTTTTGTTGAGCTGCACGATGAGGTTGTTGGCCAATACAGGAATATCTTCTATACGCTCTCGTAGTGCAGGTACTCGAATAGGAAAAACGTTTAAACGGTAATATAAATCCATTCTAAACTCCCCCACCTCGACCATTTTCCATAAATCCCTGTTGGTCGCCGCGACTATGCGTATATCTACTTGAATTGACTTACTTCCCCCTACACGTTCAAACTCTCGCTCTTGTAAGACGCGTAATAACTTGCTTTGTGCCTCTAGCGGTAACTCTCCAATTTCATCTAAAAATATAGTTCCTTTATCCGCCAGTTCAAACCGTCCTTTACGCCTCTCATTCGCTCCAGTAAATGCCCCCTTTTCATGTCCAAACAACTCAGATTCAATCAAGGTTGGTGAAAAAGCAGCGCAATTTACTTTAACGAAAGGTTGTGCTGAGCGCTCACTAAGGCGGTGCAGATTTCTGGCAACAAGCTCTTTACCCGTGCCATTCTCCCCTAAAACCAATACCGTACTGTCAGTCTGACTAACCAGTTCAAGCTGCGCCAACATGGCCTGAAATATTGCACTACTACCCACCAAACCCGAGTCTTGCCAATTTTCATTTAATGTTTCTAGCAAGTAGGCATTTTCATCTTTAAGCTGCTCAGTAAGCACTTGAACTTTATTCAGCGCCTCTCTTAGGGCATTTTCAGTTTTGTGCTGCTGTGATACATCGCGAAATATCGCGACCGCTCCAATAATTTGCTGATCTTTGAAAATTGGTGTTGAGGTATATTCTACAGGAAAACAGCTCCCATCTTTACGCCAGAATACCTCATTGGTTACCTGACGTGTTTTACCATCAAACATGGTTTTGTAGATGTTACATTCATCAGCAGGATAATCACTCCCATCTGCATGACTGTGATGATGGTACTGATGTATTTTTTTCCCCAAAAGCTCATCACTTTGCCACCCAGTCATACGCTCCGCAGCCGGGTTTACAAAGACAGCGTTACCAGAAAGGTCAAAACCATAGATCCCCTCTCCAACCGCATTCAGTAATAATTTTGGGTCCGCCAAAAAATGTTTGATAATAGACATAGCAATCCTCGCGATATTTCGCGACTATTATATAACCATAACCTATCACTGTCAGCCATGAGTTTCATTTAATAATCGTAACCGTCACAACAAACATGCATTTTTTACTCATGAAAGTGTAAAATGAGATATAGCTTTCAAATTGAGTAACTGCGTGGACAAATCAACCTATATTCCCAGCGCGTTTCTAGACGACATAAAAACCTACTTACCAGACCACCTTAGCATCGAAGACTTTATAGATACGTGCCAGTCTCCTTTACGCCGAGCAGTCAGAGTCAACACCCTAAAAATGTCTGTCACGGAATTCTTAGCCTACTGCGAAAAAAGTGATTGGCAGGCAGAACCGATCCCTTGGTGTGAAGAAGGGTTTTGGATATCAAGAAGTGAACAAGAAGAGGCTAATCTTGCTATCGGCAACACAGATATCCATTTAAGTGGCTGCATCTATGTCCAAGAAGCTAGTTCCATGTTGCCGCCCACGGCACTGAAATCGACTATCAGCAGTGATGATATTAATTTGGATATGGCGTCAGCACCAGGTTCGAAAACTTCGCAACTCGCAGCTTATATGGATGGGCGTGGCGTACTAATCGCTAATGAGCTATCTTCATCTCGACTCAAAGCCCTTGCAGCAAATATGAAACGTATGGGCATACGCAATGTTGCGTTGTCTCACTTTGACGGCTGTATCTTTGGCGATTATATGCATGAATGTTTTGATAACATCTTGCTTGATGCACCATGCTCTGGAGAAGGCACTGTTAGAAAGGACCCAAATGCCCTTAAAAACTGGTCAATTGAGTCTAATGTTGAAATTGCACAAGTGCAGAAGCAACTGATAGACAGCGCATTTCAAGCCTTAAAGCCAGGCGGTACCTTAGTGTATTCAACTTGTACGTTAACACCTCTGGAAAATCAGCAAGTATGCCAACACCTCATTGATAATTACCCCCAAGCAGTAGCAGTCGAAAACCTATCGACTTTATTCGAGGGTGCTGAAAAAGCTACAACGTCCGAAGGATACTTGCATGTGTGGCCTCAGCTATATGATAGCGAGGGGTTTTTCATTGCTCGATTTAAAAAGTTAAGCACGGTTGAAGTTAAGAACCCAAAACAGAAAAAAGGCGCTTTCCCTTTTGAAGAACTAGACAAGAAAACCACTCAACTATTGTTATCCGTACTAAAAAAACAGTTTGGAATTGCCCAACTTGACGGTAAGTTGATGCAGCGCGATAAGGAGGTGTGGCTATTTCCTGACAACTTTGAAGCAATCCAAGATAAGATCAAATATTCTCGCATAGGGATTTTAATCGGTACTACCCATAAAAACGGGGTAAGATTAGAGCATGAGTTTGCCACTACTTTCGGTCACTTAGCGTCTAAAAACACTTTAGCACTAACAAAAGAGCAAGCAAAAGATTACTTTAATGGCAAGGATATACGCCTAGATGAAGTTACCAAACTAACGGGAGAGGTGATCCTCACGCTATGTGGCAGTGCCATCGGGTTAGGAAAATGGCAAAAGAATAAAGTTAAAAATAGTTTGCCTCGGGATTTAATTAAAGACGGCCTGTTGATAACTTGGGTATAACCTGAATATACCCTTTTAATATTTTTAAGACCAATTATGAATATAACGAACAACTCTTTGTTTTATATAAACTTAATAAATCATTCATTTATTTGTAAAAAGAATGAAAGGTTAACTAAACTTAACAGTACTTTCTACTTCTCCCTACAGTCTTAGAAGGTGTTTTTAGTTAGCGCACGGCTCAATCTTGAGCCTTTCCCTAGGCCCAGAACTTAGCAGGTAAGTTTCTGGGCGTTTTTTTATCAGTTAACCAGAGGCTAGTTAGGTCAACATTTCGAGTTCTGTGATGATCTGCATCGCTGCTTCATTGCTGTCACCGCACACATCTTCCATGGCCTTAAATTGCAAACACACCTGTGGACGCTCTGGCTGATTAAACAGTTTACACAGATTATTTTCATCTAGTTGAATACACCGCTCCCCCGCAGGTTTACCATTTGGCATACCGGGAATGGGTGTTGAAATACTTGGTGCTATACAACAAGCGCCACAACCAAGCCTACAATCCATTCTGTTTCTCGCAATTTTGACAATAAGTGGTGCATTTTATCGAAAAATCGACTACACGTAAAAGCATCAATCTCTTTTAAGAATGTAACGATTAATTTAGGTACGCAAAGCTTTGTTACATATTCCTGTAGGATTTAAACATCTCGACATAACTATTCGCGTATTCTTAAGCTTATCGATGATCTAGAGCCGTTAATCTGGGTCATTAAAAATCATTCAACAGGAAGGATTTTAACGTGGCTAGTAAAAAACAAATAATTCTACCAATTGCCGTTCTTGCGGTGGGAATTGCAGCGGCTGTTGCCATGTCTGCAATGAAACAACCTCCAGAAGAGAAGAAAGAAGAAATAGTACATCCTCTCGTACAGGTTCAACCTATTCATATTGACCCTGTAAGGCTTAACGTATCGTCATACGGTATTGTGATGCCAAAATACAGTACTGAGCTTGTTGCTCAAGTAAGTGGTCAAGTCATTTCATTGTCTGACAAGTTTGTCAAAGGTGGCTTTGTCAAAGAAGGCGACGTGCTTGCTCGCATCGACCCAAATGACTATGAGGCGTCGCTGATTGAAGCTGAAGCGGCTTTAGCACAAGCAAGCTCAGCGCTTGAAATAGAACAAGCTCAGGTGCAAGTAGCAAAAGCGGAATGGCAAAGAATTAAAGCAAACGCTAACGAAAAAATACCCTCCGAGCTCTATTTAAGAAAGCCACAGCTTGCTGAAAAGTTAGCAAGCTTTAAAGCTGCCCAGGCTGCAGTGAAAAGAGCGAACCGAAATTTGGAGCGTACTTACATCAAAGCGCCTTACGATGCGATTATAGAGTCTCGCACCGTAAGTCTTGGTAGTGTAGTCAACCCTGGTAATGGCTTTGGTAAACTCAATGCGACATCTGTTGCAGAAGTGCGCCTCCCTGTTGCCGATAATGAATTGAAATATTTACCGCAACAAGGTGTTGGTACCGATGTCGTGATCACCGCTGAAGTCGCTGGTCAACCGATGAGTTGGAAAGGCGAAATCGTCCGCAGTGAAGGTGTTATCGATAACAAAAGCCGCATGACCTACCTCGTTGCACAAGTCGAACAGCCTTATCACAACAGTGTAAAACCATTACGTTTTGGCGCTTATATCAACGCCGATATTCAAGGTTTATTAGTGCAAAATGCCACTATGCTTCCTCATCACTTAGTAAAAGAAGGTCGCGTTGCAACATTGGATGACGATAATAAGCTGAGCTACAAAAAGGTCAATATTATTAGAGAATACAATGGTATGGTCGTCGTTGATAACGGCGTTGAGTCAGGCCAACAGATTATTACTTCAGCACTGGACTATCCTTCTGAAGGGATGCAACTTCGTATAGACGATACTCCTTCGCAAAGCGCTAACACACAACTGGCGCTCAAAGAGGAGTAAGGCTCATGCATAGTCAAAGCACAGAAAAAGGCTTAATTGCTTGGTTTGCGCGTAACCCAGTTGCAGCAAACTTATTGATGATATTTATTATTGTGGGTGGCTTGCTTACTGCGTTTTCGATCCGCAAGCAAATGTTTCCACAATACGATAGTAACTGGATAAGTGTTCAAGCCGTGTATCCGGGTGCGGCACCTCAAGAGGTCGAGGAAGGGATCACGATTAAGATCGAGGAATCCATGGAAGGTCTCGAAGGGATCAAACGCCTGATCACCTACTCTAATCGTGGTTATTCACAAACTTGGATAGAAGTAGATGAGCAGTACAACACCAAAGAAGTGCTCGATGAAGTCAAGATGCAGGTGGATTCCGTCTCAACTTTCCCATCTGGCATGGAGCGCCCTATCGTGCGTCACGACAAGGCAACCCAAGAAGTAATGTGGCTATCACTCAATGGCGATTTAAGCCCCCATGATCTTAAAGAACTGGGTAATCGCATTCATGAAGAAATGCTGTCGTTACCTGGCGTTAACCTTGTACGTTTTGATGGTGGTCTGAACTACGAAATCTCTATTGAAATAAGCCCTGATAAGATGCGCGAATACGGCCTAAGTTTTAGAGCGATTTCGGATGCAGTAAAGAGCTTCTCAGCGAACATGTCTGCAGGTCAAATTCGCTCCGAAAATGGCTATATTTCAATGCGAGTTGAAAACCAAGCCTATCGCGGTGACGAGTTTAGAAAGCTCCCTTTATTAACACTACCAGATGGCGCACAGGTTAACTTAGGCGACGTCGCTATCATTAACGATGGCTTTGAGGAAGGACTTCAATACTCTAAATACAATGGCAAGAACTCACTGGTGTATGAAGTTAGCGCGTCAAAAGACCAAGACATCACCAAAGTTGCAGATATCATTAAGAACTATCTTGAGGCCAAGAAAGGCTCACTGCCACAAGGCGTAGAACTTGAACCTTTTATTGACTTGACCTATTACCTTAATGGCCGCCTTAACATGATGTTAGAAAATATGGCGTTAGGTGGGGTATTAGTTATGCTAATGCTTGCTCTATTTTTACGTGTGCGTTTAGCATTTTGGGTAATGATGGGGTTGCCAGTTAGCTTCTTAGGTGCATTTTTAATGATGCCAATGGGCTATTTAGACGTAACGATTAACTTAGCCTCACTGTTTGCCTTTATTTTGGTGTTGGGGATTGTCGTTGATGACGCGATAGTCGTCGGTGAATCCGCCCATGCTGAAATAGAAAAACATGGTCATAGCCTCGATAATGTCGTTCGTGGCGTAAAACGTGTTGCTATCCCAGCCACTTTTGGTGTGCTTACTACTGTTGCTGCTTTCTTGCCGCAAACATTAGCAACCGGCCCAACGGCAGCATTTTCTAAAGCTATTGGTGGCGTAATAATTCTGTGCCTATTATTCTCTTTGGTTGAGTCTAAGCTGGTTTTACCTGCGCATTTAGCTGCGATGAAAGACAAACCAAGCAACCCTAAAAATCCGTTCCACCGCCTCAGAGAAAAAATGGATAGCGGCCTTCAATCTTTCATTGAAAACACGTATCGCCCATTCATTGTGCGCTGCATTCACTACCGTTATACCGTTATCGTTGGCTTTTTAACTATTTTAATTATCAGCGCCGGGATGTTTGCTGGTGGCCTAGTGAAGTTTGTTGCTAACCCAAAAATCCCCCATGATTTTCCACGTATCTCGATCGATATGAACTTATCCTCGTCAGAAAACGCGACACTTGAGTCAATTCAAAAAATCGAGCAAATGGTACTGAGTGTCGACAAAGAAATTGAGACTGAGTACGGCAAAAAAATGATCCGTGATTACATGGTAAACATGAACGGCCGCACAAGCGCAAATATCATGGTGATCTTGGTTGAGCCAGATGCGCGTCCAATCGATACCTTTGCACTCAGCGCCCGCTGGCGTGATGCAATGCCTGCACTGCCAGGTGTTAAATCGCTAAACATTCAAGATAGCATTATGAATGGTGGCCGTGACGACGGAGACATTAGCTTTAGGTTAGAAGGTAAACACAAAGAAGAACTTCGTGAAGTCGCACAGAAACTAAAAGACAAGTTAGCAACTATCGAAGGCGTTGGTGATATCAACGACTCTATGCAATCAGCAACCGATGAAGTACAACTTGAGCTGAAACCTTTGGCGTACAGCCTTGGGCTTACGTTGGCGGATGTCGCATCTCAAGTAAATTTTAGCTATTACGGCCTTGAAGCACAGCGCATTTTACGTGATGGAGAAGAGATCAAAGTGATGATCCGTTACCCTAAAGAACACCGTGATGCCATTAGTGATATTCAGGATGTGCGTATTCTAACTCCTCAAGGTGCAGAAGTGCCGTTGGTAGAAGTGGCTGATGTGAAATTGGTAGACGGTGTTAACCGAATTCGACGCGAAAACGCCAAACGCACGATTAATGTTTGGGCATCAGTTGATACAGAAATCGCACAACCATTTGAGATAGCAAAACAGGTTCGTGACGAATATCTTCCTAGTCTATTAAAGAACTACCCTGGCGTTCAAAGTGCAGTGGCGGGTCGCGTACAAGAAGAAATGGACAGTGTTGCTGAGCAAATTCGTGACTTTGCCCTGTCATTAATGATTATCTTCGCACTACTGGCAATTCCATTACGTTCTTATTCACAACCGCTGATTATCATGTCTGTGATCCCATTTGGTGTAGTTGGCGCAGTGTTTGGTCACATGGTGTTGGGTATGACAATGAGTAGCCTGTCTTTCTTCGGAATTATTGCCGTGGCAGGGGTTGTAGTAAACGACTCTTTGGTTATGGTTGATTTTGTAAATAAAGCACGCGAACAAGGCATCGATTTAAAAGCCGCGGCCGTCGAGGCCGGTTGTAAACGCTTTAGAGCAATCTTGCTCACATCATTGACTACTTTTATCGGGCTTGTACCGATCATAATGGAAACTAGCCTACAAGCTAAAATAGTCATTCCAATGGCTGTATCACTTGCGTTTGGCGTGTTATTTGCCACAGTGATAACCCTCGTGCTGATCCCTTGTCAATATGTGGCACTTGAAGATGTTAAACGGGTTGGCCGCAAATGGTTTAAAGGTAAAGACTCGGCCGATAGCCAACAAGCGATATCAGAGCTACATTCCAATACTCACTAAGTAACAAATTACTAGCCCACAAAAAAGCTCGGAAATTTCCGAGCTTTTTTATACCAAGTCGCTTAATTAAGTGATCTATTTTGAGGCGAGAAAATCTTGCCGATAACCGGGCGAAATTTTGCTATTTAGTTATTCTAAATGAGAAATTTTTAACGCAGTTAGCGTCAGATTTACTCCTTCAAATTGAGCAAGTACTAAGACTAATTTGTATTACAAGATATTACTGACTGTAATGTGCAAAAAAGCGCTTTACTCTATCCATTGCGGGCTGTAAATCATCTTTATGTGGCAAAAACACTAATCTAAAATGATCGGCACTAGGCCAGTTAAAAGCGCGTCCGTGGACAAGTAGAATTTTTTCTTCTTTGAGCAAGTCCAGCACCATGCGCTCATCATTCTTAATATTAAACCGTTTCACGTCCACTTTTGGAAACGCATAAAGTGCGCCCTTTGGCTTTACACAGCTTATCCCTTCAATATCGTTTAAACCTTTAAACGCAATATCACGCTGCTCATACAAGCGCCCACCCGGTTCAATGAGTTGGTCGATGGATTGTATGCCTCCAAGCGCTTGTTGAATGGCGAACTGTGCAGGAACATTGGCGCATAATCGCATAGAGGCGAGCATTTCTAAGCCTGTAATCAAATCCTGCATCACTGAATGCTTACCACTGATCACCATCCAACCCATGCGGATCCCGGCCGCACGATAGGTTTTTGCTAAGCCGTTAAAAGTGATAACTGGTATATCATCACAAAGACTTGCTATTGAAAAATGCTCCGCACCGTCATATAAGATCTTTTCGTAGATCTCATCACTCAGTATTAATAGCTTGTGTTCTCTGGCAACGTCAATTAATGCCTCAAGCAATGCTTTGTCATATACCGCACCGGTCGGATTGTTTGGATTGATCAGCACCAACGCTTTGGTACGACTCGTGATTTTACGCTTGATATCTTCGATATCTGGAAACCAGTCTTGCTCTTCATCACAAAGATAATGCACTGGATTACCGCCAGATAGTTTAACGGCAGCAGTCCATAACGGATAATCCGGTGCGGGGATCAACACCTCGTCACCATCATTGAGTAAAGCTTGTGCGGTCATTTGGATCAATTCACTGACACCATTGCCAATGAAGATGTTATCAACACTAATATTAGGAAAGCTTTTCTGCTGATAATATTGGTATACGGCAACTCGAGCAGAATATAATCCTTTTGAGTCACAATACCCCTGCGCAGAATATAAGTTTTTTATAATGTCTCGGTGCATATCTTCTGGCATATCAAAGCCAAATGCCGCCGGATTACCAATATTTAATTTGAGGACTTTCATGCCCTCGTCTTCCATTTTTCTTGCTTGATCCAACACTGGACCACGAATATCGTAACTCACCCCGTTTAGCTTATTACTTTTTGTTATTTGTAGCATCTATAACCCCCTCATTTTGCTCAAGCATATATCACAATGCCGTCTAAATTCTATGCTTGTGATAACTTTTTATGCTGCAAAAAAGAAACGTATAAAATGAAGTTGATAGGGTGGGACAAGTAATACCGATTTGCTTAATTAAGTGATCCGTTCTGAGACGGGAAAGTTCTATCGATAACCAAACAAAAATTTTGCTATTTGTTTGTTCTCAGCGAGAAATTTTTAACACAGTTGATGTCAGAATTGCTCCTTCAAATTAAGCAAGTATTAAGATAAGTTGGCCTATTCACAACACTAGGTTAAAAAAGGCCGTATACACGACCTCATTCTTTACACTTTGGATTACGTTAATTTTAAGAATGTACTTCCAGCCACTGCTGTAATTTAGCTTTTGAACCTGCAACTTGCGCTGCTAGCTTCGCAATTGAGTCATCGACAATGTCCGCCTCGCCATGAATTAGGGCGTGCTCAATCGCCTTTGCCAATTCACTCAAACTAGCAGCCCCAAATTGAGCAGCATTAGATTTCAAACTGTGAGCATGACGAATAGCAGCTTCTTGATCCTGATTCAAGTTCAGCATCAACTCCGATTCTAACCGCTCGAATTCCGAACAACAAAAATGAACCGTATCTTCGAATTGCTCGCCCAGTAACATTTGCATGTTCTCTAAGGCACTTTCATCTATCACGATGCTCATAATTTTCCTTAAGTTTAATATTCTATTACTTATGCTAGCCAAATCTGGTTTCTTGTGCAAAGTAAATACAGGCAAGATATGATAAAATGTGACTTAAATTAAAAAATGCCTCATCAATCATGAAACGTAATACCTGTCCAGTCTGTCGATTTCCCACAAACACTTGCGTTTGCAGCTATATTGGAAACACAATATCAAATACAACCCAAGTTATTATCATGCAGCACCCAAGCGAAGTAAAAGTTGCCAAAAATACAGCAAAGCTACTCGCCTTGCAGTTAGATAGGTTTACGCTTTATGTTGGAGAAAATACCGCTGATTTTGAGGAATTAATTAACTTCTGCCGCTTAAATCACGTCGCTGTGCTATACCCAAGCAGCCATGCCAAAACCCTAACTACAGAATATAACTTCGATCAAACGCTTGATGCTATCATCTTATTGGATGGTACGTGGAAGAAAGCCACTAAGCTTTATAATCTCAACCCGTGGCTAAGCCAGTTGCCCAGTTTTCAGTTCGATTCGGTAAATGCGAGTGAATATACTATTCGTAAATCTAAACATGAATACAGTTTATCAACACTTGAAGCGGCAGCTCAATTTCTCGAGATTGTAGATCAATGCGAAACTGCGGATCTCTATAAGCTTCAAGCAGGCATGGTGAAAGAACAGATGAAGCTCATGCCTGATGATGTTAAGGCTAGGTATTGAAGGAAGAAAATGCCAAGCTCTAGACTACAGCGTGGATATGCTCGCCACGGACCCGATTATCGATTCGGCGATCAAGTGGATTTTAGTGAAATCAAGCAGACCTTTGGCTTTAAAACCATGACCATTGGTAATTGGGTTACGCCCGAAGAAACCCGTTTATCCGCCAATTTAATTTATGATGCTCTTGCAGATCTAGCCCAAATATTACAGGTACCACCTGAAGTCATAGGCCTTCGGGGAACACTTCACTTTGCCTTTGGTACAGGCGGTCAACAAGGTGTTCAAGCGCATTATGCCGCAAATACCAGAACACTCGCTTTGGCAAAAAATGCCGGTGGTGGTGCACTCGCCCATGAATGGTGGCATGCTTTTGACCACTATATTTGCCAGCATTTAATAACACAGCCAAAGAAACCTTTTGCATCATCTGCTTGGCTACTTTCTACTGAGACCGTACGACACCCATTGAACAATGCCTTAGCAACTTTCTTTGCGCATACCTTTTTAGATGAACAACATCAAAAGCCAAATCGGTTTTTTCATACCGCTAAGATTGCTGATAGCGCAAATAGACAAATTTATTACGCACTACCCGAGGAATTAACCGCTCGAATGTTCGAGGCCATTATTGCCTATCACAGCGATATATCAAATTCATTCTTGGCCGCAGGAATTAAAGATTCTGAGCAAGAAAAGCTGGGAATTTACCCGACGAGTGAACATAGAACACGCTGCGCTAAGCCCATTTTTAACTACTTCAGCGAACTAGGAAAGATTTTATATCGCCGGCATAGGTGACTTTACTTAGCCAACTCTTAAATTCGTTAAACGGTAACGGACGTGAAATAAAATAGCCCTGTGCAAAGTCGCAGCCATAGGCCTGTAAACGAATATAGCTATTGATATCTTCAACCCCTTCAGCCACCACTTTTGATCCTAAACTGTGTGCCATATCACAAGTTGCCTTACAAATACTTTGATTACTTTTGGATGTCTCAATATCCATCACAAAGCTTTTATCAATTTTAAGCTCATCAAATCCAAGCTTACTCAGGTATGCAAGTGAGGAATATCCAGTACCAAAGTCGTCTATCGCTACTTTTACGCCGATTGAACGGTAGTCATTTAACACCCCTTTAAGCTCGGCTTCATTTCCTATTGTGACAGATTCTGTGATCTCTATCATAATCTGTGAAGGTGCTAACGAAAGCTCATTGATAAGTGTAATGAGCTGTACCGACAACTCTCTTCGACTTAAATCACGACCAGATACATTTATCGAAATAACGTGTTCAGGCAATAGCTTTGTTATCTCGGCTTGATAACGCAGTGCATGCTCGATCACCCACTCCGTGATTTCGTAAATTTGCCCTGAAGACTCGGCGATAGGAATAAATTCGTCAGGTGGAATGTAACCAAGTTCAGGGTGGAGCCACCGTAGTAATACTTCCGAGCCGAACACCCTCCCGGTCCCAAGGTCAACCTGTGGCTGAAAAAACAAACTAAACTGCTCATGCGCTATCGCACTTTTGAGAAATGAGGTGAGCTTTAAATGTCGTTCAGTGGAAATAGAACTTTCAACGTCAAATAAATGCCAGCGTTGACCATTATGCGATTTAGTATTCAGTGCCTGCAGTGCGCGCTGGATCAGCTTTTCAGTAGATTTTGCGTGCATTGGATAATTCGCCACACCTACTTCTAAACTATCTACTATTTGCGTGCCCTTATAGCCAATTCCTTCTTCAAAAACGGAAGATAAAATACATACATATTGCTCAACTTGACTGACTTCAATTTTACCGTCAAGCACGATGGCAAACACTTGATCTTCGAGACGATAAATTGGTGTTTCTCCTTTATTTGCAACTGCAGCGCTACCATAAGTATTGATCTGTTCGGAAACCTCTTTAAATAGCTTATTGATGTGCTGATTTGCAAAAGTTAAACCAAAGCTCAACCTTATTGATGGTAGGATAAGTGGTTTAAAGAGCACTAGGGTATGCGCTTTATTTTGCTCCTCAAGCTTAGCGAGTGAGCCAAACAGGGCGAATTTATTGGGCAGTGAAGTCTCTTTATCATACTCAGCATAATGAATATACATGCGCCGCTTTTCTGCATCATGCCAAACCACAAACAGGAGTAACAACATTAAATGCAGGCTGATCAATACATAGTTTACGGCTGATATTTGCTCACTTGGCTGTATCAATTGACTTCCTGCAAAGCCAATTAATACCGCCACCATGGGAGACCAAATTGCGCAGCAGAAATAGACTTCTTTGCGACTGTCTTTATCTTGGCTTACCAGAATCATTATAATTAACGCGATTGCCCCGATAACCATAATTGATTGCAAAGCAAGCGGTAAATCCACTTTTGCAAATGCAACGACGATACCGCTTAATAAATAAACATGGGCAGTCGTCTTGATGATTAGCTTCGTCTTTCGTTCAAGCCTATTTTTGGTGAGGAAGTGATGAAAAAACAAAAGGGTGAAGCCAAGTGAAAAACACACAAAGCTGCCACTGTAATGTAGAAAATGAATACTATTTTGGTAGCTAAAAAAGATATCCGCAAGTCCTTTATGAGCTACGTACAAGCAGGCTAATGACAGCAAATAGCCACTAACCGAAAGCAGACTTAGGCGCTTCGAAATAACACCGGTACTGAGCATAAAGATACTCAGTAAAAATATCACCCCTAGAAATAGCCCAGTTAAAAATAAATGAGCATTGGTATTTTTGATATACACTTCATAGGGTTCAATGCTCACTCGCGACACGGCAACATAAGGTGATTGAACTTTAACGATTAACGGCTCAACATGGCTATTGGTATCAATCACCAAATGGGGTGAAAAATGTCTCAATGATGTATGGTTATTACTATTGGAAATTTGAATTAATTTTCCAGTAGAGTCAGTGGTAAAAAACTCAACACTGCCCATAGATGGACGTGAAACTGTTAGCACTTGGCCTGACGAATCAGCATAAATAAGATTCGTGACTCGAAGCCAAACAGCCACCCCCTTCGGAATAATTACAGCCTCTTGCGATTCACTAAATTGGGCTTCGGCAAAGTCACCGTAACCTACCGAAACTAGTGGTCTTGCTTCTATATTTTTTGCAGCCAACTGCGTTTCAGCAGAAGCCGACATCGCAAAAGTACAGCTCACAATTATCATAAACATCAACGTGACATACCTAGCAGTGCTAAGCCACATACCCATTCTCCTTGAGTCACTTTGACGGTGATTTATTAGCCTATTCATTATCCAAAGAACCAAGCGTTATCATTCAGAAAAACACTAACCCTCACGGTTATTAATTAAATTCCATTGAAAATCAGTAGGCTACGTCATTCTCGCGCCAACACGTATTCACTTTGTCTTCTGTAGCCATTTACATGATGTATCGTTCGACAACATAAAAACGTATTGTTGTAAGTATGGTTTGGATCAAAGCAAATGCAAAAATATTATTGAATTTAAATCGTTATGACTGATTTGGTGTGAGCTCAAAAATGTAAAGGTGGTGTGCCGTTATAGGAGGTCTAATATTTAATTTTAAGATTGGAATAACAACTTGTTCTCTAGCCGTTGTTATTCCAAACATAAGGGTCAAATTTGCTTATAGTAGGCTAACGACTAGCGCGCCAATCCATCCGCCAAAGTATTCCATTAACTGTCGTCACTAATACGTGAAGCAACCGCACTAGTTTGATCCTTATATTTGGCGTCTTTGCGCTCGTTATAAGGAAATTGCGCGGCACTGGTCATCGTTTCAAAACTCATCGCACCTATTTTCATATTTGGCCTAAGTGCCAAAGGTAACTTACCGGAGTTGTAAAACTCCAATACGATGTTTCCAGACCAACCGGGATCGATACGATGCGCAGTAACATGAACCATTAAACCAAGTCTTGCCAGCGACGAGCGGCCATCTAACCAACCAACAAGGTCGGCAGGTAGCGTTACCTTTTCATACGTCATTGCCAGCGCAAGCTCACCAGGGTGCAAGAAAAACGCTTGGCCATCTTCTAACACAATTTCGTCACTCATGATGGATTCCATCGCGGCATTGATCTGATCTTTAGGACCACTGAGATCAACGTAAGGCGCGGCATGGTCCTGAAACACTCTGAACTTGTTACCCAGTCTTAAATCCACGGTAACGCCTGAAATCATATCAGGCTTTGGGGTCGGTTCGATGATTATGCGTTGTTGTTCGATCGCTTCTCGAATATGGGTATCCGATAATCTCATTCTTAGTCTTCCGTCATCACAATCTCAACACCCGATGTTGAGTCTGATTGGTAATATAACATACTGGCAACCAGTTGGGCACAATCAACATAGTGATCTGCTATACCATGATTGTCAGTCTTACTTTCTGAACTAGGCTCACGGGTCGCGGCAATGATATCTTCGCCCTGCTCTGTTGCTGTTCTAATTTGGTCGTTAAGCGGTACTTCCGCAAGTAAAGGCACACCATAGCGACTCGCCAACGTGGTGCCACCAGAGTGACCAAAAATATGGTTGCGGCTACCACATTGCGCACAATTGAAGTAACTCATATTTTCGACCAAACCTAAAATGGGGAGCTGCACTTTTTCAAACATCGCGATGCCCTTCTGTGCATCTGCAAGCGCCAATGTTTGAGGAGTGGTGACAATCACCGCGCCACTGGCTGGCACTTTTTGCGTCATAGTGAGTTGGATATCTCCTGTGCCTGGTGGCATATCAACAATCAGATAATCCAGCTCGCCCCAATCCGTTTCATTTAACAATTGAGTAAGCGCTTGAGAAGCCATTGGTCCGCGCCAAACAGTGGCGTCTTCTGCAGGGACTAAAAAGCCAATAGACATGGCTTTAATGCCCGACTTTTCAATTGGTAGTAAGGTTTTATCATCTTTCGCCTGAGGTTTTTCATCCTCAAGAGCCAGTAAACTAGGTAGCGAAGGGCCATAAATATCAGCATCTAGCACACCGACTTTCGCGCCTTGAGCACGTAGCGCATACGCCAAATTAATCGCAGTGGTAGACTTTCCCACTCCGCCCTTACCTGAGGCAACAAGAATAATATGTTTAATGGCTTTAAATTTTGGTCTGCCGACAACGACGACTTTCGATGTCACCTCAACGGGCTTGCCTAAGTGTTGCTGTAGATAACTAGCAACATCTTGGTCGCATTGGATGGCAAATGGGAAATTAATTTGTACTTGAATTTGCGCCTTTGATTCTTGTGTTTTGATCACCCAGTTTGCATCAATGCCCACTGGTAATGCGGCACTACGATAACCATTTAAAAGCTCAATGATTGCCTGTTTGGTGTTTTTTCCCTTGGCAAACCATTTTTCCAGTCCAAACATACAAATTAAACTCCTCTGGGTGATGAAAATAGCCACGGAATTATGTAACATTCAACTCATTAAAACCAGTCAATTCGCGGTTCATGGTCTGAACTAAGGTGAGTCACTAAGCACACTTGTCCATTCAAGTGTTAACTCGGTGAATAATCAACCAATTCAACACCATCAATTAGAAAGATCGCGCTAAATTCATGGAATCGTTATGACGAAGAGAAAAATTCTCATTACCAGTGCATTACCATATGCAAATGGCCCCACACACTTAGGCCACTTGCTGGAATATATTCAAACCGATATTTGGGCTCGCTTCCAAAAGCTACAAGGCCATGAAGCCTATTATGTATGTGCGGACGATGCGCACGGCACACCAATCATGCTAAATGCACAGAAGCAAGGTATCACGCCTGAAGAAATGGTTAAGCAGGTAAGTATTGAGCGTCAGCGTGACTTTGCAGACTTCAATATCAAGTTTGATAACTATCACAGCACACACAGTGACGAAAACCGTGAACTAAGCGAGCTAATCTACACTCGTTTAGACGAAAAAGGCTATATCAAAAAGCGCACGATTTCACAGTTATTTGACCCAGAGAAAGGCATTTTCCTACCAGATCGTTTTGTTACTGGCACTTGCCCGACTTGTAAGTCTGAAGATCAAAATGGCGACAGCTGTGATGCCTGCGGTGCAACCTACAGCCCAACAGAATTAATTGAGCCAAAATCAGTGATGTCTGGTGCGACACCCATCTTGAAAGACTCAGAGCATTACTTCTTTGACTTACCAGCGTTTGAAGACATGCTAAAAACATGGCTACGCTCAGGTAGTCTGCAATCTGAAATGGCGAACAAGCTAGACGAATGGTTTGCAGACGGCTTGCAGCAATGGGATATCAGCCGTGACGCCCCCTATTTTGGTTTTGAAATACCAGGCGCGCCTGGCAAGTATTTCTATGTTTGGTTGGATGCACCAATCGGCTACATGGCAAGCTTCAAAAGCCTTTGCGAGAAACAAGGCCTAAACTTTGACGAGTTTTGGGGTGAAGGATCTGACGCCGAGCTTTATCACTTTATCGGCAAAGACATCATCTACTTCCACAGCCTATTTTGGCCTGCGATGCTTGATGGCGCTAATTTCCGTAAACCAAATAACGTATTCGCTCACGGTTTTGTCACCGTGAATGGCGCTAAGATGTCTAAATCAAAAGGCACTTTTGTAAAGGCTCGTACTTATCTAGAGCATTTAGACCCTGAATATCTACGTTATTACTATGCAGCTAAACTAAACAGCGGCGTTACGGATTTAGATCTAAACTTAGAAGATTTCGCGGCACGCGTAAACTCAGACTTAGTGGGCAAAGTGGTAAACATCGCAAGTCGGTGTGCAGGCTTTATTACTAAGAAATTTGACGGCAAGCTAAGCGGCTCTGTTATGGACGAAGCACTATTAACTAGCTTTGTTGCTGCAAAGGATTCAATCGCGACACATTTTGAAAACCGTGAATACAGCCGCGCAGTGCGTGAGATCATGACCCTTGCTGACAAAGCAAACCAGTTTATTGATGCCGAAGCGCCTTGGGTGCTTGCAAAGAATGAAGAGACGCTTGAGCGTGCACATCAAGTGTGCTCTATGGGTCTTAACCTATTCCGCGTACTACTGACTTATTTAAAGCCTATCCTTCCAGGTATGGCGAAAAATGTAGAAGCTTTCTTAAATACTGAGCTTACTTGGGAAAGTGTTAACAACGCTCTTGTTAATCATGAGATCAATAAATTTAAAGCGCTAATGCAGCGTGTTGAGCTTGATAAAGTGAATGCGATGATCGAGTCGTCTAAAGAAAGCCTTGAAAAGAAAGTGGGTGGTCAATCTGTAGCAGCAGATCCGAATAGCCCGCTTGCCAAAGAGCCAATCTCTGCGGAAATCGAATTCGATGATTTTGCCAAAGTTGATCTGCGTGTCGCAAAAATTGCTAACGCAGAGCATGTTGAAGGTGCAGATAAACTGCTTAAACTTACGCTTGATTTAGGTGGTGAAACGCGCCAGGTATTTGCTGGCATTAAATCGGCTTATTCACCTGAAGATCTTATCGGCAAGTTAACAGTAATGGTTGCAAACCTAAAACCTCGTAAGATGCGTTTTGGCATGTCGGAAGGCATGGTATTGGCCGCTGGCCCCGGTGGTAAAGAGATTTACATCTTAAATCCAGACGAGGGCTCACAGCCTGGCATGCGAGTGATGTAATCACCCTAATACTTGTATACAAATAAAGGCTTCTATTTTGAAGCCTTTATTTTTGCTCAGGTCAAACCTTCGCGCCAAATTTCATTGTCGAAAATTAACCAAGCCGCGACCAGATACAAACAGCCGCCGTAAAACCGATTCAACCATTTATTATAATTTGGGTCATTCGACACTCGCGCCAACAAATCACCAGCTTTAATCCACACCAAATGCACCGAAATATTAAGTATCGCAAGCCACAACACCAGAATTAAATTGCCCAACGCGCCGAAGGTCTCATTTGCTTGCTCACTAAAAAGCGTAAACATAACAAAGACTAATACCCATCCTTTGCTATTCAATATTTGCAGCAACGCTCCATCTATAAAACCTAATTTTTTGTTATCATTTGCTGGGGTGTTCTTAGTCGCGGCAAAAAACTTCGTTGCCAGATATATGAGGTAAATTGCACCTATCAATTGCATAATATTCAAAGCCACGGGGTGAGACTCAACGACTTTGCCAAGACCATACCCCACCAGCAGCGACTTTAGAATATACACTACGTCAACTCCGGCCAAGAGTCCTAATGACCGCCTCACTCCGACGTTCGCACCTGATGCGGCAAATACGATATTTGCAGGTCCAGGACTAAAAACTAACGGGAACATGGCACTAAACCAAATGATAAACAAACTCATGGTTGAAACTTCTCCTTTGTGAAAGCACACAAAGTACAGAAATCGCAAGGCATGTTCTTGTACAAAATTGAAATTAAGCCAAAGGCCTAGATATCAGCACCTATAATTAGACGGTGATACCCCATATGCCCGCTTGAAGTTACGACTAAAATGGCTTTGATCATAAAAGCCACAGGTTAGCGCCGTGTCCACACACGTCATGCCCTTAGCAAGCAGCAGCTTGGCCTTTTGGATTTTAATTTGCAGGAGGAATTGGTGTGGAGTCAGGCCAAATGCAGAATTAAAACCTTTAATTAATTGAAACCGAGTGCTGTCCGTTAAACACTCTAACTCATCGAGTGAAATATTTTCTTGCCAGTTATCAAAAAGGTAATCTCTTGCACGAAACACGCTGTGAGTATCAATAAAAGCAGTGTTTTCAGGGTTTGTCACTGAGCCATACTGAGTAAACACCTTTTCTAAGGTCATCAGCAACAACGACTCTTTTGTCAGTGTGAAACTGGCTTGCTCCATGGCTTGATGAAGCTGCAATAAACCTAAAAACAGACGATTATCATCAATGATGGTGCGAGTAACAACGGGCGCTAAGTGCACACTCATATTATCAAAAAGTCGCTGTAGAAATGCGAGATCAAAGTAAAACATTCGATAGCGCCATCCACTTGGCACACCTGGGAATCCGGTGTGCACTTCAGAAGGGTTGATAGCAACAACGTGGTGTTTAGGCACAATCAACTTTTGCCCGCCATAGAGAATACCTTCAGCACCCTCTTCTATCACGCCAATAGCCAATTCATCATGCCAATGTTTGGCAAACTCAAATTTAGTATATTGCGCTGATAAAAGCTCGACACCCTCAACAGACTTGTCTTTCCAGATTTTAGACTTTTCCACGTGTAACTCTATTACTTTGGATTACCTTTTTAAGTCACCTTTGATTACTCTACTTCTCGCTCGCGATAACTTTTCCAGCTAATCCCAGCAGCAATACGCCCGAGATACCTTCAAGGGCACGAGAGTACCGCTTAGCATTAGGACGATTAAATAGCCAGCTTCCGGCTACCGCGTAAATCAAGTTACAAAGTGTCGCCAGGGCACTAAACAACATGCCGAGCATTAAAATTTGCAGCGAAGTGGAATGTGCTGAAAGGTCAACAAATTGCGGTAAAAAGGATAAGAAAAACAAAGCCACTTTAGGGTTTAAAACACTTACCAATACCCCCTGCATAAAGACATTGCCTGTTGCAACCTCGGTTTGTTTTAACTGAAGTTGACTATCGCCACGCCACATCGATAATAACGACTGAATCCCTAAATAAACTAGGTAAGCAGCGCCAAGCCACTTCACCACAGTAAACGCAAAGGCCGAGCTTAAAATAATTGCTGATAATCCTAAACAAGCGGCAATAGTATGAATGAAGTAACCAGTGCCTAAGCCTAATGCAGCCTTTAACCCTGCAGACATTTTACCCTTCATTGTATTGGACACAATATAGATCACATCGGGGCCTGGAATGAGGTTAATCGCGAGACACGCCACCGCAAACACAGCCAAAGATTGCAAGTCCATCAAAATTTTCCTTTTAAAACAAAACTTCGTCGTAAGTTATCAGTACCGACGAATTTGTACAACTAATCTAGCTGCGCTCATGCTTTTGATATTGAAGTTTTTGCCAGTGCTTATCTTTTTACTACGCTGTTGCCATAATTTCTCATTAGCTCAACTAGGTTTAGTTTATCTTTTAAGTTTATTTTTCCGGCAATCTGACTGGTATTTATAAAAGCCAAGTTACCTCACATCCTTGTTGAGCAACACAAAAGAAATGCTAATCAAGCGCAGTCCTTTGGGTTCACCTGGGTGCGCTTTGTTCATTGTTTCTCAACTTTTGCTTAGTTAGATTGCTAACCGGCAAGTCAAGCGTTGCACCCCTCAAGAGAACAAAAACCAAACAGCAAAGTTGAATAACCCCTAACAATTCTCCGCTTGGCTATACCAGAGGTCATTCGATTATACCGAGGATTCTACTCTCGAGTTTCTATCAGCTATTCACACTCATCTGTAAAATAAAACCAATATGATTAAGAATAGTGTCGTCATGATGTCTTCTGTTCAGCAATTTGAGAGAGAAACACGTTAAAGATGGCTTGTTGATGTTCACCAAGCGCTTGCCAATGCTGAGTGTTTTTGCTCTCAATACCCAGCAATGGTTGTATTACGGGCGGTACTAAAAATGGAAATGAAGATAGACTAAGGCAAGTTAACAATAACCACTCAACACGAATAGGTTTCGATGGCACGAGTTGCCTAAACGCCGAATTCAATATTTTTACTCCAACTTCCACATGCTCCAAGAAGATCCGTCTAATGATCTCATGCTCCTTAGAATGAGTATCGTGTAACGCAATCAAAATGATCTTCGGAAGTGTTGGGTAAGTGCTCATCACTTGGTAATAGTTCTCAACAAACTGAGTCAATATAATCGGCGATACATCTTGTAGCTGTGACACCTTAACTTCCTCAAGTAAACCTAGTAAAGGAGCTGCAACTTCACGAAATACCGCTTCAAACAAACCCGCCTTATCGCTAAAATAATATTTTATTAAAGCGACGTTCACGTCAGCCTGCTCAGCTATTGCTCTCGTAGTGACGCGATTATAACCTTTTCTAATAAATAAGTTTTTTCCCGCTGTCACCAGTTTATCCCTCGGTGTCTCCGCAATCTCTACTAACTCTTCAGTCATATTTTTACTCCTTTAATCGCATGATTAATCATACTAGAGTAAAAGTAGATATTTCACGACCCATTTCGTTAATCAAAAGTAACAAAGTGATTAATTACTCTTCCAAATCAAATTTCTGCCGTTTATTGAAATATAGAGCCGGCCATACTGGACTTCACCTTAGAAGTTTATTGTAGCGTTTGTATTGCTGAGCAAGATTATTATGGCACGCTTACATTTGAAACCGACCTTCGTCGGCTTTTAAGTAACATATCAAACTGGGTTTAGTGCAGTTTCATTTTTGGCCGTACCACTCTAAGCACCTTTTCGCTTATCCATAGTGCAAAAGTTTTTGCGATACCATGGATTGCGCGCTGATGCATTCTATACAACGAGATGTACATGAATCGCGCTATCTTACCTTCAATAAAAAAGCTATTGCTGGTTAGATTTCCCATTAAACTCCCAACGGTGCTATAGCGAGATAAATTCACTAAAGAGCCGTGGTCACTGTAGGTAAACTCTTGTAAAGGTTGATTTTTTAGTGTTGCAATTAGATTTTTCTCTACACATTGCGCCATTTGATGGGCCGACTGAGCACGCGGCGGCACTTGAGTACCATCCGCTTGGGTAAATGCGCAGCAATCACCGATGACATAAATATGCTCATCTACACTGCTTTGTAAGTATTGATTTACCTTAATTTGATTATTGCGAGTAAGCTCGAACAGCCCAATCTCTTTAATAAAGTCAGGTGCTTTTACCCCCGCAGCCCACACTTTGATGTCTGCCTTTAGCTGCTCATCTTCTTTAGTAATAAAACTGTCTTCAGTTGCCTGCTTTACTTGGGTACCTTCTCGCACCGTGACACCGAGCTTCACAAGCTCCTGTTTAGCTGAATTGGCAATACGCTCAGGGAGTGCTGGTAATATTCGAGGACCTGCTTCTATTAAATCGATACGAAGGCGTTTGGCAGTCATTTTATTCAGCCCGTACATTTTCAACATGTCAGACACATGATACAGCTCAGCAGAAAGCTCAACGCCTGTAGCACCACCACCAACAATGCCAATAGTTAACGAATGCTTCTGATCATCGTCTTGATGTAAGCGTGTAAAGTTATCGAGAAGTGCATGCTGAAATCGCTCAGCTTGCTGATTTGAATCGAGAAAGAAGCAGTGCTCCTTGACCCCTGGAGTATTAAAATCATTGCTAATACTACCAATAGCAAGCACTAAATAGTCATAGTTGACTTGTCGCTCTGGGAGAATACGATGACCGAGTTCGTCTCTTAGCTCGCTCAGCGTGATGGTGTTATTGATTGAGTCTACGTGGCTAAAACTGCCGAGTTGAAACTGATAATAATGCTTTGCCGCATGAGCAGAATAAACCACACCATCTAAGTCAGCGTCAATAGATCCTGTCGCGACCTCATGGAGCAGCGGTTTCCAAATATGGCTACGATTTTTATCAATTAATAAGATTTCTGCTTGGCGCTTTTTCCCGAGTTTATGTCCTAGCTGTGTAGCCAACTCTAAACCACCAGCACCACCACCGACTATCACGATTTTAGGAAGTTGCGTATTCATCATGTTGCCCTTAAAAGTATAATACTTAAGTACTCTAGGGTCTTAGAAAAGCACTTAGGTATTTCAAATCCATCATGAAATACCTTGTCTGGCAACGCTTGCTATTGTGCGCCTTTTTTGCTCGTTTGTCAGCGGATAATGCCAAAATTAATCGCCAGTTCCTCAAAGGTCAGGACGTAGTTGTTAAAAAAAGCATTAGCTGCTGAGCATTTGGTTATTGCTTCTCTACTTTGCCGTCTTTCATCACAAAAGTGACATTTTCCATCACGCCAATGTCTTTGAGCGGATTGCCTTTAACCGCAATAATATCAGCAAGTTTCCCCGTCTCAAGCGAGCCTAATAGTGTGTTTTGCTTGAGTAACGTCGCTGCGTTAATAGTAGCGGCCTGCAGAGCCTGTAGCTCAGTCATACCAAATTTCACCATGCGGCTAAACTGCTTACCATTGTCACCGTGAGGATAAACGCCAGCGTCGGAGCCAAACACCATATTCACGCCTGCTTTTACCGCTTTTGTAAAACTAGCACGCTGAGTTGCACCGACCTTACGTTCTTTATCCAAGCTCTCAGGCAAAATACCTGCTTTTTCGCCCTCGCCAAGGATATATTCCGTATTGTAGATATCCATAGAGAAATACGTACCTTTGTCTTTGGCCAGCTGAATGGCTTCATCATCAACAAAACTGACATGCTCAACCGAGTTCACACCTGCTTTAATTGCGGACTTGATACCATCCGTGCCGTGTGCGTGGGCTGCAACTGTTAAGCCACGTAGATGCGCTTCGGTTACTATCGCCGTCATTTCCTCTTGAGAATATTGCTGAGCCCCCACTTTAGTGCCTTTAGATAGTACGCCACCCGTTGCACAGAACTTGATTAAGTTAGCGCCATATTTAATATTTTCACGTACCTTTTGCCTTACCGCCCAGGGACCATCAGCTACCCCTTCTGAAAAGACTTTATGCTCATGGGTTAGGAGGTTGTTGTCACAATGGCCGCCAGTGATCCCAAGTGAAGGGCCTGCTGCATTTACACGTGGGCCTGATACATCACCATCAATAATGGCATCTCGCAGCGCAATGTCAGCATAGCCAGCAGCACCGAGGTTACGAACAGACGTAAAGCCCGCATCTAGCGTGCGCTTGGCGTTTCTAACGCCAGTAATTGCCGCTCGAGGTGCGGTACGTTGCAACCTTTTGTAGCCATGAACATGAGCATCTGAAGTTAAGTGGACATGCATATCAAATAGACCGGGTAATAATGTGTGACCGCTTAGGTCTATCACCTCTGCGCCTTTTGGATAGGCTTTACGATTTGATTTTCCGACTGAAATAATTTTATTGTCTTCAACGACCACAGTGGCAGGTGAGATAAGCTTGCCTGACACCACATCAATTGCAGAGTCGGCATTTAAAACATACGTTTGTGCATGCACACTACTTGAAACAAAGAGGGCCGCGCTCATCCATATTTTTTTATTCATGTTACTTCCTCATTTTTTGCTTGAGTGTAGAGAGAATATGGCTTGCAAACAAACCGATCGCGACCAATAACTGTTCCCATTTCAATAGTGCTATGTTTTTCTGTCTATTATCACTTTGTTGAACCAGAATAATGCAATGGCAGTTATAAGCGCGATAGCGGCAAATAGCCCCCACATTAACTCAGGTGCCGCCATTTCTTGTACTAACACTTTATAGCTCCAACCAGATAAAAATCCAGCAAATAAGAAGCCCAGCGCCATAGAAACAAAGTAGTATCCCATATACAACGCAGCTTGAGATTGAGGCGCGATACTCGCGACATACTCTTGGCTTTTAGGAGAGGCAAGCATTTCACCAAGCGCGATAAGCAATATGACAGTGACAATGAGCTGACCGCTTAACCAGTCGCTATCGCTAAGTAATGCGGTAAACGCAACCGCCATCACCAGTAAGCCTGTGACTAACACATAAAATGGTCTAAATCGCTGACAGAGAAAGCTCACCAAAATTTGTGCGACCACGATCGCTGCAAAGTCTAAGTTGATGAGATACTCAGGATTGATTTGACGATATTGTACGAGTTGCTTAGCAAGGGCTTGCGCTTGGTGCTGTGAAAGAGCCTGTCCATTATCATGAAGCGCATTTAGCGTTTGTAGTATCAACTGTATTTGCTCATGGGGGACATTCACTTTGAGGTGAACCCATTCCAGCCTAATGGTTTCAATGGATACCGTGCCACTTTCCTTAAGCTCATTGAACAGCGTAAAAATAGCAGCAGTTAACTTATCAATATCAACATGCGCTAAAAACGCGACGCCAGAATCGCCAAACCACGCCAATATATCTCGGGTATCTGCATAATCACGGATATACACAGGTAAAGTATAAAACAGCTGATTATACACAGTCCAAAAGCCTGCAAGGATCAGCAAATATAACGCAAACGGCAGGTTACTCACCTTCATCGGTTGTTGCCACCATGCTTTAGTCGGCGCTCGATTTATGAGTACTCTGTCCCACACCCAGTTAACTACTAACCAGATTGCAATCCAAGTAAACGCCTGACTGTAGTCAGAAAACCCAACGCCTGCCGACATCAATAGCGCCAGTGCGACAAACAGCGCAAGTGCTAAACGTGTATTACCCAGCACCGACTGTGCCGTTTTTAATACTTGAGTAGGAGATTGCTTGGTTTTAGGTAATGTTTGCGGGTCTTTGTAAAATAACATCAAGGGGATAAAGTTTATGGCAATCCAAATCGCCGACATCATAAATACCGCATCCCAGCTAATAGCGCGCATATACCCCGCAACCAAAGGACCTAAAAACCCACCAATATTCACCATGGTATAAAAGATCCCAAATCCAAGGCCACGATTACCATCGTTTGTACTGTGGCTGACGGTGCCAACAACCACAGGTTTAAAGCAAGCAGCACCCAGGGCAACAAAGCTCAGCGCAGCAAAAAACGGCCAAAAGCTCTGTGCCTGTCCCAGTAAATAATAACTTGGTGTCATCACCAAAAATGCAAAAAAGAACATCTTTTTATACCCGACGCGATCTCCCAGCGCACCAGTTACAACAGGCAAAAGATATAAAAAGAAGGGAATAATCCCCTGCACGGCGCCACGCTCTATATCAGTAAAGCCAATACCACCTTGTGATTTTGGGGTTGTCATATAAATTGATGACACAGCGAAAAAGCCATACCAAGCGAGCCGTTCGAATATTTCCATGATATTCGCGATGTAAAAAGTTCGACCAAACCCAGAAGACGACTTTGACCGATTTGCTCCATTGAGATCTGGCTCACACCACTGCTGCTGATTTTGCATAATGACAATACCTGTTATCTTTGTTATTTTATATTGCATACAATATACACAAATAATAACGAGAGAAAAGTATCATGTCTTTATTTTATCTATTCCATACCTTTTATTGGCGAATACCCTCTATCCAAAAGCCCCGGCTAGTATTTGCTCCTCTAATTGCAATACTTGCTTTACTCAGCGGATGTAAAACTACACGAAGCGATATTGCCGCTATTCCAAGCCCCGCTGATATGCGCTCTGAAATAAGCGTTAATGGTCGAGTCAGCACGTTGAGACACATTGATATCCAACATGTTGGTAAACAAATTCCGCTGACTTATAGCGATGGAAAAATAGCTAACTCGCGGGGGTATGACTGGTGGGTGAGTAAACATTTTGCGCTAAAAAGTGACTTTCCTGAGGACAAAGTAAAACTCTATTTAGAATTACTAGAAATGTCTTACCCTCACTATGTTGAATTGTTTGGTATGGCGCCTGCAGCGATTGATAAAAAGAGAATTGCTGTCGTTTATGGCAGTTCACGCCAACGTACAAAAGAAGCCATGCTGGACGACGGTTTTTTGCGAGGCGTACATAAAACGGCTGGTGGCGAAACCATGTTTTATAACCGCGCAGGGTACAACTTTCCGAGTCATCGTCAGCATCACCAGCGCTACATCGTGATCCATGAAACCATGCATGCGTTTCATATGGCTCTGAACGGTCACTCAACTTGGGCACCCAATTGGATCACTGAGGGGATGGCAGATGCCATTGCAAGCCACGTATATGATCCAAATAAAAAGCAGCTAACTGTGATGGTTTTCGACCGCGCTCCAATGAATTATCTGCACTTAGGTTTACAGCAATATCACCAAAATGGACAGCCATCTTTCGAAGCAATCAATGATGATCCATCACTCAAACGCGGGCTCAACTTTTTTATCGTACATTTTTTATTGAGCGATCCTGAACGATATCAATATTTTAAACGCTTTATCGGCAAATTAATGGACGCAAATCCTCACTCTGAAAACACCTTGCCAACTGCCAATGCACTCTTAAAACAGACCTTCCCCGATTGGCCTCAGCTTGAACAGCAGTTTGCAGCGTTTGTGCGCTCTGCCACGCCAAGTTTTTATATTGTCGATGGGCCTTGGGAGCAAAACGGTGCCGCATATTGGCTCAGAAATACCGAAAGCAAAACACTTAATCGTCTCGATATTCATCCAAACTTTTCCTCTACACATGTCGTGATGGATTTTCCCGCCCCCGATAAAACACCTCTAATCAACTCACTTGATGGGCATAGTGTTGCAGTACTAATCGACTTCGAACCAGAGCAGATAAAACGTGGGGAAATTGGCTTTGCGTTAATCGCTGATTTAACAATCGAGAGCTTAGATGCGCGTCTCGGACGCGTTAAACCAAAAGAAATTGATTTCAATAAAGACACTCTACTGCAATTTACCCTTCAAGACGGAGTAAAGTTAACAGTCTCAAGCAATCAAGCATTGTTTCCTGCAAAGTCTATCGCACTGCTGCCGCAATTACGCAACGATATTAAGCTATATCATCAAGTTGCGCTCACGCTTTCAAAGCGGGACGATACACTGATTATTAAAATGAAAACACAACACCATGAGCAATTGGCTAGGCTACCGTTGATCCAAATTGGTGTTTCAGACCTTAGCTTGCAAAAAATAAGTCTTCTTGGCCGAAATAACAATCATAGAATAACGCCGTACTTTGCTGCGCATGACTACTTGATCACGAATGAACAAACCACTAATCCTTGGCACTTTAACGATGCACCTTTACTTCGCAGAGCTTTTAACACTTGTGTGGAATATAGCGCTCAGTTAAGTGATTGTATGACCCCACTTCGCGAAATCTTTAACAAACAGAAATCTAGGACAGTCACGGAAACTGAGCATAAAACCCTCAACCACTTGCTGCAGCAATGGCAATCAACACTTGGCGACGATGCGCTCTTTACGCTAAGTGGTATCAACATCCAGGACTATTTTTCTGATGGAACGCACGACCTTTACGTCAATAACCCCAGTACCCATGATGTTGCGCTAACTTACGGTAACCACAAAAAAATTCTAGCTTCAGGTGAACACCGTATTTTATTGCCAAAACATACCTTTCAAAACTTAGTGATTCGTTGGAACGGACTAACACAACATAAATCTCTTCTAACGCCAGAGAAGTCTTTTGATGGCGTAAAAATGGAAGTCACTATTCATGACAATATAACCATCACGCTAACCGGCCCCTATTCAGGTGCATCGAGTGGCACATTACGCGTCGGTTTTACCCCATTCCACTCATTCAAAAATGATGAGCCTCTTTGGCAACTGCCCGTCACCTTTGCACCTTATGAAAGTAAAACTTTTAACCTAGATAAGCTACGGGGGCTAAAGGATGGGTTACTTGAGATCACGGGTGAGTTTGACGTTGATGGTGAACCGATTAAGTTGATAAAAACAATCAATTTATAAAGCCTGTACTCACTATAGGACCTTTGCTGTTTGATTGTCGTTCTCCTGAGTGTGTTTTGGTCACGACGCTCGACTTTCCGCCAAGTAATCTAAGCAAAAGTTGAGCAACAATGAACAAAGCACACTTAGGTGAACCATACCGCAACAGAGCTGTATATAGGCAGAAATCGAATCAAATAAGACCCAACACTCGACTTTAATTCGGTGTTTCCTTTTAAATTTTCATCTCCCCAATCGGCCTATTATGCACCGCTGTAACGCGTATTTCGAATTTTTTGGGACTTATCTATCTCATTGGTAAACTAATTTAAGCCATGACATCAAGGCCTAAAGCATGTTCTGTCTGCAGATAATCTTTACCATGAAGCTCTTTTACAATCGCTAATCTATTTTCAAGGAAGTTTGCCTGATTAACATCGCCGATACTCTTACTATACTTTATAGATTGCTCGATTTGCCCGATGTAGTCAGTTCGGACATCCCCCATTTTTCCTTGTTGTCCATCCAAGTATAATCGCCCATTGGGTAGAACCATAGGAATAGGAAGATCTGCAACGCCTGCACGGACTAGCATATTGTATTCATTTGGAGATATATTGTGCATATCAATCCGTTTTTCTATTTGCGACTCAACCGATGAAGAAGAACTGCTAAAGGCTGAATCCGTTTCTAGACCGGATTGTGCTAACTTGTTGCTATTATTACCTGATGTGGCAAATATTTGCCCTACTCCTTGGATCTCCATAATGAACCCCTGTGTTTTATTGGTAGCCTAACTTTAAAAAGCAATTAGCAAGCCACTTTTTACACCTCTTTTAACCCCCTACCATAAGTAAAGAAATAGTCGATTTATACCAGTTGTATTAAGTAAATGATCTATCTTGAAGCGGGGAAATAGCTTTAGTAGCACCGCTCTCGCGTCCTGCTACCGCTAAGGTACCTATATCCATATAGGCAAGGCAAAAGTTTTGCTATTTAGTTGTTCTAAATGAGAAATTTTTAACGAAACTAATATGCTATTTCACCCTTCAAATTGATTAGAGAACTAATTCAATTGGTATTAATGTGATTGGGCTTATTACAAATAAAGTTTACATTGCACTGTTTCTTAAAGGAAAATGCAGTAACTCGGATATTACGAACAACACATAAACTGGAAATAGAAATTAGATCATAAAGGTCAACTGACCATAGTCAAAGATTTAACTTTTTTGGGGAAGCTTCCCTCCAAGCCTCTGGAGGGAAGAGTTAATGTAGCTTAAAACTGGTAAGCAAATTTCACATAAGCTTGACGACCAAGGATACTGTGTGTCTTATTATCAATACCCATTGACTCTGAAGGCGCTAGCGGCGCTTCTTCATTGAACAAGTTCGATGCACCTAGTGTTACTGTCAGCTTCTCTACACCAATATAACTGACACTTGTATCAACCGTAGTCCAAGAATCGATTTCATACTTGTTGCCATCACTGTCAGCTAGATCTTTGTAAGAATCAACATAGTTTACGCTGATATTTGCAAGCCAATCGTTTTTAGCCCAGTCCATGCCTGCGGTCCAACGGAACTGTGGATGCTGGTATTCTCCATTGAGATCTTCTGCGACATTGAATGTGTTACCTTGATCATCACTTTCAAATGACTGCTCTTCAAAGTTAAGTGCGTAAGTTATGTTGTAATTGAACTTAAACTCGCCCATTTCACGAGTAGTTAATGCGTAGGCTAAGTTAACATCGAAACCGTCTGTTTCACGACCACCAATATTAACAAAAGTGTCGTTAATAGTCAGAATACGACCAAGTGTGCTACCTTGATTAGGCGCACGCACCACCAAATTAGGATCAGTACCACAACAATCAACTAACTTCTGTGCACCTATCTTCTTAATAAGATCTTCTTGATCATAGTTCCAGTAATCCACACCGATGCTAAAGTCATCGGTTGCCTGCCACACAATACCTAAGTTGTAGTTTTCTGATTCTTCCGGTTGAAGATTCTTGTTACCAGATACAATCGCGGTGTATTCATACGGACTACAATCATCATCGGCACCTGTTTGACGACAACGTTCGCGGTCTATCACACTTGGTGATTCGTCAGTTCTACCTAGATGTAACTGCACAAGAGAAGGTGCTCTAAATGCAGTTCCCCAAGAGCCTCGAACTACAACACTGTCAATTGGTGTCCAGCGAAATGCCACTTTCGGATCGGTTGTTGTTCCAAAGTCACTGTAGTCTTCATAACGAAGCGCTAGTTGTAGCTCTAAATTATCCAGTACTGGCACACTAAACTCAGCGAATAGCGCAGTATTGTCTCTATCACCATTAGCTTGTGTTGCTTCAGTACCAAAGATTTCGCCTCTGATGTATTGGCTATCAGGATTATCTTCGATTTTTTCGTAGCGATGTTCGAAACCAAACGCTGCTGCAACGTAGCCTGCACCCAATTCAAATAGTTCACCTGAAATAGTACCGTCTAATGATTGCATGGTTGATGCACCATAGCGTGTAGTCGTGGTTTCAAAAAACGCCAGACCGGCTTCTGTATTGGTGCTTGGTTCAAATGGATTCCAAAGGCCCTCATCAATCGCTTGTTGCGCTCTTAGTTTGTTCGGAAAGCCATCAAAGCCTTTTTCGACTGCACTTGAACGAATAGCAGAATACGCAACTTCCCACGACCACGCATTCCATTCACCACGCGCACCGAGAACAGCACGATAGTATTCGGAATCAACATCTTTTTTACGGTTACCGATATCAACCGTACGACGACGCATGGAAATATCTACACCATGTAAGAAATGGTCTGGGTCGTTAAACAATGGGTGATTTGGGTTATCACCATCCATAAATAGTTCTGTAAAACTTGGACTACCTGCACCTTGAATGAAGGTTGAGGAGTGCTGTGCAGAGATTTCTGCAAAACCTTCAATTCCATCGGTGATTTCTTGTACGCCGTTATAGTTAAAGCTAATACGCTCTGTCGATGGGATTGCGGTCATGTGTGGCGCATAATCATAGCGACAGATATCACCAATATCTAAAGCAGGGTCACACGTATCATTTCCCCATACATCAGTAAAGATAGTCTGCCTAACTTGAGTACCATCGTCTTCAACACGAACAACAGGTAATCTCGCCCACTGCTCGTCTGTGAGCATACTTCTCATTACCTCTACGCTTCCTGGCACACCTGCAGAGCTTAATGAGTTATTACCACCACGAAAACGCTGATCAGCAGACGCCGTATAATCTCGATCTGCATACGTTAAGTGACCGCGCTTGAAGTAATCTAATGAGAAATTATGGTGGCCATTTTGTGTTGACGACCCCCAAAGAAGAGTAAAGTTTTGTTCTTCGGCACCACCATCTGCGGTATCAGAGATTTTACCCGCAACTTCAAAACCATCTATATCGTCACGAAGAATGATGTTAATAACACCAGCTACCGCATCAGAACCATAAGTCGCTGAAGCGCCATCTTTTAGAATATCTATACGCTTAACCGATGAAACCGGAATGGTATTTAAGTCAACAAACGAAGTTTCAATATCTTTTGCAAATGGGCTCACTGCAACGCGACGACCATTGATCAGTACAAGAGTTGATGAGGCCCCAAGTCCTCTTAGCGCCACACTTGAACCACCATTTGCGGTGTCATCACTTGAGTTACCTTGCGTACTAAAAGTCCCCGTTCCTGAAACTGGTAGTTTCTGTAGTGCGCCAATAAGGTCCGTTGATCCTGTTGATGCTAGATCAGCAGCCGATAAACTTTGGATTGGTGACGGGCCTTCTAAGTCTGTTCTTTTTATGTGAGAGCCGGTCACTTCAATACGTTCAACTTGCGTTGTTTCTTCAGCCTTAACTTGTTGATTCATGCCAATTAAAATAGCAATTGAAAGCGCACTGAGTGGTAATTTATAGGTCATCCTGTTTCCCCTTAAGTTAATAATTACACTGTAGTTTTTTTAATAATCAAAACATTATTAGCACACCACGTAAACTTTAACAATGCATTTATTTAACAGAAAGTTTCCAATTTAGGGATGTGACGACAGAAAAATGCGACGAATATACCAAACTATTTTCCAGCCTGAATTATTGCCAAAAGAAGGATTAAAGGTCGTAAAGAGGAAATTTGACATATAAAAACGCGAGGATGAAGTAACATCTAATAAATTTAGCCAGCTTGAAGAGCTACGACTAAAGTCTAAAGACGTTACTTCATATTATAATAGACTAATTATAATGCTAGCCAAGGTTGTACTGACTGCACATTAGCAGAGTCAGCAAAATGTGTATTGTCATTAAGCCATGTTTTAGGAACAGTGATTTGACAGACTTGCGATTCACACTGCATAGCGGCATCAGTGACTTTTTGAGTATGGTCAAAGGTTACAATGACCCCTTGTTGCTCTGGTAGCAAAAATGATAGCAAGTTTTTAATAAAGAAACCCGATAGATCAGCCAACAGCTCCTCAAATTCCATTTGCATTTTATAAAGGTCAGATCTGCTTAGAGATGTCGTATTAAATAACTCGGCTTCAATCTGCATTTTTAGCTGACAGTCCGAGTGTCCACTCTTTGTTTCAATCAACACTTTTGCTTTGTCTTTGTCCAATTCTTTGTCAAATGGAAGCAATAGTTGTGCTTCATCGGTATACGATAATGGAAAACTGGCCTCTTCGGTTACAATATTCCCCTTGGTGATTTTGCATGGCTGCATGCTCACTGTATCGACAAGGTAAAAACCCACACGTGCAAATTCAAAATCGCCTTTATTTACTACTTTTAATCTGTCGTAAAAACTATCGTATGCAAAGGTGACCGTGTTAGCAGAGGCTATCGCACTCCAAAGTGCCATTATCAGGACAAATACAATCTTACTCTTCATCAAAATACGCTCGGTTATGTCTAATCATGTCGTTAAGTTCGTTCACGTAGTCTTCACCACGTTCTGAATAACTCAACAGGCCACTTGTTAATACTGTCGCATCAATCGGTGCTTTTTGAGCTCGCAGCTCTGCTCGTACCAAACGCAACTCTCTGTATGCATCATTGGTGTTGATATTTCTAAAGTACGACTTAACCGCAGCCCGTACCGACTGAAATGCTCTAACTTCATGATCTGCGGCGTCTTCTCTACGTCTGGGTACCATACCGCAGCCCTTTGTATAACACCACTGACCAAAGAAGTTTAATCCAATTCGCGCAAATCGTGACGTGCCCCAAGCGGATTCATTAGCAGCTTGCATCAACGCCAGCTCTTTAGGAATAATATCCACTCGGCGTAATGCTCTTTTGAGCGACGATTCATTAATGGCTTCACCTTTTAAATCATACTTTGTGAAAATCAATGCTATCTTTTCTATTTGTTTTCGTGTCAGGGTTTCATCAAATTGCACCATCATCAGCGCAATTTCAAGCGTGGCTCGTTGCTCCAAGATCTGTTTATTTTCGGCTTCTACATGCGGTTTAATAAAGTCGAAAAATGCCGTTTTCTTTTCATTGATATCACGAATGTCTGAAAAATTGGGTAGTTTTACGCTATGAAGTGGCTTTTCAGGCACCTTAGGTAAGACTTCTGTGCCCGTATCCTCTTGGTCTAAAACGGTATCTTGAGGGCCCTTATCTTGGACAAAAGGGAATAAGAGTGCCCAAATAGTCACTAGGGCAACAATGAGTTTAATCAGTTTAGCTTGCATACTTCTCCTCGCAGTGGCGTTGTTCTGGAAACGGAGTCTCTTTCCCTAAGTCTCTAAGAACTTTTCTCAAGCCCACTCAATAACAGTTTTATTCTGTTACTATAGTGTGATAAGGCGTTGATAACTTGCGCCAAAATAACAGTATTCAAAAATAGCGGCTGATAATATCAAAAGCCGCAATTAAACGCGAATTTTCGTTCAGTTATCGTACATAGTTTAGACGAATTTAAGGTATAAAGAAAAAGGAACAGAGGTATGACGTCTAACGCTTGGCAGCAGCGTCTGCTATCGCTGCAAAAAAACCGCCCTAACGACAACCGCTCAGCATGGCAAATTGACCGCTCTAGGATCATACATGCCGCGGCTTTTAGGCGCTTGCAAGCCAAAACCCAAATTATGGCAATCGGCGTTAACGATTTTTATCGGACTCGTCTAACCCACTCTTTGGAAGTATCGCAAATAGGCAGCGGTCTACTGCGCCATTTAAGAAAACAACACCCTGAATTTGAACACTTTCCTTCGACAAGCCTTATTGAAACTTTGTGTCTAGCCCATGATATCGGCCACCCACCCTTTGGCCATGGTGGCGAAATCGCACTTAATTACCTTATGCGTGACCATGGAGGATTCGAAGGTAATGCTCAAACCTTGCGCATTGTAACTAAATTAGAACCCTATACTAAAGGTTATGGCATGAACTTAACGCGCCGCACCCTACTAGGTTTTATTAAATATCCTGCATTAATCGACACACTTTGGTATCACCAACCAACGCAAACACAAAGTCGAAAATACATATTGTCTAGCGATTGGCTGCCTGCTAAAGGTATTTATCAATGCGACCAATCTGTATTTGATTGGATCCTCTCGCCATTTTCTCAAAATGACCAAAGCAAGCTGCAGGAAACCGAAGTAAAAGATACTTTTCGTCGCAAGACTAAGTTTAAATCGTTAGATTGCGCCATTATGGAATATGCCGATGATATCGCCTATGCAGTTCATGATTTAGAAGATGCGATTGCAACCGAGACCCTTAACGAGGCAGCATGGCATGATTTCGCTCTACCTGAATTACAAAAGTTAGACTCACCTTGGTTAAAGCAAAACTTACAACGCGTGAGCGAGAGTTTATTTTCAGAAGATGAATCTAACCGTAAAGATACTATAGGCGAACTCGTCAACCTGTTTATTGTGCACTGTAAACTCACCGTTCAAGACTCAGATTTTGACTCCGCCCTACTTCATTTTACCGTTGAGATGGCACCCGAATTTCAAGAGATCCTGCAAGTATTAAAAGTGTTCGTATATCGAAGATTAATTCGTGAACCTAAAATGCAGCAAATTGAGTTTAGTGGTCAAAACCTGCTTATTGATTTATTTGAAGTTTTTGCCAGTGACCCAATGCGATTATTGCCGTATACAACCCAAACACTATTCCAGCAAGCAACCGATGAAACGCAGCAAATGCGCGTGTTAGCGGACTATCTTGGTGGTATGTCTGATGAGTATGCACGAAAAGCGCATCGACGCTTATTTACCGGGGAATTATAGCCGGCATTCCAAGCCCTGAACTTCAGCAGGGGCTACTTGAAGCGGAGAAATAGTATTATTAACTCCGCTCTCGTATCCTGCTGGCGCCAGACTAACGATATCTAAAAAGGCATGCCAAAATTTGCGTTATGAAGTTGTTAAAAATGAGAAATTTTAAAACCGTTGCCATGGTATTTCAATCAACAAACTAAGCATGTATCAAACGAAATTAGCTTTAGCGCTAAGCCATTACTTCCTTTTACGCTTGGTTCTTGTTCCCAAAATACGCTTTTTGTCTCTTTGCTTCTTAGATTTACCAGAATTACGGCGAGTGTCTTTAGGCTCTTTGGTTAAATCAGGTTCATAGCCTAGCAGCCATTGCGGTGCAAATCGCTCATCTAAGAAAATTTCTATTTCTTCTAGTAGCCACTGTTCATCAATACTCACAAGCGAAATGGCTTGGCCATTTTGTCCAGCACGACCACTACGGCCGATACGGTGCACATAGTCTTCAGCAACATAGGGTAACTCAGCATTGAAGACATAGTTTAGCGAGTCAATGTCAATGCCACGAGCTGCTACATCCGTTGCAACCAAGACGCGAATTTCACCTGATTTGAATTGAGATAGCGCTTTGTCACGCGCACCTTGAGACTTATCACCGTGGATCGCTGCGGTTTTAAGGCCATCCTTATTCAATTCTTTTGCGTAGCTATCAGCACTATTTTTTGTGCGAGTAAACACCAGTACCTGATGCCAATTATTTTTGCCAATCAAGTGGGAGATCAATTCACGTTTGCGATCTTCGTCTACCGAATAGAAAGTTTGCGTAACTGTGCTTGCGGTGCTGTTCTGAGATTCAACTCCTACTCGCTTAGGGTCGTTCAACCAAGGCTTTACTTGGGACAACACAGCATCGTCAACCGTAGCTGAAAATAGCAACGTTTGACGCTTAAGCGGCATAGTTCGCATGATCCGCTTAATTTCCCCCATAAACCCCATATCTAACATGCGATCTGCTTCATCGAAGACCAAGTGTTGAATATTTTTGAGTGTTAATGTGCCTTTGATTAGGTGGTCAAGTAAACGCCCAGGTGTCGCAACCACTATGTCAACGCCCGCTCTTAAGCGCTTTTCTTGCGGACCAATATTTGCACCGCCATATAAGCACACGACATTTAGGCCGGTGCTACCCACTAACTTTTCAGTATGCTCAGCAACCTGCTGCGCCAACTCACGAGTTGGGGTAAGTATCAGCGCCCTAACCCGTTTCTCATCTTGCACGCCACCTATCAGCATGGAATGCAAAATCGGCAGCATGAAGGCAGCAGTCTTACCGGTTCCAGTTTGGGCACTTGCAATTAAATCAAAACCACTGAGCAGAAGTGGAATACTCTTTTCTTGGATTGGTGTTGGTGACGCAAACCCAAGCTCGGTAATTGCGCTTAGTAGTTCAGGGTGAAGTTGTAATTCGCTAAATGTCATTGGAGGTCAGTGCCTATTACCAAAATTGTGCGGATTATAGCAAAGAAATAGACAAGGTTATAAAGCGGTAGCAAGTAATAGTTTAAGTAAGTAAAACAACGCAAGAAGCTCACGGTAATAATTTTATAACTTGGTCAAAACCAAAAAACAACATTATTACCAATAAAACAATTATTTCTTTATAGAACATACACTTGACAAACACTAAAAATGAAACAAAAATGTAAACCAGGTTAAGAGCTTTAATTTAACCTAGTTTTTTAATATTTTTTAAAAAGGATTTACTATGAAGCACCTGTTTTCATCTATTATCTTATCTGTATTATTCTCTGGTTTAACATTCGCTAGCACCGACAATACTATCGTTCAGACTACGGAACACGGTATTAAAGGAGTAATTCAAACTCACAATGATGGTAAGGACCAATCGCCAAACCTGCAAAGTGATTCCTCTCCAATTCAGTTTTCGATAACTAACAAAATGCAGGGTATAGTCTCGGCATCCATTCAATACAAGGGTAATTTTTACTTTTTATCGCTAGATCAAAATAAGAAGCTAGTTAAAATATCAGGGATTGATGCGACTAAGCAGCCACTCGTTAACACTCAAGCACTCCAAACAGATATTAAAGATATGTTACATCATGCAAAACTGAATGGAAGCGCCATCATGAAGAGCCAATCTACTCTAGACCAGCAATCGAAACTGGTGTTGCTGAAGTTCTTCGAGTTTTTATCGACCTACCCGTTAGGTGAGGCAATAGAACAAGAAGTTACTAGGGACTTTAGTGCACAAGGATGGACCGATCTTTGTCCATACATGGGTTACTCAAGAACAGCGGTTTGGGATGTTAACGATTCAAACGTAAAAACACGGAGTTATATTGTTGGCGGTCATGGTTTTTGTGCTGCTCGATGCGGTGCTGGCTGCCCAATGTTTGGCGATGGACAATACACTCAAGATTGCTTAAATCACGATGCCTGTGCTGACGTTGAAGGTGAGCAACTCGGTGTATGTAGCGATGAGTGGTCAGCAGCCTCCGATGACTTTTGGTTTTCACCTGATTGTACAACTTCACCATCCTCACTACGTTAAATATCGTATTATGTGAACGACACTTTTTGTGCAAAAAACGTGCGACTGTCATTGCGTTGCAGAAATTATCAGCTCGCGTTAATCTCATCACGACACAATAAACGTGAATGATAAATAAGGATATGTACATGTCACACAAGCAATTGAAACTTTTAGCGGTGAGCTTAGGGTTTCTCGCCCTTGCGCCTTTATTTGGTTTACTCATTGCTGAACTTAGCGTTGCAGTACTGAATTGTCGGGTTTCAGAAAGTGGTCATTCTGATTGTGTTATCGGCGGTATTGATATTGGAATGCTACTTGCCGTCTTATATACGGGTGGCTGGTTCGGTATTATTACAGTGCCAGTAGGAGGTTTGGCAGCGCTAGTCTGTTACAACAAATATCGTGATGCACAATTGAATAAAAAGCAATAAAAAAGGGGCTAAACGCCCCTTCTCTTCACATCAATTAGGTTAGATTGCTGCGTTTCTGAATTCTTTGACGAATTGCTTAACAGGCATATCGTTACAACGTAAGTTGCGAACCTGTTGGTTATTCAAACGTAGGTGATTTACGCCGTGACGAACTGCGTCTAAGCATAGCTCAGTTGCGGTATCAGTTTTTTCAGCGATTAGCTCAACTTTCTTTTCTTGCTTTTGCGAGCGCTTTGCCGCTTTCGCAAACTCACGGATATCTTCACCGTTACAATGGATGCTTGGTGAAAAGCGTGAAATAAATAGACCTAGTGAAGAAGCTTCTCTACGAGCTGCACTGAAACCTTGTTCTGCTGCAACAGCACATACTTTTGTCGCTGGTGATGCATCAGCTTGAGTGAACTCAACCTGTGAAGCAAAAGCCGTTGTAGAAACCAAAGAAACAAGACCAAAGAAAGAGAGAGATTTAAGCATAATATACCCCAATTGAACGATTCGGCGCGGATTATAATTACAATGAAGAATAAGTAAACAGCTAAATCATGCAATTTTGATTATTTAATGATCTATTCACACTAAGCTAAAATCCTCGTTATCCCCGCGCTAAACTTGTGCAAAATTTAACAACTACCAACATGCGTACCCATTCACTAAAGAAGTTATTTCCCCCAAGCGCTGACCCTCTCGTTTTTAAGTGATAAACTTTGTCAAATAACAGCAAGAATCTAAAGAGAGCGCTATGAAAATTGTTTCGTTTAATATAAACGGCCTTAGAGCTAGACTGCATCAATTACAAGCATTGATTGAAAAACACCAACCTGATGTCATTGGACTGCAAGAAATTAAAGTCCATGACGAAGCTTTTCCTGTCGACGATGTAGAAGCGCTTGGCTACCATGTTTATTTCCATGGCCAAAAGGCGCATTACGGTGTGGCACTACTCTCCAAGAAACCTGCAAAAGCGATACAAAAAGGCTTCGCAACGGATACTGATGAATCACAACGTCGCATGATCAGCGGTACGTTTGAAAGCGATTCAGGGAACGAAGTTACCGTTATGAATGGTTACTTCCCTCAAGGGGATAACATCAGCCATGAAACAAAGTTTCCGTATAAAAGACAATTTTATGCGGACCTCATGACCCATTTAAATAATTTTGCCGATCCTCAATCTAACCTTGTGGTCATGGGCGATATTAATATTTCTCCACTGGATGCAGATATTGGTATTGGTGAGCAAAACCGCAAGCGTTGGTTAAAAACAGGTAAGTGCTCGTTCCAACCTGAAGAGCGCGAATGGTTAAAAACACTGCTAGATTGGGGCTTTAAAGATACATTTAGAGAGTTAACACCTGATGCAACCGAAAAGTACTCATGGTTTGACTATCGCTCTAAAGGGTTTGATGATAATCGTGGTCTACGCATAGATGTGGTTCTAGCAACTGCTCCTTTAACTGCGAAGTGTATTGAAAGTGACATAGATTACGAATTGAGAGGAATTGATAAACCCTCAGATCACGCACCTATTTGGGCAACTTTCGACATCTAATCGCCCGCTTTTCCGCCGAGACTGTGAATTCAGTGCTCGGCATATACTAAAATCACCAACTTAAAAACTGGATAGAAACGTGACGTTTATCGCTGCCCTTGGGTTATTTTTACTCAGTTTTCATCGCAAAGAATATCAGCAATTGTTACAAGTGCCTGCCAGACAAACTGGTGTATTTAGCTGTGCGGTCGTGCTTACATTCCTTTGGCAAATAAAAGCAGGTATCTTACCTGAGTTGAACATTCATATTCTAGGAATAACCGCAGTAACGTTAATTTTGGGTTGGCGGCTAGGCGCGTTGAGTGCGACTTTGGCCTGTCTCGTCCACAGTTACTTTAGCGCTTTTACTTTGATAGAGTTCGGTAATTTTTGGCTATTCACAGCACTGCTCCCTGTTTACTTAAGCTATGGACTTTTTGCCCTTTGCTATCATCATTTACCGCGGCACTTTTTTGTTTATATTTTTGTTTGTGCATTTATTTTCGCAGGTACGGTGGGCTGTTTAAAGATACTCCTAAGCGCATTCTATTATTATGCAGTCGGTGCCTATACTTGGTATCAGTTGGCGGACAATTATCTCCATTTTGCGGTGATAATGTGGTTCCCGGAAGCCATGTTGAATGGTATGGCCATCACCTTACTCATTACATATCGCCCACACTGGGTAAAAACTTTTTTTGATAGGGAATACTTAGACAAATGATCTCCCACTACCGCTGTCCACTGTGTAAACTGCCTTTATATCAGGGCGGTGCCAGCTACAGTTGCAATAATAATCATCAATTTGATATTGCCAAAGAAGGCTATGTCAACTTACTACCCGTGCAAAATAAAAAATCAAAACAACCGGGCGACAATCAGGAAATGGTTGCAGCGCGTCGGGCATTCTTCGAAACCGATCACTATCACTTTCTACGTGATAGACTTGCACAAATAGTCTCTGAAAAATTGCCAGCTACCCTACTGGATTTAGGATGTGGTGAAGGATTTTATACCCGTGAAATCGCAAACCGCTGCGAGAATGCTAAAGTCTACGGGGTCGATATCGCAAAACCTGCTGTCCGCTATGCTGCTAAACGCTATCCTCAAGTAGAGTTTAGCGTAGCCTCTATCAAAGACGCCCCTTTTGAAAATGAATTTGCAGATGTGATTGTGAGTATTTTTGCGCCAGTGTTTGCCGAGGAACTTGCCCGTCTATGCAAACCATCAGGCAGTTTGTATGTCGTCTCACCTGGTGAGCACCATCTATTCGAACTCAAGTCGCTGATTTATGATAATGTAAAGCTACACAAGGCACCTGAAACACCACAAGGGTTTGAATTGGTTGAACGAACTAAATTGCAACAAACACATAGCATGGAATTTGAGTGTGTTGAGCACTTAATCATGATGACGCCGTTTGCATGGAAATTTAAGCAACAACACATGGATAGATTACAAAAGATGGATCATATCGAAGTCACGCTCTCGTTTTTAATAAACGAATATCAGCGCAAGTAATCCAACATCAGATCACCAATTATGAGCAAATCACTGCCTACTTGCTTGGTAGGCAGGAAAACGGATCCTACAGGTTTTCTTGCGTAAACGCTTTGTCCATTTTATCGAACATATCTTTTAGCAATCGCGCTAAATCTCTGTATCTAGGCTTTCTTGAAGACAGGGGCGAATCATAACCATTAGCAACCATCTTTTGATGCAGCTCTGTATACCAAGAATACAAAGCCGGATTCAACGGCGTTTCAGCTCTTTTACCAAGCCATAATAATCCTTGGACAGGAAGCGATAAAAAGAACAAAGCAATCGCAATGGCTTGCGGAAGATATTGAAAACCCAATTGGCTGGTCTGCAAAAACAGAGTAAACACCGCCAGCATAGGCATTGTATTTAAAGCAAGTTCTGTCGCCTTGATCACCCTAAATTCAGGGAACAACGGTGCTAGCTCCTTGCGCATAGGCCACTCTTTCGAGTATTGACGTCCAAGTTGCACTTGCGAAATAAGACTTTTTTGCATCATAACTCCTAGGTGCTAACTTTTATATAAAAAATGAGGTAAAATCGACGTCTTTACTGTCAACTATACCTTAGTCTAAATGCGTAGCTTATATGCGCTATAGCTTTAAGCTTAATACGCAATAACTGTTATTGTCAAAACGGAAAGTCATTATGTCATCTCAGCATGTTTTGGTTCTTAATTGTGGAAGCTCCAGTCTTAAGTTTGCAATCATCGATAATGCAACGGGAGAGGAGATATTATCAGGTCTGGCTGAACGCCTAGCTGAACAGTCGCCACAAATTAAATATAAGTTCCAAGGCAACAAGGAAATCGTGCCCCTAAATAGTGGTGATGCGCACCAAGTTGCGATCACAACACTTGTAAAACTTATCAAAGATCTCGCGTTAGACGCAAATCTTGTCGCTGTAGGCCATCGCGTGGTACACGGCGGTGAGCGCTTCACACACTCAGTCATTATCGATGACTCCGTTATCACAGCTATCCAAGAAACGGCAAGTCTGGCGCCTTTACATAATCCAGCTAACCTACTTGGGATCCGATCAGCTCAAGCCGCATTTGCACATTTACCGCAAATCGCTGTCTTTGATACGGCTTTCCATCAAAGTATGGATCAAACAGCGTACCTTTATGCCCTACCTTATTCACTATACCGTGAACATGGTGTTAGACGTTATGGTTTCCACGGCACCAGCCATGCTTATGTATCGGCGCAGGCCATCGAGATTTTAGGCTTAAAAGATAAGCCATCTCGTATTATCACTGCACACCTGGGCAATGGCTGTTCCGTTACTGCGATTAAAGACGGTAAATCGGTGGACACCAGCATGGGCTTAACTCCATTAGAAGGCCTAGTGATGGGCACCCGAAGTGGTGATATTGATCCGGGCTTGTTCTCGTTTTTAGTTAATCACCTAAACTATTCAACACAGCAAATTGACACTTTGTTGAACAAACAAAGTGGCCTTTTAGGTATTAGTGAGCTTTCTAACGATTGCCGTACGATAGAAGAAGCAGCGCAGGAGAACCATCCTCAAGCAACACTGGCGCTTGATATTTTCTGTTATCGTTTAGCCAAACAAATTGCTAGCTTCTTGGTACCACTAAACGGCTTAGATGCACTTGTATTCACTGGCGGAATTGGTGAAAACTCTGACGTTATCCGTGAAAAAGTAGTGAGCCAACTTAGCTTCCTTGGCATGCACATCAATAAGGAGCATAACCTCAACGCACGCTTTGGTAATCAAGGTGTGATCACTGATGAGTCTCACTCTCCTGTCGCTATGGTCATCCCAACCAATGAAGAGTGGGTGATTGCCAACGATGCAGCCACGCTTGCTAAAGGAGTGTAATGATGGGTCGTCGTATCATGCTTATTCCTATTTCAACGGGCGTTGGTTTGACGTCGGTGTCTGTAGGAATAGTCCGAGCACTGGAACAAAAAGCGGTAAAAGTAAACTTCTTTAAGCCGATCGCTCAACCTCGTAAAGATGAAGTCGGCCCCGAGAAGTCAACACTCATCGTTCAGCAAGGTTCAACCATTGCCCCACCCACGCCGTTTGAGCTTAGCTACGCTGAGCAAATGATAGGTGATGGTAAAGGCGATGACCTGTTAGAAGAAATAGTGGAGCGCTTTGAAGGCACAGTACAAGACGATGAAGTTGCCATTATAGAAGGAATGGTTCCCACCCGTCGTCAACCTTACGCTGGCCGTGTAAACCGCGAGATTGCGCAAACGTTAGGTGCAGATATCGTGTTTGTCTTAACGCCGGGTAATGACTCTATCGACGAGCTTGAAGACCGCTTAGAGATAGCTGCAGGCAATTATGGCGGTGTAAACCACCCTCGCGTATTGGGTTGTATATTCAATAAAGTGAATGCACCGCTGGATGAAGATGGCAGAGCGCGCGCCGATCTGGTTGATCAATACAAACCAGAAGAGCTTGAAAACGAAATGAATCGTTTAGCATCGCTACCTATTTTCAGAAAACACCCATTTCAACTTTTAGGTGCCATACCATGGGACTTTGACTTAGTTGCGCCGCGAGTTATCGACTTAAGCAATTATTTAAAAGCCGAAATCATCAATGCGGGTGATATGGAGCACCGTCGTCTGCGCCGTGTTACTTTCTGTGCAAGAACGGTATCGAACATTCTTAACCACTTTACGCCAGGTGCCCTATTGGTTACTCCTGGCGATCGTTCGGATATCTTAGTTGCAGCGTGTTTATCAGCTATGAATGGCACCAAGATTGGCGCTATCTTGTTAACTGGTGGATTCAAACCAGAAGAGAAGATCATGACCTTATGTGAGCAAGCGATGGATACCGGTCTGCCTATTCTTGCTACTGAGGCTGATACGTGGCGTACCTCGTTACTATTACATAATTTCAATATGGAAGTGCCAAGTGATGACGAGCAGCGCATCGAGCGCGTAAAACAGCACAACGCTCGCCATATCGATAGCGAGTGGCTGGAAAGTTTGGCTAAAGGGGTCGGTAAAACCCGAAAACTCTCCCCTCCTGCGTTTCGTTATCTGCTGACTGATTTAGCTAGACGTGCTAGCAAAACCATTGTGCTGCCTGAGGGTAATGAGCCTAGAACGATCAAGGCGGCGGCTATCTGCGGTGCACGAAACATTGCTAAAACCGTTCTACTTGGAGATAGAGAAGAGATTGAGCGTATCGCCCAGCAACAAGGTGTTGAGCTTAATGAAAACGTGACTATCTTATCTCCAGAAGAAGAGTTGCAAAAGTACATTGCGCCTATGGTTGAGCTACGTAAAAACAAAGGCCTAACCGAAGTTGTTGCGGCAGAGCAACTGCAAGATAACGTCGTGCTCGGCACCATGATGTTAGCCGAAGGCCAAGTTGATGGCTTAGTATCTGGTGCGGTAAATACCACCGCCAATACTATTCGTCCACCACTGCAGTTAATCAAAACGGCACCAGGCGCGTCTTTGGTAAGCTCAGTATTTTTCATGTTGCTACCGGACCAAGTGTTAGTATACGGCGACTGTGCAATTAACCCTGATCCAACGGCTGAGCAGTTAGCAGATATCGCAATTCAATCTGCAGATTCCGCTGCAGCATTCGGCATTGAGCCTCGCGTTGCCATGATCAGTTACAGCACAGGAACATCTGGACAAGGTGCAGATGTAGAAAAAGTGCGTGAAGCCACAGAGATCGCGCAAAAGAAACGCCCTGATCTCGATATTGACGGGCCGCTGCAATACGATGCCGCCATTATGGAAAATGTCGCACGTAAAAAAGCGCCAAACAGCAAAGTCGCTGGTAAAGCAACAGTATTTGTCTTCCCAGATCTAAATACAGGTAACACCACATATAAAGCGGTGCAGCGAAGTGCTGAACTTGTTAGCATCGGGCCTATGTTACAAGGTATGCGTAAGCCAGTTAACGACTTAAGCCGCGGGGCTTTGGTTGATGACATTGTATACACCATAGCCTTAACTGCTATTCAGGCAACACAAATCGAAGAATAGTCTTCACACTAAGGGCTCAATGCGTGAGCCCTTTTCTTTATTACCTCACTAATCCTTTCTTTTGCCCAGAATTCGGGTGAACCCTCTGGTCTTTAAATTGACTTAGCTATACTATGAATTATACCAATTGGTATTTTTCCAAAAACAAGGGTTGGTAATGTCAAAGCAAACGCTGCAATTGCTCAAACAAGAATTTACAATACATAGCTTGGATTGCGATGACGCTGTTCCACAAGCAGTGTTAAACAGTAAAATCTTTTTTATTGCCAAAACTGAGGATGAGCTCTCTATCGTTTGCGCGTCAGATATCGCAGTCAGTAGCCTCGCGGCTGAAAGTCATTGGAGAGCATTGGAAGTCGTGGGTCCGCTGGGGTTTTCGCTTACAGGCATTATGGCTAATATTTCTGGTGTGCTAGCAAAGTCCAACGTCTCTATTTTTACGTTATCAACGTACGATACCGATTACATCCTAGTAAAAGAAAGCCAAATCCAGCAAGCGATGCAAGCACTTAAAAAAGATGGATATTTATTACTTTGATTGAACTCTCACCACCTATCCAATATCGGCCAATATCCCAAATCGCAAACCCTATTGCGCATATTCCAAGTCCCTTTTCTGGTAAAGTCTTACCGCTAAGTGCGCACCCAAACGCGGCGATTGCGTCAGGAATGTTAGGGATTGGTGTTTGTGTACAAATGCGCGTGCCTTTGTTGCTATCTCCTTGTAACGGAAAACTAATTCAGATCAGAAAAAATAACTGTGAATACATTCTACACGCCCATAACGGCTTAAAAATGTTGCTGAGCTTAGAAGTCGGCAATGAGTTTGCCAAACCCGAATATCTCAAAGCAAACAGCTTTGGCAAAACCACGATAAAGCTTGGAGAGCCGCTATGCTTTTTTGATATTCCACTCAGTGAAGCAAAAACCATGGCCGCTATTGTGCTACTCAATGCACAAAAGCTTGGTGCGTGTTATTATCCTTTAAAACAAGTATCTGCGGCCAAAGAGCCGATAATCACAATTGCAAGGGCGTGTGCTTTATGACAATCACCATGTATGGGATCAGCAACTGCGATACCATTAAAAAAGCCAAAAAATATCTTCAAGACAACAATATCGAATTCACTTTTCACGACTACCGCAAAGATGGATTAGACGAAGCTCTACTCACTACTTTTATTGACCAACTTGGCTGGGAAAACGTGTTAAACAAACGCGGGACCACATACCGAGCGCTTAGCGAAGAACAAAAACAAAATCTCGATGCGCAGTCAGCGAAACAACACCTTTTGGCGGCACCAGCCATGATAAAGCGCCCTATTTTGCAGTACCAAGGTCAATATCACTTGGGTTTTAAAGCTGCGCAGTATGATGAGATTTTTGCCTAATGAGCGAAGTAGTTAAGCTCGCTCAAGCTCTGATCCAAAGGGCTTCTGTTACACCTGATGATGCTGGTTGCCAACAATTAATGAATGAACGCCTAGCAAAGCTTGGCTTTACCATCGAAGAACACTTCTTTGTTGATACCCTCAACACATGGGCACGAAAAGGCGACAGCGGACCACATTTTTGCTTTGCTGGACACACTGATGTAGTACCGGTTGGCGACGAGAGTCAATGGCAACACCCGCCATTTGCTGCAGTGATTGAAAATGACATGTTGCATGGCCGTGGAGCTGCTGACATGAAAGGCTCACTTGCAGCTATGATCGTGGCAACGGAACGGTTCATCGAAAAACACCCCAACCACAAAGGGTCACTATCTTTTTTGATAACCTCTGATGAGGAAGGCCCTTTCGTGAACGGCACAACTCGAGTTGTAGATTTATTAGAAGCCCGCAACGAAAAAATTGATATGTGCTTAGTCGGTGAACCTTCATCGCGCCATAAACTTGGCGACGTAGTAAAAAATGGTCGCCGCGGTTCACTCACAGGACACCTAAAAGTGATTGGAAAACAAGGTCACGTAGCTTACCCTCACCTTGCTAAAAACCCCATTCACTTGTCTGCGGCGGCGATTGCTGAACTCAGTCAGACCGAGTGGGATCAAGGGAATGCATTTTTCCCCGCAACAAGCTTCCAAGTGTCCAATATCAATGGCGGAACGGGGGCTGGTAATGTGATACCAGGTTCCCTGCAAGTACAGTTTAACTTTCGCTTTAGCACCGAAGTTACAGCCGATGAGCTCAAACAACGTGTTATTGCTATTCTAGACAAGCATCAACTTGATTATGAACTTAATTGGATATTGAATGGCTTACCGTTTTTAACTGAACCAGGTCCGTTGCTCGATGTGACGATTGCAGCCATCAAAGAAGTGACGGGAAGGCAAACCACACCAGAAACTTCAGGTGGCACATCGGATGGCCGGTTTATTGCCCAAACGGGATGTAAGGTAATTGAGCTTGGCCCAATTAATGCCACAATCCATCAAGTCGATGAATGCGTGAGCTGCAAAGACCTAGATCAATTAGCCTTAATCTATGAAAAGATCTTGGAGAAGTTACTTGCCTAGCAACTATATGCTTACAAGCGCTGAATGTAGCGCTTGTGGCGTCAACGAATCACATCTGGTGTTTTACCATGGTCGCCACGTGCATAGCGCAATAGTTTCCGATCTCAATGACCTCTCTAAAGCTGCGAAAAAGGCAGGTTTTGAGTTTTACATGGCGTCCGCATATCGAGGATTTGAAAGGCAAAAAGCGATTTGGAATAGCAAGTTTGCAATGCGCCGTCCTGTTTTTGGTATCACTAATCAAGAGATAGAACTGAGTAACCTCTCAGACATCGACAAAGTAAAAGCAATTATGTTGTTCTCCGCCCTACCTGGTGCTAGTCGCCACCATTTGGGCACTGATCTGGATGTGTTCGCCAAAAACCTTGTACCAGCAGGGCAATCACTACAACTGGAACCGTGGGAATACCAGCGAGATGGACATCAGCACGAATTTTCGCTGTGGCTTGATGCGCATTTAGCAACTTTTGGTTTCTATCGGCCTTATGATTGTTACCGAGGGGGTGTTGCTGCGGAGCCTTGGCATATTAGCCACCAGCTAACGGCATCAAAACTTGCCTCGCTGCAATCCGTTGACGCGATTGGTGCAGTGCTTAAACGCAGCGATATCAAAGGTAAAGACGCAATACTGACGAATCTCAGCGCACTACATCAGCAATTTATCACCAATGTAGCGCAGCCATAACAACTAACCCGACCTTAAGTTACTTAGACTAGAAACGAAAGGTTATTTGCTTTTGTCGTGAATAGCGTCAAGCCTAGCCAGTAGACTTGAGGTATCAAAACGGTTGCCGCCAAGCGCTTGAACATCCGCATAATATTGATCCACTAAAGCTGTAAGCGCCAAATTTGCGCCGTTACTTCTTGACTCGTCTAGCGCAATGCCTAAATCTTTTCTCATCCAATCGACTGCAAAACCAAAGTCATATTCGCCTGCTAACATGGTTTTATAACGATTCTCCATTTGCCAAGAGCCAGCCGCACCCTTGGCAATCGTTTCAATCACCTTTTCACCATCAAGACCCGCTTTTTTAGCAAAGTGCAAGCCTTCTGCGAGCCCTTGCACCACACCCGCGATACAGATTTGATTAACCATTTTACAAAGCTGCCCAGCACCCACTTCTCCAATTAATTGGCTAAAGCGAGCAAACGCGGCCATGATTGGTTGTGCTTTTGCAAACGTACTTTCGTCTCCGCCAACCATTACCGTCAACACGCCATTCTCTGCACCAGCCTGGCCTCCAGATACAGGAGCATCTAGAAATTCAACTTTTAATTTCTTGGCTTCTTGCGCTATTTCACGGGCAACTCTTGCAGATGTTGTAGTATGATCAATTATCACCGCTCCCGGCTTCACTCCCGCTAATACACCACTTTCGCCATATACGACTGAGCGTAAATCGTCATCATTGCCAACACACATAAACACAAAATCACAGTCAGTCGCTGCGTCTTTAGGTGTAACTGCAAAGTTGCCAGCATACTCCTCGGCCCATTTTTCGGCTTTGCTGGTAGTACGATTATATACCGTGACTTGGTGACCCGCCTTTTGCAAATGCCCAGCCATTGGATACCCCATGACGCCTAATCCTATAAATGCGACTTTCACTGACATATTTCTGTCCTATTTCGTTGTTATCTTAATAAGAATGGAGTTTTTATACCCGAGCACCTCTGTCATAGCAAATGAAAAAACCGCTTTGATACCGAATAACATGAATAAATCACACGGAGCCTGAAAGGATGGAGAATATTTATCGTTTTAGTGCACAACTTATTGATGGCCAAGTTTTGCCATTACAGTCTCTGGCGGGAAGACCGTTATTGATCGTTAACATTGCGAGTAAATGTAGCTTTGCGCCACAACTTTCTGCACTTGAAAAGCTATACAGCAAATACAAACCTTTTGGATTTGAGGTATTGGCCTTTCCTTGCAATCAGTTTGGTCGCAACGAGCCACTTGAAGATGAAATGCTTAAAGAGTTTTACAATACACATTTCAATTTAAGCTTTAAGATCTGTACTAAAACACAAGTCAACGGACCTGATGCACATCCATTGTTTAGCTACTTAAAATCTCATACCCGTGGTATCGCGCAAAACCGTGCAATTAAATGGAATTTTACCAAGTTTCTAATAAACTCAGAAGGCATGCTAGTATCTAGATATGCCCCAAGAACTAAACCAGAAACGCTTAAATCAGTGATAGAGAGCCACATTAATCATGAGAATCGCCCTATTCAGCTCGCAAAACTATGAAGTGCCATTTTTTGAGCAAGCTGTAAATGTTTACTCAGAACTTGAAATAAGCTTTATTAGCGAGTCACTCAATGAAAACACAGTTTCACTTTGTCAGCACTATGACGCGGTTTGTGTATTTGTAAACGATTCTGTAAATGCGCAAGTGATTGATAAACTCGCTGACTATGGTGTTAAATTCATCGCCCTACGCTGCGCAGGTTTCAATAACGTTGATATTCGACAAGCAAAGCTACGTGGCATAAATGTTGTCCGTGTGCCAGCCTACAGTCCTGAAGCGGTTGCAGAGCACTGTATCGCGTTAATGCTAACGCTCAGCCGCAAAACTCATAAGGCCTATAATCGAGTTCGAGAAGATAACTTTGATCTCAACGGTTTACTAGGTTTTAATATTTATAATAAAACGGTCGGTATCATCGGTTGTGGCAAAATTGGGCAAGCATTGGTCAGTATCTTGAACGGCTTTGGTGCCAATGTATTAGTTTATGACCCAAACGTTGGAGAAGGCCCCTACACTTTGGTCTCTCTAGATATCTTACTAGCACAATCGGATATTATTAGTCTGCACTGTCCGCTTAATGAAAATACCCATCATATTATCGATGATGCTGCGTTTGCCAAAATGAAAGCGGGTGTGATGCTTATTAACACCAGTAGAGGCGCCCTGTTAGATAGCAAAGCCTGTATCGCCGCGCTCAAGTCTAAACAACTCGGTTATCTCGGCTTAGATGTGTATGAACAAGAGTCAGAGCTATTTTTTAAAAACCATAGTGAAGAAATAATTCAAGATGATGTTTTCTCGCGTTTGGTTAGCTTCCCCAACGTACTAGTTACAGGGCATCAAGGCTTCTTTACCAAAGAAGCACTAAAACAAATTGCAACAATAACCTGTGAAAACCTCGACGCAGCAAGACTGGAAAAGCCGTTGATAAACCAAGTAATCTAATTTCAGAACCAAAAAAAAGAGCATATCAATCATGATGTGCTCTTTTGGTTACTTCAAAGTCGGGGGAAGTAATTTGATTTATGCTTTGCTCTTCAATTCAGCCGTAACCTGAGCTAAACCTACTTCTGAAATTCTCATCGTGATCTCTTTTTGCTTAGCACTCAATAAAGAAATACCTTCAGCAACCATGTCATAGACTTTCCAACTGCCGTCTTTGCTTTGGCGAAACTTAAAATGCATATCAATATCCGGTTTTGATTGCTCTTTTATTACCACCTTGACCGTGGCAAAATCAGCGCCGTCAGAAACTGGTAATTCTTCAAACAATACATCTTGACCTTTATACTGCAAAAGTGCATTGGCATAGGTGGCTACAAGATACTTATCTACTGCATTGATAAATTCAATCGCTTCATCTCGCTTTAACCCTTTGATGTGTTTGCCAAGTAATTTAAAAGATACAAACTTGACATCTATGTGCGGCATTAAACGGCTACGTACAATGCCTTTCATCTGAGTTTCCGTCGCCTTGCCATCTTGATTAACCGTTTTTATGTCGGCAAATAGTTTATCGCCAACGTGATTAATTAACTCGTAAGGCGTGTCATTCGCAGAAGCGAAGCCTGAGAAAATGAGAAAACTGAAAATAACGAGTAACTTTTTCATTGTTTAATCCTTATTAAACTGATGACACTAGTCTATCCAATTTGACGAGTGCAAATAAACATACCAATCTGCACCAAATTAATGCCTAACCGACATCAATTAACGCAATGTAAAATAGAGGCTCACGATGACAACCGCTTTTTATAAAGTCAGAAATAAAAGGCGTATTACTGTTATGACAAGGCCTACGGGAAGTATACGGGGATCAAACGACGAAAAATGTCAGAAATTGTATCAATTTATTTGCTCGCTGAGCTTGGCGATTGCAGCCAAGCTCACGATTATTGCGTGAAGGGGATAAATTACCGTTGTCGCTGGAGGCTAGCGTTCCATATCTGCCACAAAAAACGCGATATTATCGCAGCTTCCCAGTTTTTCCAGTGTTTCTATTATCGCATCATGCTGCGGCGAAATTGACTCAAGTTGCTGCAAAATGATTTCATTTTTTTCAAGCTTTTCTGCAAGCGCGTTTCCAATAAATGCCATTCTTTGCTGTGCACAGACGCTATTTGAAAGCCAGCTGCCGCATAAGGAAACAATTCCTATATTGGGGGCTTTCTTCATCAATATATGTTGTTCAATTGCTGGTAACCCAGCTAGGCAGCTGACGCGGCCACAAAATGTCAAGTGCGCAATCAGTTGCTGAGTATGTGTGCCCGTCACGTCCAACGCACCTTGTACCTCTGCGGCACCAAAGTGAAGCTGCAACGCATCAGCCAAACCCGCAAAGTCAGGATGACAATACACCAGATCCGCGCCTAGTTTCTCAAGCAGCTTTTTATGCTTAGATTCAGAACATGCCGCAACGCCCAAACCCAACTGTTTTGCAAATTGTATCGCCATTTGACCAACTGGGTGATGAGCCGATTCGATTAAGACCGTATCCCCAGCATTTAACTGCAGTTTGAAAAGAGCTATTAACGCGCACATTGCTGGAGCAATTGAAGCTGCGGCCAGTTTTCCATCGACGTTTGTTGGCAAGACAGTAAGTGCATGACTTGGCACCAAGGCAAATTCACTCATCGTACCATGCTCTCGAATATCGCCGTGCCAGAATACTCGAGTTCCCGGCTCTGGAAACCCTGTTTTACATGCTTTTTCCACAATACCCACAGCGTCCACGCCAAACACTCTGTTTGGTGTTTCTTCACAGGGACAATTGGCCACCTTTGTATCGATAAAGCTTAAACCAACGTATTCAACTTTGACCAAAACCTGATCATCCGTTGCTTCAGGCAAATTAATTTCTCCCTGCTCGAAGGTAAGTCCATTTGTGTGATTGAATCGGACTGCTTTCATCATATACCTTAACTTTATGTCTAAAAATAAAATAATTTGACCTATGCGCTTCACTTCATTAAACCATTGTTAGCAACGAGCCACAACTTTATTAGTGTAAATATGCTACTCGCATTTCCAATTGTTTAGTGTCACAATGGCATCAGTGTTGGTGAACTTTTTCGCATCATGGATATTAGCAGCAGATTATTAATCTTTTTAGACGTTGTGGAGCGCGGTTCCTTTGCCAGTGCGGCACAGTTGAGAAATATTGACCGTTCTGTCATTTCTAAACAGATGACCAAATTAGAAGAAGAGCTTGGCGTAAGATTAATGAACCGTACAACTCGCTCTTTCTCACTCACTTCTGCTGGTTCTGAGATGGTAAAAAAAGCAGAGGAGCTAAGGCTATTACTCAACGACACACAACGGATCGCACAAAATTATCACACCGAGCCTAAAGGTTTGCTTAAAATTGCGAGCTCCACTGTAGTAGGTAGACGCTATGTACAGCCTGTCATTAACGATTTTCAGAAACGTTTCCCCCACGTCGAGGTTGAGCTTCGACTTGAAGACAGATTAGTAGATTTGGTCGGTGAAGGTTTTGATTTAGCTTTTCGTGTCGGCGAACCGAAAGATTCTTCGCTTATCGCTCGTAGAATTGCACGCAATCGATTGCTCATATTAGCAAGCCCAACCTTCTTAAAAGCCCATGGCACACCAAGCTCCCTTGAAGAGCTCAGCGAGTTACCTGCAGCAACTTACGCCAGTGATGCGCTAAGGTTTACCAGTATCACCTATCAAGACGAGCAAGGCATCGAACAACAAATGCCTGTTAAAAGTATCTTTAGAACCAATGACGGAGATACCTTGCTAGAAAGTGTATTATCAGGTACATGCTACATCGTAGCGCCTGCGTTTTTAGTTGGTAAAGAGATTATTGAAGGGAAGTTACAGCCAATTTTAACGAATATTAAGTTAGTTGACTTCGCTGCGATGTATGCCCTCTACCCTCACCGAGATTTACCGGTTAGAACGAGGCTTTTCTTAGATGCATTCAGAGCATATATTGGTGAGGAAACACCGATTTGGGAAACAGAGATCCCGGGGTTTGAACAAATGTATGGCTTCGTCCCACCTAAACCCATGTTGACGTTCTAGTTGACTCGTATATCTGGACAATAAGCTTTTAGTAGAAAAGGATTATTACTCTCATCCGTCTAACCTTTTCATCGCACCTCTCACCATGCTCTGGGAATTAATCCACTTTACGCATTCGCTTAGCGAGAGTGGTTCACAGATCTGGAAGCCCTGAATATAAGGACAATCCAAGCTATACAAATACTGCAAGCAGGCATCGCTTTCAACACCCTCAGCAACTATACTGCAATTCAATTTACGCGCTAAAAACATACTTGTTTCGACTATGGCTTGATCTTTTTCACTTTCATGGCTTTGCCTCACAAACGAGCCATCAATTTTAATTTGAGAAATTGGTAACTCCTTTAATATTGAAAATGAAGAAAAACCAGTACCAAAATCATCAATGCTGACTGCAAATCCCATATCAATTAACGTTTCAATCATGCTCCGTGCCTTCTCAACTTCTTCCATCACCGTACTTTCCGTGAGCTCAAACACAATATGTGTTGGGTCTACTCGGTGTGTATCCAGAAGCATTGCGAGGGTATTAATTAAGTTCTGCTCGGCAAAGTCCTGACAAGAAAGATTAATATGTACAACTAACTTGTTATCTATTTCAGTTAAGATAGCGAGATCTTGAAAAACACGATTGATCACAAATGTACTCAGCTGGCGGATCAAATTATTACGCTCCGCCAATTCAATAAATTGATCCGGCATTGTCATTGAGCCATCTGGCTGCGGCCATCTAAGTAAGGCTTCAACCCCATGAATATCACCACTTTTCGAACAAACAATCGGTTGATAATGAAGCGCAAGTTCACCACGTGCGAGCGCAACCTTTAGATTGGCCAGCATCTGGAATTCGGCTTCAATTCCCTCATGAAGCTCTTCATCAAAAATAACAATGCTTTGCCGGCTATGTTTGGCCGAATACATAGCGATGTCAGCTTGCTTCAATAGCTCAAAAACATCGAGCTGACGAGACTTAGTCCATAAGCTTGCGCCTGCACTGTACGTCACGTCAAGTTGTAGCTCTTCAACTTCAATACCTGACTTTAGCTCACTCAGCAGCGCATTGTTCTGGGAGTAAATACAATTTACGTCTGTCACGTCCATTAAAATAATAAATTCATCGCCGCCCATGCGATATAACTTGCTACGAGGAAGCAGTGCTGCCCCCATTTTATGCGCCAGTTCCACCAGTAATTTATCACCAAAAAAGTGCCCTTTAGCATCATTGATCTGCTTGAAATTATTCAAATCTACCAGAATAACACTAAAATCAAGCTGCTGATGTTTACGTTCATTAATAGCATCAATGCAACGCTGGCGATTCTCTAAATCCGTTAAAAAATCATGTTCTGCGTTATACTTGGCCTGTGTTGCAATTTCATTCAATTCTTGCAGGCTAGTTAGACTCAAACAATTCACCACAAAAACAAAAATGGAACCTAGAAACAGGATTAAACTTAAGCCTTGCTCAATAAAACTCGCGCTATTGTGATCGTACAGGAAGTAGGCAAAGCTCAAATATCCAAGTTCAAACAGAGCCATAAGAATTAACAACACTCGCCAACCGACCGAAGAAGTTAATCGACATATTTTAAAGGCCGGAGAAAAAGCTAATCCCATGATAAAGCTGCCAGCTAATACTAATATAAGTGCAATCAAAGGAATCATCGTGCATAGAGTACAATGGTTAGAGTATAGATTATAAATACGCCCTTGCTCGGGACAGAAAGAATTATTCAATATTGGGTGGGGAACACAGTGGCGGGCTAGGTAGCCCGCTCATATTAGCTAATTGGCCAAGACAAGAGTTTAATCCGCGCTTTTTAGAATTTGGTAAAGCTGATCTTTTAACCACAGCCTTTTTTTCTTTAGTGACTCGAGATACTCATCACTTGAGTGCTCTACACCATCTTCAATCCGAATAACTTCATTGTCCACTTCATGGTAATCTTTAAATAACCTTGAGAAGTGTCCATCTGACAGTTTTAAGTCATGAATTCTATCTTTAAATTCTGGGAGTTCTTTAGCTAGGCTGTGACGTTCAATGTTCATCGTTTTATTCCCATAAATAGCCATATACACGAGGTTAAGATATACACCCAACCTCAAAGAGTAGACCCAATCAATGCGCCGTAGTAACAGTCGCTTCAAAGTATTGATGAAGTTACTGTCTGATTGGGCCTACTCCCATAGTAACCCGCTGTCGCCTTTGAGTATTGATCTAACGCAAACCTTGCTTAGCCCTCGGTATTTTGCTGCTTCTTTATACTATCTACCCCATAAAAGCTAGGACCTTTGACCACATTCTCGGGGTTTCTCGCAAAGTCGCTAGCCGCCTAGATGCAATTGTTGTAAAATGGCGGCGTTTCTAAGCAAATCTATCTAGCAACTTTTGAGGAAAACCTGTGAGCGAACAAAAACAGTCTCTTAGTTATAAAGACGCTGGCGTTGACATCGATGCGGGCAACGCATTGGTCGAAAGAATTAAAGGCGTAGTAAAAAAAACTCGTCGCCCTGAAGTAATGGGTGGCATTGGTGGTTTTGGTGCACTATGCGAACTTCCAACTGGATATAAAGAGCCTGTTTTGGTTGCTGGCACTGACGGTGTTGGTACTAAGCTACGCTTAGCTATCGATTTGAAAAAGCACGACACAGTAGGTATTGACCTAGTTGCTATGTGTGTTAACGATCTTATTGTCCAAGGTGCTGAACCGCTGTTTTTCTTGGATTACTATGCCACAGGCAAGTTAGACGTTGACGTCGCAGCAGATGTGGTATCTGGTATTGGTAAGGGCTGTGAACTTTCGGGTTGTGCGCTTATCGGTGGTGAAACAGCTGAAATGCCAGGCATGTACGAAGGCGATGACTACGATATGGCTGGCTTTTGTACTGGTGTGGTCGAAAAGTCTAAAATCATTGATGGAACTAAAGTTGCATCTGGCGATCAGCTAATTGCACTAGGTTCAAGCGGTCCGCACTCAAACGGCTACTCTCTAATTCGTAAAGTACTAGAAATATCTGGCGCAGATACTAACGCAGAGTTCGAAGGCAAAACTCTAGGCGAGCACCTGCTAGAGCCGACCCGTATCTACGTAAAGCAAATCTTAGCGCTATTAAAAGAAGTTGATGTTCACGCACTTTCTCATATCACTGGCGGTGGCTTCTGGGAAAACATCCCTCGTGTACTACCTGAGTCAGCGAAAGCAGTGATCAAGGGTGATAGCTGGCAATGGCCTGCAATCTTCAACTGGCTACAAGAAAACGGTAACATTGCAACTCACGAGATGTACCGCACATTCAACTGCGGTGTTGGCATGATCTTAGTTGTTCCAGCTGATAAGCTTGAGCAAAGTCTTGAAATCCTAAAAGAACAAGGCGAGAACGCTTGGCACATCGGTGAAATTCAAGACGCTCAGGCTGGTGAAGAACAAGTTGAGATCTTAGGTGGTGCCGAGTAATGGCACCCACTCGCCTTGTAGTTCTGATTTCTGGGAGTGGTTCGAATTTGCAAGCCATCATTGATGCTTGCAAAGCTGGCTATATTCAAGGTGAAATTGCTGCCGTTATTAGTAATAAAGCGGACGCATACGGCCTAACCAGAGCGCAAGAAGCTGGCATAGCAACATCCGTTTTAGACCATAAGCAATACACTTCTCGTGAAGAGTATGATGTTGCGCTTGGTCAACTAATTGATAGCTTTACACCAGATTTGGTTGTATTAGCTGGATTTATGCGTATTCTAACTCCAAACTTGGTGCAAAAATTTAGAGGAAAAATGTTGAACATTCATCCTTCTTTGTTGCCTAAGTATCAAGGGTTGAACACCCACCAAAGAGCAATCGATGCAAACGATGCAGAACATGGTGCTAGCGTTCACTTTGTCACAGAGGAGTTAGATGGTGGTCCTGTGGTCTGTCAAGCCAAGGTCGCTATTCTTCCAGATGATACGGCAGAGTCACTGGCGCAACGTGTGCATAAGCAAGAACACATTCTTTATCCTTTGGTGGTCAAATGGTTCAGCGAACAAAGACTAACAATGGAAGCAGACTATGCTGTTTTTGATAACAAAACCTTACCAATTCAAGGCGCACCGTACCCAGAAAAATAAAAAATGGAGCGCTGTGCTAATTGGTATTAGCGCTCTACTTTCTACCTCCACATTTGCAAACTCGCTCACTGAATATCACGCCGAATACCAAGTTTCGCGCAAAGGTGAGGTTCATGGTACGGCCACCCGCGATCTCACAAAAATTGCAGACGCAACATACGCTGTGCGCTACAAAAGTGATATCGAATGGATGATTTTTTCGGACGTAAGAACTGAAGAGTCATTGTTTAAAGTCACCGAGCATACTGTAAGCCCACTACACTATAGCATGACTCGTGAAGGGACTGGCCCAGATAAAAGCTACAAAATTAAGTTTGATCATCAAAACCAAGCAATTACCTCCAGTGAAGAAAAGTATCCACTGAAAGTGAAGTGGCTTGAGAATCAGCAAGATTTAATTAGTTATCAGGTACAGCTGCGAGAAGACCTGAAAGCCGGAAAAACCAAGTTTAGCTACCCAATCATAGACAAAAAAGGCGGCCAGCGAAGCTATGATTTTGAAGTTGTCGGCGAGGAAATGATCACCTTACCTTTTGGTAATGTCAAAACCATCAAGGTTAAGCGCGTTTACGATGATAGCGACCGACAAGCTATTGCTTGGTTTGCTCCTAACTACGATCACATGTTGGTTAAAATGTTTAAAGGCAAAGATGGTATGGAACAATTTCAGATTGAGCTTAAAACCTATCAACCAAAATCTGATAGTTGAAAGCACTAACTCGTTAGAGCAAGTCGCTCCGTTCTACTGTATTGCTGCCGTCACTTCCCTAATAAAAAGCCCAACGGCTAGGCGTTGGGCTTTGGGGCAAGTATAAAAATTGAAAATGTTATGAGCTCGAGCGCGCTTTCGTCGATTCTCGAGTGATGAGTTTAGCTTCTAAAACCTGCTGAAACGGTGCTTCTTGCGGCTGAGTTATATGCTTAATCAGCTCTTCTACCGCTATCCGAGTCATTTCTTCCACGGGCTGTGCTATCGTCGTCAGGCCCGGCCAAATATGCCTTGCGATAGGTGCGTTATCAAACCCAGCAATAGATAACTGCTCGGGCACTTTGATCTCTCTCTGGGTCGCAAGTTTTAACACGGCCGCAGCCATGTAGTCGTTTGATGCAAATACAGCCGTTGGCCTTGGCTCTAAGTCCAATATGGCTTTTGCACTGTCTGCACCTGAGTGATAACTAAAGTTACCTTCTGCAACTAATCGTTCGCGATATTCAATGCCATGTTTTGCTAGCGCTTTTTGGTAGCCAGAGAAACGATTTTCTGTAGCACTGTGATCAGGGTGACCTTTAATAAAGGCAATTTCGGTATGACCTAAATTGATCAGATGCTCAGTTAACTCAAAAGCCCCCTGCTCGTCATTACTGCGAATTGAAATCGAATCATCACCTTCAATGGCTGAAGCAACGCGTGCATAGGGAATATTACGTTGCTTTAAAAAAGCAATAAGCTCGTTGGAGTCTGAAAACGGTGGAGTAAGCACAATACCATCAAGTCTCGATGTGGTCAGCAGCTGCTCAACATTGTCGATGAGGTCTTGGCCGCGCAGTTCACAAGGATGTATCAATAAATTGTAACTATGCTTCTGACACGCTTCCAGCGCACCACTTTGCACTCGCGTGATATAGCTTTTTGATGGATTGTCGTATAAACAGCCAATGATAAAGCTACGGTTTTGTGCCAAACCGCGTGCAATAGGATTTGGCTTATAATTCAGCTCTTCAAAGACTTTCAGGACTTTTTCCCGCGTTGCTGGACTAACATTTGGCTCGTTATTTAATACTCGAGATACAGTCTTTTTAGATACTCCGGCATATTCGGCAACGCTATTAATAGTTACTTTTTTCATCGATTTTCCCTTAGGCTCGGCGTCGCTCATGAATACATGCCGCTGCACCAATCAGTGGGATATTATCTTGTACCACCAAAGTCACTGGAATTTGGCTCGTGTACTGTGACATCATGCCTTTTTCGGTAAAGCGCTCAACAAAGCTACTTGCTTGTAATCGCGCTTTCATCCGCGGCAAGATCCCACCACCAATATAAACACCACCTAAGGCTCCAAAAGTCAGCGCTAAATCGCCAGCTACGCTCCCCATCCAGTCACAGAAGTGACTCAATGTTGCGTCACAAACCTTGCATTCTTTCGCAAGCGCACTGATCTGCGCAGCATTAAGATCTTTAGCTTGCTCACCACGCACTTCAGCCATGGCTTTATAGAGTCTCGCAATACCCGGGCCTGAAAATACAGTTTCGACTGAAACATGTTGAATACTCGCGCGCAGCACCTTTAATAACTCTTTGTCTAGAGCAGTAACCGGCGCAAGCGATATATGCCCTGCTTCACAGCTCATCACTGCGCTGCCATTGATATCTCTAGCAAGGCAAGCCGCACCAAATCCAGTGCCCGGACCCATCACGCCGATATTTGCACCTAGCTCAGGTTGACCTTGCTTAATTACTAGATTTTTCTCTAGTGCCAAATAAGGTGCCGCGTAGGCAAAAGCGGCAAAATCGTTGATCACGGCAAGCTCGGTAAAGTCGAACTGAGCTTTGATATCTTCTGAACTAAAGTGCCAACCTAAATTAGTTAAATGAACTTGCTGAGATTTAATAGGACCAGCAACCGCGAGGCAGGCTCTGCTTGGTTGCGCAACAGGTAGCTCAGTTAAATATTTTTGGATAGCGGATTCAAAAGACTGGAATTCAGCACTAGGAAAAGTGACTTGATGCGTAATTGAAAAATGGTTAGTTCGCGCATCAAAATCTGACACGATTGCAAATCTGGCGTTTGTTCCCCCGATGTCGGCAACGACAATCGGCTCAAACGGCACGGATGAATGGCTTGTTGTCTGGCTCATATTATTATCTCTTTATCACTGCGATTATGCTTGGGCTAACATCAGGGCTGCCAGCACACGTCCTGCAATTTACTGTCTCAACTCGCCAAAATTTGCACGCCTTGGCTTTTGCTCTTACCTGTTATTCTGTTAATTTGGTAAAAAAATGCTGCCCTTGGCATAGGGCAGCCAAATACGTTTTGACAACAAAATGATAAAACATCGACATTATGACACCGGTGTCAGACTGTATCAATAAAAATTTGCAAATTCGGTGAAATTGGTTGAAAAAAAAATTGAATGACTGACAATGTCACTGTCTTAAGCGTTGAGAAGAACATGAAAGGTAAAGCAACTTCATTTGATATCGCCCATTATGCTGGCGTTTCGCAATCTACGGTATCGCGCGCCCTAAGAAATAGCCCTTTGGTTAACGAAGAAACTCGTCGTCGCGTTCATGAGATTGCTAAAAAGCTTAACTATAAGGTCGATAAAAACGCGAGTAATCTGCGCACTCAGCAAAGCAGTACGTTGGCTTTGCTGTTATTTGAAGATCCCACAGAAGACGAGTCACAAATTAATCCTTTCTTTTTAAGTATGCTTGGCAGTATTACCCGAGCATGCGCGAAAGAAGGCTATGACCTTTTAGTGTCGTTTCAATCGACGAGCAGTGATTGGCATGCCGATTACGAGGATAGTCATCGTGCTGACGGGTTAATTTTACTCGGCTATGGTGATTACATCGATTACCAGTCAAAGTTACAAACTCTACTCGACAACCACACGAAGTTTGTTTGCTGGGGGGCAACGGTTGATAACCGTCCAGACCTCACTGTGAGCTGCGATAATTACGGTGGTGGTGTATTAGCTGCAAAGCATTTAATCGACATGGTCAGAACAGATTGTGCGTTTATTGGCGATGCCTCGGATCACAGCCCGGAATTTTTTGCGCGTTTTAAAGGTTTTAGAGACACCCTTAAAGCAAAAGGTATTGAGGTGAGTGACCGTAAAATGGCAAATGCGATTTCCACAGAAGACTCAGGGTATCATGCGACTCGCTCTTTAATCGCCAACAATGTTAAATTTAATGCGCTTTTCGCTGCTAGCGATCTCATTGCTATTGGCGCGATTAAGGCACTTCAAGAAGCGGGCGTTCGCGTGCCGCATGATGTGCATGTCGTTGGCTTTGATAACATTGCCGCGGCGGGTTATGTTTCTCCCTCTTTGACTACTGTGCAGCAAAACACCACATTGGCAGGGCAAATGCTAGTCGATAACCTACTTACGCTTATCCGAGGTGAAGCGGTAACCTCTACCCTCTTGCCGCCGAAATTGATTGTTAGGCAGTCTTCACGGTAGCAATAGCGATAAAAATGCCGAACTCATGTTCGGCATTTTTTATGTGTTTACTTACAGTTTGTTATTTCAGTTTACTTTCTACGATTGGGTAGTGATCCCATACTTGCTTTTCATTAAGAGAGCGTACTAACTTTACGTATTCAGCATGTGTCCAAGCCAAAGGCGTCGCCGAGTTGGTTCCTTTGCCAAGTTGATAGCCAAAGGTATTTTTACCCACACCATCCCATACTTGCTCAGGTAACATCATGCCTTCATTAGCAAAGTGCTCCATCCCCTTCACATAAGTATTTTGTATTTTGCTCTGTTCATCCGCACTTAATTCACCATCAAGCAGCGCCAGCGCAATATCATAGTGACCACGCTCTCCGGTAAAGAAAGGCCACACTCGACCGCGTTGGCCATCAGTATTCTGACCATTTTCGGCATAATTGATACCACGCTTCTCATCTTCACCATAACCGTCATTACCGTAACGGCGATACCCCGGATAACTATTAACATCACCATCAAATTTAAAGCTATATTTTACTCTTAAGTTGTCAGCTATCGATTCATCATCGTATTCAGGCATGGTGGCCACGATGCTCGGGGCGTCAGCCCCTCTAACCCCGTAACGCACAAGTTCTAAAAAGCCACCGTCGATGATCTGCTTCTTATCCATTCCGCTGCGGCCATTGTTGGTATTTAAGGTCGTATTGGAATTAGGATCTTTGTCTTGTCCAATACGGAAGAAATATTGACCGTCACTGTGTTTGCTTTGCAGACTCCCTTTGGTTGTGAACATGAATGACTCAACATCACGATTGTACTGCTGCGCCGTCGCAAGGAATTTCTCTTGTCCCGCTTTATCACCAGCCAATTTAGCAATATCGCTCGCCGTCACAAGGCCTGCAATGATTGCCGCGGTAGTCGATGGTGAATAGCCATTTTGCTCTTCCCAACGCTCTTGCTGTGTCGCAGGCGGTGTGATTTGCGTGTCATTCCACAATATTTTAGCCAGTCCCCCTTCAACTAAGAAGTTAGCCGCGGGCTTTAACATCTTATTGTACCAATAAACCAGTCTTTCATCGCTTAGCACACCCGATTGCCACAGTTTCCATGCCAGCATGATTGGCATTGCCGTTTGGTCAAGCTGTACACCAACCCACTCAAGCTCGCCATCTACATGCGTTTTTTGTAAGAACCAGCCAGTATCACCATGGTTACCCGGTGTTTTATCCGTAACTTGCACTTTTTCTAGATACTCAAAAGCAGTGAGTGCTGTTTGTGTATCTCCCATCGCCAAAAATGCCATCGCTACTTGATAAAAATCACGCACCCATACTGCTTTATAGCCGGTATGGCCTTGCTCTGCAGGCACTGTGTCACCCCACGGATTTGACAACGATGCTATCAGCGCACCGGCATGGGTTTTATCTTCTTGCGCCTTAAGCACTAGCGCACTGGTGTAAAGTAACTTGCCGTTGTCTGCGGTATTTGCCGTCATGGACTTTAGTGGCACTAAACTGTCGAGATAATCTTGCCAGCCCGTCGCTTCGCCTTGGCCATTATAATCAGCCAGTACCTTGTCATAACCTTTGGCTAATGTGGCTGCTCCCTCAGCAAAGCTCTGCTGCTGAGAATGACCAAAACTCAAGGTAAGATCAAAGGTGCTGCTGCCCTTTACTTGCCCTAAGTTTGCCAACCAGTTAACGTTGCCACTTTCTTTGCCTGTAGACGCATAAGCCTGAGCTATATGTCCTGTAGACTCAAGTGCCGCTAAATTATCGCTGGTGCCAGTAAAACCGACAGATGCTTCAACAAAGCCAGTTTTGCTCTGCAAAGAGAGATAATTCTTACCTTCCCATGCTAACAAACCTTGCTCTGTCACTTTTGCAAAATCGTTTAAGCCATTGTTATTCACGTATGGGTTTACGTTCACAAAAGCTTTTACATCTTTGAGAGCAGTATCTACTTTTGCTCTAACAAACAAGGTTTGTCCGTCAGGATCGGTAAAAATATGCTTTTCAAGGGTAAAGCGGCCTTGTTTATCCTTGCTTAAAATTTTGTAAGCCAGCGATAACGGTCGTCCATTGGCATCTTTATAAAGATAGTCAATCGTGACATCTAGGGCGTCAGTATCAGATTCTTTCACTGCAAAGCCGTCACCCACGATGATGAATTGCATGTCTTTGATCTGCGCTTGGTGAATAAGTCCAAACATGGTCTCTGTGATCATCCCTTTTGCAACAGAAAACCATACCTTTGAAACTGCTTTAGTAGCCGTAGAATCACTGTACTTGCCGTCTTCGTACGCTTCGTACGACGTACCAATCCCCGTTTTTCCAGAGTATGACCAATAAGGTTTAACGCCAGGTTCACCTGGTGCCGTCAGGGTTTCATTGCCAGATTGCTGTGATCCGCAACCCATGAGGCCAGCACTTACCAGAGCAAGTGCAATTGTTGATAGTTTAATCATCTCGTTCTCCTTATTGAGCCTTTATCGTGACTCTTGAAACAGCTAATGCAGCGAGTAAAAATGACACGCCTCCGATGACGAGTGCAAATATCGGTTGGTTATCAAAACCATGACGTAGAATTAGACCTAGAATACTGGCGGCGAGTAATTGTGGGATCACGATAAAAAAGTTAAAGATCCCCATAAATACACCCATTTTGTTGCTTGGCAAAGCGTTACTTAACATCGCGTAAGGTAATGACAAAATAGATGCCCAAGCAAAGCCAATGCCCACCATTGGCAACCAAAGTAATGTGGGGTCACCAATAAATTTGAAGCTAATTAAAGACACAGCACCAAAAAACAAGTTAGCTGCATGTGCCCCTTTGAGACCAATGTGCTTAACCATGAATGGGATCACCATCGCAGCAATGGCAGCAAAGCCATTGTAAGCTGCAAATAACACCCCAACCCAGTCAGCACCATCGTTATAAAGTTTGCTCGTTACATCTGACGTACCATAGTGATGGCTCGTCACCGCTGAGGTAGTGTAGATCCACATGGCGAATAGCGAAAACCAGCTAAAAAACTGCACCACAGCAAGCTGCTGCATGGTCTTTGGCATCGTAAATAAGTCAAAAATAACATGATAAAAACCATTACTTACACGCTGTTTTTGCTGCATCACATGCGCAATGACAAATACAATTGCAAAAGCGATGAGCAGCCCGCTAAGCAAATAAAGCTCTTTTTCAAGGCCAAGAAGTGCAACGGCAAGCAACACAATAACGCCAATGAAACCACTCACCGCACTGCCTTTTATAAAGTTCACAGGTAGGTCTGACAGTGTTGCGCTTTGCGTATTCGTTTGCGCTTGTTCAAAAGCAGCGAGTTGCTCAGGACTATATTCTTTCGTTTTTAAAATCGTCCATAATACGGAGATGAACAGGATAGCTCCCCCCCAGTAAAATGCGTATTTTACCGAGTCAGGGATTTGTCCAGCAGGTGCTGTATTACTCACCTCAAACCAATTGGTCATCACCCAAGGCAGCGCAGACGCGACCACGGCACCAACCCCAATGAAAAAGCTCTGCATCGCATAACCTGTAGCACGTTGCTTTTCATTCAGATTATCACCTACTAATGCTCTAAACGGCTCCATCGTGACGTTGATCGACGCATCCATGATCCACAGCATACCCGCCGCAATCCAAAGCGTTGGAGAATTGGGCATGATAAAAAGCGATAGCGTGGTGAGAATAGCCCCCCACAAGAAAAATGGTCTTCTACGGCCAAGTTTTCCCCATGTTCTATCACTCCAATAGCCAATAATTGGTTGCACGATTAAACCCGTTAAGGGCGCTGCAACCCACAATATAGGGATGTCATCGACCTTTGCACCAAGGGTTTGAAAAATACGGCTCACGTTGCCGTTTTGTAGTGCAAAACCAAATTGGATCCCAAGAAACCCAAAGCACATATTCCATATCTGCCAAAAACTGAGTTGTGGTTTTTGTTGTTCTTGTTGCATAGGTTACTTCTCTAATTGATAAACTGCGCTGGCAAGCGGCGCTAGCGTAATCGTTGCGTTGGCATGCTCGCCATCAGCTGTTGGTTGTAATTGTAAAGTCGGGTGTGACTCTAAAATATCGTTATAAGTACCCTGCCAGTCTTTAGGCAGATTGACGGTGACTGTTTGTTCTTGTTCTGCATTAAAGTTGCTCACGACCAACAGCTTTTGTTGACCTAATTTACGGCCAAATGCCATGACGGCTTCAGCATTGCTTGACATCTCAGCGCTCATAACGACTTGCTGGTATTCACCAGCAGCAATCGCCGGCTGCTTTGCAAGGTTAAGTAATTTGACGTAGTAATTACGAAGCGCCTTTTGCTCATTTGACAGTAACGCGCCATCAAATTTTCCGTTATTCATCCATTTTTGATGTTCGGGTACACCAATATAGTCAAAGATACTGGTTCTGCTTGGACTGCCGAACCCTGCATGCTCAGAGGCATCTTCCCCTAATGTTTGTCCAAAATAGATCATTGATGGCGCTGTGCTTATCAGGTGACTGACCACCATAGCGGGTTTGCCTTTTAGCGGATCGCCTACAAATTCAGGGCTTGCGATACGCTGCTCATCATGGTTTTCTAAAAAGTGCAACATATGTGGAGCAATATCGGCTACCGATTGATGACTATCCAACACAGCTTGGGCACTACCTTTGCCTTGCATTAACGCCTTCAAGGTGTCGTAAAAACCCACTTTGTCGTAGAGGTAATCCATTTTCCCTTGCTTGATATACGGGCGATATAAAGTGGGGTTATAGACTTCTGCAAGCAAGAAAGCTTCAGGATTTTTTGTTTTAATCGACGAGTTTAAGAAGCTCCAAAACTCTACTGGCACCATTTCCGCCATATCGTAACGAAAACCGTCTACGCCCTTTTCTAACCAAAAGTGGGTAATGGCTTGAAATTTGTACCAACTATCGGGCAATTGCTTGTGTTGCCAAAATTCAAAGTGCGCACGGTAATCTTGCTGCGCATACTCATCTGGCAAGCGATCGAAATCGTAGCTACCATCAGGCTTTACCCCATAATTCACTTTGACGGTTTCATACCAATCATTAATATCAGGCTTTGCCGCACGAGCCCCATTACCGGTCCACTTTGCTGGATTTTCTGCAAATTTGCCATCCGCTAATGGATGGGTTCCCCCCCCTAACACCTGATAGCTTTCACTCGTTGGTACTGCAAATTCTTCACCAACCACGTAATAAAAGTTATTGTCCCTAGCATATGCAACTTGCGTGTCGTCATTCGCGCCAAAATCGACAGTTCCTTTGGGCGCACCGAGTGACTCATAGTTACGAGCGACATGGTTTGGCACAATATCAATGATCACTTTTAAACCGGCGTCATGTGTGCGTTTGATTAAGGCTTCAAATTCAGCCAGTCGTGCGGAAGGATCGTTCGCAAGATCAGGATTAACATTGTAGTAATCTTTTATCGCATAGGGTGAACCCGATCTGCCTTTTACAACATCAGGATCATCTTGGCTGATCCCATACTTGCTATAATCGGTTACGACTGCGTGATGAAGGACACCGGTATACCAAACATGGGTCACGCCCATCGCCTTGATTTGTTGTAGTGCCGTAGGAGTAAAATCAGAAAACTTGCCTACACCGTTTTCCTCAATTGTTCCCCAAGGTTTGTTCACCGTTTTGGTATTGCCAAAGAGCCTTGTGAAGACTTGATAAACAACGGGTTTGCTCACTGGTGCCACTTCCGATTGCAATGTCATTTGTTCAGTTTTATTGTCAACTGGCTTAGGGCCACAGCCGCTTAAACCTACTGCACCACCCAAAAGCGCTGACACAGCCAATAGTAGAGATTTATTTTTCATAGTGTTGTCATAATGCTGTTTTAAAAGAGTCTACTTGCGTAAACGAACGTACTGAACCCATTACATATGTATTCAGAGAGACCCTTAATTAGATTTTATTTATAACGATTAATACCAAGTTACTTGTGAACATTTGCCACAAAGCTTTCTAGCTCCATTCGGTGATCTTTAAAATTCAATCCACATCGTCTGATGAAATCATTCACTTTTTCGATGCTATGTTGGTTTGCTAGGGCATTGCCTGACTTAAGCTGAGATTGTTCTGGGTAGATACCATAACCTGCCAATAAACAATGCCAGCTGACTGAAGGGTAATATTGCTCGACGTTTTGGCGAACTAATTCATCCGATAAGTTGTTACCAGAAACCCAAGTCTGTAAAATTTGATAGAGTGACCGCGATAAGTGGTTATTGTTGGCATTATCAAGCCAGTAGTTGGTGTCAGTACGACTATTGACACGATAATGAGCGACGATATAGTCTCGAATAGCCTGATACCGTTCGCTCAAAGCGCGGTTGTGTTTATCTCTGTTACCATCGGTAAAATCCGCATCTTGGTAGCATTCAATGAAACTTTGAACGGTTTCTTGGACTATATGCAAAGCGGTTGCTTCTAATGGCTCTATGAAGCCCTGAGATAAACCAATCGCTATGCAGTTTTTACTCCAGTGCGCTTTAACTTGCCCGACTTTCATTTTTATATGCCGAGCTTCTACTTCTGAGTCCAACAAACCCAAAGCAGCCCTTAGCTCGGTTTCTGCTTGATCCGCATCGCAGTAACGCTGACTATAAACATAACCATTACCGATACGGTTCGTTAGTGGAATGTGCCAAGACCACCCAAATTGACGCGCAACAGATTGTGTTTCGGAGCGAATAGTGTCAAGTTGCTTGGTAGGTATAACGACCGCAGCGTCGTTAAATAAATTGGACTCAAATGACTCAAAACCCACACCTAAAGTGTGTTGTAGCAGTAAACTTTTGAAACCCGAGCAATCAATAAAGATATCACCAGCGACTTCCGTACCCTCCGACGTTATCAGTGCTGCGATATCACCATCAACGTGTGTTCGAACGTCGGTAATAGTGGTATCAATGTGTTTTACATTAAACTCAGCCGCTTTGCGAGCCAACAACTGGCCAAGCAAAGCAGAGTCAAAGTGATAACCATAATTAATTTCGAATGGAAAGTTTTCTGCAGCAATTGGGGATTTATTTAAATCAGCCAAGTGAGTCGCTAAAAAAAAGTGGTCTGGATGGCCCTCTACGTCAATCGCCTTACGCCGAACAAAGCTGTTATGAAAAAAAGCCGGTGCACTGTAGTCGTCAGGTTGTGCAGGAAATGGGTGAAAATAGCTAGAAAACCCAGGTTTGGTCGACCAATCTATAAACCGAATGCCATTTTTATAGGTCGCATTACAAGCCGGCATCCACTCGGCTTCCGAGATACCTAAATAGTCCATAAATCCTTTGAACTGCGGAGTAGACCCTTCACCAACGCCAATAGTTCCGATGCTTGAAGATTCAACCACAGTGATTTCTATCGCTTTATCTGCCCAGCTTTTCGCCATCATATTTGCGGCCATCCAACCTGCAGTTCCACCACCTAAAATCACTATTTTCTGACTTTTCATCGCCTTCGCACCTTAAACCTATTAAAAACCATGTATTGAAAGTGAAACAAACATATCAATTTAGATAACTGATGATAACCACCCATTACACTGTGAGCGACTATAAAAAAGCCACCAAAGCAGGTGTTACTTTGGTGGCCATGAATGCTTGCTAATAATTAGAAGCTGTAGTTGAACCCTAAATAATACTGGCGACCAAACTCTTTGTACTCACCAGTGGCAAGTGCAGTCCCATAGTTAGTGGTATTTGGCTCATCAGTTAGGTTATTAACCTGTAAGACGGCTTCCAAGCCATTCTCAAAGTTGTACGATGCCTGCCAATCAACCACAGTATATTCATCAGCCCAAGCTAGAGAAGAGCCACCAGGTGAAGCCCCTTCATACACATACTCATCACGGTAACGGATATTCAGGTGTGTTGTGAACGAGTCTATGTTCCAAAATACCGTCGCACTCCAAACATTTTTTGATAGACCTGGGAGCGGCAATTGCTGATCAGGGAAATTACCACCGCCATCCACCGTTGTTTCGCTCTCAGTATATGAATAGTTAGCGTTAAAACCTAAGCCCGAAAAGATGCCCGGTAAATTATCAAACATCGTGGTATAAGCAAGCTCAATACCTCTTATGTATCCACCTTGATCATTGTTCTGAGTCGTTTGGTATTGACCTGCAACGAACCCATCTGGTACCTCTAAGCCAATATCAGCCCAGTCAACTTCACCTTCCTGATAAGTGATGCTTTCAATCAAAGATTCAATATCTTTCCAGAATATAGCGGCAACAAAAGCACCACCATCTTCAAAATAACGCTCATAAGATAAATCAATTTGAGTCGCTCTAAATGGGTCTAAATTTGGGTTACCTTTTGACCAAACATTATAACGAGGACTAGTACCATCATTTGCAGTGTCAGCCCAAGAACCTGCACCACCTCTAAGCTGGTAGACAGGTGGACGACCAATAACTTCCGCAGCTGCAAACCTAATTTGGTCAGTGTCACTCACTCTGAAATTGAGGTTTAGTGAAGGCAATGTGTCTGTATACTCAGGACCATAATTAACATGGCGATAATCGGTTCTTTCAACGCCATTGTCATCAATGATTGAGTCGCCAACTTCATCGCCTTGGATCTGTTGAATGCCTATTGATTTCGTATCAGTTCTTACAACTCTAACACCAAAATTACCCGTCACTGGTATGTCAGCAATTTCGGTATCAATGTTAGCCATAATATAACCAGCTAACACTTCTTCTCGAACAGCTCCACTTTCAATAAGTGTCCAGTTATGACCCCAAGTTTGTTGCGCGTCATAGTTACCTGGACCAAATACCTCATCAGCGATACCTTCAAGATCTAATTCCAAGTATTGAAAGCCCCGTGTATCTCTAACCGAGACATATCCCGTCAAATCGTGAGGAATACACGGGTGGTTCTGATCATTAAACTCACAGCCTTTGTTCGTGACGATAGTGCCATCCGGTAACTGATAACCATTTTGACCTTCACGTGCCCCCCATCTAAATGTCGAGCGCTGATCAGTAAATTCTCGTTCGGACCAGCGTGCACCGACCTCAATTGAAGAAATAAAGCTGTTCTCAATAAAATATTTAAAATCAACTTTAACGCTATCTAACTCGTCTGTGTACTTGTGAGGGAATTGTTCCCAATCACCCAGTCGCATATTAGATAGGTCAGTATACCCGTTGCCAAGTGTTAACAGTGGTGAGTCTTTCTCTCTTTGTTCAAAAGAAAACGTTTGATTTCTTAATTCTTGCCAAGTGTTAACTAACGTTCCATCTTCCAGTGTGGAAGTACCGTATTCATATGCATGCATTGAAGCAATCATATCTCTACGCGTCTTTTCCCCTTCACTATGAGCCCAGTCGAACTTTAACTCCCATGTATCAGTCGTGTATTGTAAGTTTAAGCCAAAGCTATCGGTGGTTGAGTCCGTTGATTGGTCTTCAGAGCGCATCTCAACCCATGGACCATTTGGATCTGTAATAGTGACATCCCCAGCAACTAGAAAGCCGTCTTTAACAACTGCATTGTCAACCGTGTACAACGAGTTAATATCTTTTGAAAACCCTTCAATATTCAAGCCGCTCTTTTTATCTTCCGATTCAAACTTAGAATGGAAATAATCAAATTGGACTTTGAGTGCGTCTGTTGGCTGATACACTAAGGTGCTTAACAGGCCAAGTCTTTCATCACTGCCTTTGGCTGAACGATATTGAAAGCCATTAACTGAGCGCTCTTCAGTACCATCACCATCAAAATCTTGAGAGCGTGTAGGTGCATGCGCTGAAATATCAATTGCATTATTTGGTTGGTTTAGATACGCCCCACCAATGGCAAAACCAAGTGTCTCATTTAGGAATTTACCTCGGTATGAAAAACTAATGCGCTCACCCGTTGAATCCGCCCCCACATCTGACGCTGCATCATTGTAGGAATATCTTACCGAAGAATTAAAATTATGTTCTTTTTCAGCATCGAGAGGATTTGCCGTTTTAAGTTCAACCGTAGCCGCAACACCGCCTTCAATCAGCGACGCTTTTGGTGATTTATACACCGCGGCTTGATTAATTAATTCTGACGGATATTGGTCGAATGAAATCCAGCGACTACCTGCAGTATATCCACTGGTACTCGCCTGCTCGCGTCCGTTTAATGTGGTTTGAATAAAGTCGCCGTTCATCCCGCGAATATTAAGTTGCGATGATTGCCCACTTGCTCTTACCGCTGTGATCCCAGGCAATCGGCTTAACGAGTCAGCAATTGAAACGTCAGGTAAGGAAGCTAAGTCTCCAGCATCAACTACTTCTGCAATGGTGTCGCTAAATCTTTTTTTATCTATTGAGGCGATGATACTGCGCGAGATACCGCGAACTTCGATCACCTCAACGTTTTTCTCTTCATTATTAGCAGTGTTATCTTCAACAGGAGCAGCATGGCTCACACCTGCAGCAATCAGCGCAAGCGTTAGCATACTCGGTTTGAACTTAGACATAATGTTTTATCCCAATTAACCATATTATATTGTGCGATTTGTTCATCTGGCGTGCAAACTGATGAAAAAACAAACGAGCACAGTTGTTGTCAGTCAAATACTAGCGGCTGATTAAATTTGTAAACAACTTTATGCATACGTATTCAAAGCTAGTGCATTTCAACGAAATTTACAGGCTTTTTACAGAAATAAAGCCCAACCTAATGATAAATATATAGTTTTACTTATTAAGGTCATAAGACCGACAACATTTATTTACCTGCTTTAATTTCACTAAATCTTAACTTTCACGGACTATTATTGTTGACTGAACATCAAACCACATCTTCCGTGTTATCTAACGACTTACTCAAGTTAAATTGGTCTTACCAAAAACTTAGTCTTGTAAAGCCTTATTTATCTGGTTATTCCCTTTTGTAGGCCAATATTGGTAAATTTATTTTATAAAATAAAATTATGTAAATGACTTATCATAAATTTACCCAACAAAACTTGCATACGTATGCAGGTTTTTTACAGCCCCATGAGCATGACGTATTCTTTGGCAAAATTAGTGGTGAAAGTGCCTAGTATCGTATTTACTTGATACTCAGCACGACCACAGAATAAACACGCACATAGCCTGGAGAAAGTGCATGGCAAATAATGAATGGTGGAAAGGCGCGGTTATCTATCAAATATATCCACGTAGCTTTCAGGACAGTAACGCAGATGGTATTGGCGACTTACAGGGTATTATTCAGCGACTAGACTACATTAAGTCGCTTGGTGTTGATGCAGTATGGATTTCACCATTTTTTAAATCACCGATGAAAGACTTTGGCTATGATATTAGCGATTATCGCGATATCGATCCTATGTTCGGCACACTCGACGATTTTGATACGCTTATCAGCGAAGCACATAACCGTGATATTAAGATCATCATTGATCAGGTACTTAGTCATACCTCAAATCAACACCCTTGGTTTGTCGAAAGTCGTGAAAACAAAACAAACGACAAAGCAGACTGGTATGTATGGGCCGATGCCAATCCAGACGGCAGTCCACCAAACAATTGGCTATCCATTTTTGGCGGTGTTGCCTGGCAGTGGGAGCCTAGACGTTGCCAATATTACCTGCATAACTTCTTAACTGAGCAGCCGGATCTTAACTTTCATCACCCTGAAGTGCGTAAAGCCGTACTAGACAACGTCGAATTTTGGCTTAAAAAAGGCGTTGATGGATTTAGACTAGATGCCATCAACTTCTGTTTTCACGACAAGCAGCTTAGGGATAATCCAGCTAAGCCTATTGAGCTTCGTCAAGGTCGTGGCTTTAGCGAAGACAACCCTTATGCTTTTCAGTACCATTATTACAACAATACACAACCTGAAAACTTACTGTTCATGGAAGAGATCCGTGCCTTATTAGATAGATACCCAGGCACAGTTAGCTTGGGTGAGATAAGCTCAGAAGACTCTTTGCAAACAATGGCAGAGTACACAGCCGATGGTAACAAGCTACACATGGGTTATAGCTTTGAGCTCCTAACTAACGATTATAGTGCAAAGTACATCAGAGAAACGGTTGCTCGCCTAGAGTCAGTCATGACCGAAGGTTGGCCATGTTGGGCGTTTGCAAATCACGATGTAGAACGGGTAGCAAGTCGCTGGAGTGTAGATGGCAAGGTGAACGATACGCAGGTCAAAATGCTCACCGCCCTTCTCGGTTCATTGCGCGGTAGCGTCTGTATGTATCAAGGCGAAGAACTTGGACTTGGCGAAGCCACCGTTGCTTTCGAGGAGCTGCAGGACCCATATGGCATTACCTTCTGGCCAAACTTTAAAGGCCGTGATGGCTGTAGAACGCCGCTTCCGTGGACAAAAGAAAAAACCAATGCTGGATTCTCAGAATCTAAGCCTTGGTTACCAGTTTCTGAAGCGCATGCGCTACGAGCTGTAGATGAACAGGCAGTAGATGACTATTCAACGCTCAGCTACTATCAAGCTTTTTTACAGTGGCGAAATGCGCAACCTGCACTAAAAACAGGCGATATTGAGTTTATTGATACTCCAGAGCCAGTATTAGCTTTTTACCGTAAAGCACAAACCCAGACACTGCTGTGCGCATTCAACTTAGCCGCTACTCAGCAAAGCGTGACACTTCCTGAAGTTGCATTAATGCAGTGCGACCTGAAGCACCTAAGTGGCACGGCAAGCGCAAATGTACTCACTCTTGATGCATTTGGTTGCTACTTCGCTAAGGTTATTTAATTTTAGGGTCTATTGAAAGTAACAGAGTGGTTAAGCTGCTCTGTTATCACCCAGCGCTTTACCTACCTCACACTGCAATTGCGGCAGCTCCAATGCTTTAAAGTAAAGCCAGCCTTGGTGAATATTCACTCCTCGACTTTTTAGGTAACTTGCTTGAGCCTGAGTTTCTACCCCTTCGGCAATCAGTTTTTTGTCCAGCTTTTCCGCCATATCAATCACCGCCGATAAAACCGGGGATTGCAAAGTATCTAGGCCAATCGATGCGACAAAGCTCTGGTCTATTTTCAGTAGGTCAATCGGAAAACTTTGCAGGTACTGCAGACCACTATACCCCGTGCCAAAATCATCAATCGCGATTTCTATTCCAGCACGTTTGAGCTCAGTTAGTACCGTTTTGGTTTGAGCTTGTGTCAGCACATCGCGCTCAGTTAACTCAATAGTTAATGAAGATATTTGACATTTTGCAGCGAGTAAGGCGTCTATATAGCGCTTAGAACCCAGAAGTAAACCATTAACGTTAAAAGAAACCTTAAAGTCTGGCTGAGCTTCCAAGATGTCCGTCAAATCACGCACAGCGTTTTCGACTTGCGCTATCGAGATATCTAAAATAGTACCATCTCGCTCAGCCTCGGGAACAAAGTAAGCTGGCCCTAGCACACCTTCAAGTGGATGTCGCCAACGAATGAGCACCTCTACGCCCACTATCGACTTCACTTCGGAATTAACGAGTGGTTGATATACGTTAAACAGCTCATCATTTGCCAATGCTCTTAGTATTTGGGTTTTACTGCTTAACTGGCGCTTGTCATAACTGATTAATAACAACGTAAGGCCAACCCAAGAGACGCCATAAAAAACACTCCAGAGTATTAACCATAACCAACCTAGACTCACTAGTTGCTCGTCATTTTTTGCAATAATCAAACTCATCTGCGGTAAACTTGGAATAGCAGCAACGTAAGCAAATTTTACTTTTCCATCATCAAAAAGTGCTTCTACTGCACGGCTATTAGCGGACGGAAATAGTTTTTGACGGATTGGCAAAGCGTATTTACCATTTAAAAAAATCGGCACACCCGTGCTATTGTCGACCAAGGCAGCAAAATCGGTATTATGATGAGCCGAAATATCAAGCATACTCTTCAGCCAATGAGCAGGGATCAACACATTCACTTCATAGCCATCGTCTCTTGTACGTGCTAGAACAAAGGCTGGAAGCTCCAGGTAGTCAGTAATAACTGGACCGTAGTATCTTAGCCCGGGCTTTTTTATGGGGGCACTGGTATTAACAGGTGGAGTGAGCTGCCCAAAAGAGTTGCAAACCAATTTCCCTTTACTATCTACTATACCTATTTCGCTCATACCTGGATTTTCAAAAACCAATCTACGCATGTACTGTAGACCCTCAGGGTCACAATTCGAAGAAAGGTGGATAGCATGTTTTAAGGTATCGTCTACTACAGCAAACTCTTTGTTGATGTCAGATACAATCCGACTCGCTACGGTAGTAAGGTTGGATTTAGCAGTCTCTTTTTGATGCACATAAGTGAATGCTGCCAAAATTGAAAATACAAAGGTGCAAGACAACCAAGCAATAAAGATATTCTTAAACAACTTGCTTAAGGAGTGTGCTCCTCGCATAAGCTCTCCACTCCACAGAACGCAATCAAGCGCAGAGTGTAGCTTGAATATGTGACAAAACTATTTCAATATAAAAAAAGCCTTGGTATCACCACCAAGGCTTTCTTATATTACAAGTTTTTGCTTGTGCCGACCTCAACACGGGTTTTTAACTTTTGGCCAGGCCTAAAAGTTACCACGCGTCGCGCAGAGATAGGAATATCTTCCCCAGTTTTTGGGTTCCTACCTGGGCGTTCCTTCTTGTCGCGAAGGTCAAAGTTACCAAACCCAGAGAGCTTTACTTGCTCGCCGTTTTCTAGCGCTGAGCGGATTTCTTCAAAAAACGCTTCAACTAAGTCTTTGGCATCTTTCTTATTGATCCCCAGTTTTTCAAATAGGTGTTCAGCTATGTCGGCTTTAGTAAGCGCCATATCTAGTCCCTCAACGATGCATTGAATTGTTTGGCCAGTTCGGCCACCACGTTTTCTACAACCGCGTTGATGTCTTTCTCTTCGAGCGTTCTATCAACCGCTTGTAATGTTAGAGCAATGGCTAAACTCTTATGATCAGGTTCAACCCCTTGCCCTTTGTACACATCGAATAAGTTTAGGTCAACTAATTGATTTCCGCCAACTTTCTCAATGCACTCTAAAATATCGCCTATTTTTACGTCATCTGCAACTAAAATAGCAATATCTCTTCTATTTGATGGGAATTTCGAGATACTAACTGCTTCTGGAAGCAGGCGATTTTCTAAAGCAGCCATGTCGATTTCAAATACATATGGTGTATCTTTAAGCTCTAACGGCTTTAATAGCTGAGGGTGAACAGCACCGATGAAACCAACCTTTTTACCGTCTGCATAAATTGCAGCTGATTGACCTGGGTGCAAACCATCGCTCGCTTCTGCTTTAAAGCTAAAGCGTGCTTTATCGTTACAAAGCGCAAGTAATGCTTCTACATCGCCTTTCACATCAAAGAAATCCACTTTACGTGAAGGCACAGACCAGTGTTCATTGTGCGTATTACCATACGCGATACCACCAATCACAGCTGTTTGACGTACGCCGTTTTCCGCGCTGTCGTCTTTGATGAACTTAAGGCCCGTTTCGAATAAGCGAATACGTGACTGTTGACGGTTTTGGTTATAAGAAACCGCATTGATCAAGCCTGTCATCAAGCTTACACGCATTGCTGACATTTCAATCGAAATTGGGTGCGGAAGAATTAATGCATCAGCTTCTGGATGTAGCTGCTGCTGTGCTTTTGGATCAACGAAACTATATGTGATGGCTTCTTGATAACCACGGCTTACTAACTCATCTCTAAAACGCGCTACAGGCAAACGTGCTTCTTGATGATCTGTCATCTTTAACGCAGCGGTTGGCGCCACATTTGGAATATTGTTGTAGCCAAATACGCGAGCAACTTCTTCAATTAAGTCTTCTTCGATACTAATATCGAAGCGATAGCTTGGCACTGTTGCTTGCCACTGGCCGCCTGCAAATGTTACAGCTAAGCCCAGACGCGTTAAAATGTCTGACACTTTAGCATCTTCGATATGATAACCGATCACACGGTCTAAACGCTCACGGCGTAACGTCACCTGACGCTCTTTTGGTAAATCTGCTTCTGACACAGCTTCAACAATCGGGCCTGCTTCACCGCCAACGATTTCAAGTAACAAGCCTGTCGCTCTTTCCATTGCATCACGCTGCAGCACTGGGTCTACACCACGCTCGTAACGGTGCGATGCATCGGTATGCAAACCGTAGTTACGTGCCTGACCTGCAATCGCAAGCGGTGCAAAGAACGCGCTTTCTAGCAAGATGTCATTTGTCTCGTCACTAACACCAGACTGTTCACCACCGAAAATACCGGCCATCGCAAGTGCTTTATTATCATCAGCAATCAGTAGCGTTGATGGATTAAGCTTCGCCGTGTTGCCGTCTAACAATACTAGCTCTTCATTCTCAAAGGCATTACGTACTTTAATTCCACCTTCGATTTGGCTTAAATCGAACGCGTGCATCGGGTGACCTAGCTCAAGCAACACGTAGTTCGTTACGTCAACAACTGGATCAATCGAGCGAACACCGCAGCGGCGCAGTTTCTCTACCATCCAAAACGGGGTCTCTGCTTTAACATTAACGCCCTTGATCACACGACCTAAGTAGCGTGGACATGCTTCGCTATTTACCAGTTCAATAGAGATTTTATCATCAATCGTTGGCGCAACAGGCGTGATAGCAACTTCTGTTACGTCAATGCTGTTTAGTACCCCAACTTCACGAGCCAGACCTTTGATCCCTAAACAGTCGCTACGGTTAGCCGTTAAATCAACGTCAATAGTCACGTCGTTCAAGCCAAAGTATTCACGAATGTCTTGGCCAATTGGCGCATCCATAGGGAGTTCTAAAATTCCGTCTGAACTTTCCGCCATGCCAAGCTCTTCAAACGCACACAACATACCGTGAGACGGCTGACCACGAAGTTTGGCTTTCTTAATTTTGAAATCGCCAGGAAGCGTTGCGCCCACTTTAGCAACCGCTACTTTTAAACCGGCACGGCAGTTAGCGGCACCACAGACAATATCTAGTAGCTCGTCTTCGCCTACATTTACTTTTGTTACTCTAAGTTTGTCAGCATCTGGGTGTTGACCACATTCGACCACTTCACCGACAACCACACCTTGGAAGTCACCGGCAACTGGGTCTACACCATCAACTTCTAAACCCGCCATTGATAATTGCTCAGATAACGCATCAGTATCAATTGCTGGATTGACCCACTCGCGTAACCACTTTTCACTGAATTTCATACTTTTGTCGCTCTTATCTGAATTGGTTTAGGAATTTTAAGTCGTTTTCGAAGAAAGCTCTTAAGTCAGTTACGCCGTAACGTAACATCGTCAAACGCTCAACCCCCATACCGAAGGCGAAACCAGTGTATTTTTCAGGGTCAATGCCTACCGATCGCAATACGTTAGGGTGCACCATGCCGCAGCCTAGTACTTCAAGCCATTTACCATTTTTACCTTTTACATCTACCTCAGCAGAAGGTTCTGTAAACGGAAAGTATGAAGGACGGAAACGGATTTCCATATCTTCTTCAAAGAAGTTGCGTAGGAAATCGTGCAAAATCCCTTTAAGTTCTGTAAAGCTTACGTTAGTGTCTACCATCAAGCCTTCAACTTGGTGGAACATTGGCGTATGTGTTTGATCGTAATCGTTACGGTATACACGACCTGGTGAGATAATACGTAAAGGTGGCTGCTCAGCTTCCATAGTACGGATCTGAACGCCACTGGTTTGTGTACGTAGTACCAATTTAGGATTGAAGTAGAAAGTATCATGATCGGCACGCGCAGGGTGGTGCTCTGGAATATTTAGCGCATCAAAGTTATGAAAGTCATCTTCAACCTCTGGGCCAGATTTAACAGCAAATCCTAGCTCACCAAAAAACTGCTCAATACGCTCAATGGTGCGAGTAACTGGGTGAAGACCACCAGCTGGCATTGTACGACCCGGCAACGTCACATCAATTGTCTCAGCTGCTAGCTTCTGCTCAAGTGCAGCATTGGCTAACGCTTCACGTTTTACCGTAATCGCATCTTGTACTTGGGTCTTCGCTTGGTTAATCACCTGACCTGCGTCTTTACGCTCTTCTGGTGCTAGTTTGCCTAGCGTTTTAAGAAGACCTGTGATCTCACCTTTTTTACCAAGGTAGTTAATTCTAACTTCCTCAAGGTGCGCAATTTCGCTTGCCTGCTCAACGGCTTCAAGCGCTTGCGCTAAAATATTTTCTAAATTCATTGTCTACCTGATCTTTGCTGAGGTAATTTGCTGTTATTTAATCTCTTATGATAACTGAATTGCAAGGCGATATTCTAGCCCTGTTACAGCTTTAAAGTGGCTTTTATAAAAGGAATTGTTAACTTTCTTTGCGCAGCCATGGATGCGTGATCGAGTTTATCCAATACATCAAGTAACGCACGCATATCACGACTCAATCTCGTGAGCAAAAATCGCGCACATTCATCGGATAGTTCAAGGCCACGCATATGCGCTCTTTTTACTAAGGCTTCGGCTTTATCATCGTCACTCATCGAGCGGATCTGAAAGGTCGTTCCCCAGGTTAGGCGCGATTCTAAGTCTGGCAGTGACAAATTCAGCATGTTGGGTAACAGATCGGCAGTGACCACTAGGCATTTGCCTTTTTCATTAAAACGATTGAAAAAGTTAAATAAGGCTTTTTCCCACGCTTCATCTCCTGCAACCAAATGCACATCGTCTATACAAACTACATCCAGTGCATCGAGCCCATCTAACACTAACGGACCAAAATCCAACACTTCTCGCATAGACAATAAGATAGTTGAAAGCCCAAGCTCTTGCGCTTCAATGCACGTGGCATAAAGCAAGTGCGACTTGCCAGAGTCTGCTAATCCACACAGGTAAGTGTACTGAAAACCAGTTAAACGACGGGCAAGGCCATTTTTTAAGTGACTTACTTCCAATGACGCTTCGCCACCAAAATAAGAGGCAAAGGTTTCGTCATCTGGCAGTGTCACTGGCAACGCCATTTGACGTGGCGATTCCATCCTATTTGCCCACCCAATTGTATTTAAGGTTATTTTCGTCTGCAATTTGATAATAAGCTCTTGGGTCTTCATACGCCTTAAAGCTTTGCTCCAATGCAATCGTTTTACGCAAGTCTGTTGTGCTTGAGGTATGTTCAATTGCAAACTTCACCGCTGTTTTCGCACGGTAGATCACATCGACATCCACCACCGTACTCATGGATAGCAAACGACGCTTAGCCATTTCTACATCCGAAAATGACCGTAATTGCTCGACGACAATTTCAGTTCGATGGGCCTCTAAAGTAAGATTAGGATCGATAACATACTTCTGAGCTAAGGTACTAGATAGCTGATTCACCATATCAATGATAACTTGCTGCTTGTCACCAACATATTGCTCAGGCTCAAAATATTCGGCATCAGTGTAGCGCCAGTCTAACTGCCAAGAATTTGTATGGGCAGGCTGAAACAAACGTGCAGTGATAACGCGCTCCGCCTCATAACGCAATGACGCTTCCTCAACTTCGTTAGAAAAGTTTCCCCATACCTCTGCGATACTCACATTGCTGCGATCTTCAAGATCCATCAAAGGGACGACGACTGGCACACCCCATTCGTCTGCTGTGTCATAAATCAAGCGTTCGAGTTGAGGGTAGCTTTCTTGCGTAACAAACTCTCGGCGGAAGTTATCTTCAATCACCATCCATATCGCGACCATAGGACGGCGGTTGCCCCAAAGCGGTAAGCCAGCTTCTCTAACCAAATCTTCGACCTTACCAGGCTCAAACTCCACCTTTATTTTAGTTACACCTTGTCGATCATAATATTCATACCTCAGCATGTAATCTGAAATACGCTTAAGGCTCGCTTGGATAGAAGGGTGAGAAAAATCATCGGCTTTACCCGTGAGCTTTTGCAACACTTTTAATAATGCCTGTTGGCTCGCTTGCGCTCGTGTTGCGCGAGATTTGTCGTTAACACTCAGCGAGGCTTCATATAAATTTTGAACTTCTACTGCTTTTGCCGTCATGGCAAAACAAAACAGTGCAATAAGGATCAGCCTGATGATCATAATGTCCATGTTTTTTGACTATAAAGTCTGATCCTAAATCAATCATCTGCTTAAAGCAAAGGGCAACGAAAAATATCATGAAATTTTATAAAAACATGATAAATAACAAAATATTAATCTAATATTCAGTATTGTTTGAAGCTATATAGGAACAGGTTCTTGTACTTCTTTTCGGCTCATAAAGCACGTTTATCGCCACTGTTAAGCGTCAAAGTCTGTTGACCTTCCAATCTGATGTAGAACACTTTAAAATTTATCAACTAGAGTCTAAATGGATTACATAATGAAATACTTACACACTATGGTGCGAGTCCGTGACCTTAATGAGTCAATGAAGTTTTATTGCGAGCTATTGGGCCTCGTTGAAGTGAAACGTTATGACAGTGAGCAAGGTCGCTTTAGTCTGGTTTATCTTGCCGCCCCTGATCAAGTTGAACAAGCGCAGCAAAGCTTTTCTCCTACTATCGAACTTACCTATAATTGGGATCCGGAAGAATACACGGGGGGACGAAATTTTGGTCACTTGGCCTTTGCCGTAGAGAACATTTATGCACTTTGCCAAAAACTGCAAGATGCCGGAGTCGTGATCAACAGACCACCGCGCTGTGGCCATATGGCATTTGTAAAATCTCCAGATGGAATTTCTATCGAGTTACTGCAGCAAGGTGATGCATTGCCTCCAGCTGAGCCTTGGCAGTCAATGGACAACACTGGCAGTTGGTAATCACTCAAGCGCCTGAGCGATGTAACTGATTTAAATAAAATTAGCCCCCAATCGCTCAATAGACAAGATGATAGCTTTTAAGCAATTTCACCAGTTGTTTTTTGAAGGGCTTGGAATCTAGCACCAGCTGTAGCGCCTCAAAGTCCGATACAGAACTTTTAGGCGCCAATATCGCTCTGAAATAGGTTTCGTGCGGATTTTGTGAAAAGTGAAACACTCTCTTCCATCCATTTTTAGCAATAAGATATTCTGTCGTAGACCGACTGACGATCGCAATACTCACCCGCTTTTTTAGGACCATTTCCAACAGCGCTTCTTCGGAATTTACGTTCACTCGCTGGATATTAGATTGCTCCATTCCCTGATCTAGGTGTCGATAATAGTATCCAGCAATAGCGCCAACCTGATTTCCATACAAAGAGCTGGGGTGATAATATTCGAACGGTTGATCTATATGCGAAACAAATTCGTCCGTGTCATACATTAACGGGCTACTCCACAAATATTTTTGTTTTTTTCGGTCATCAAACCAAGCTGGATTTACCCCTAATATGAAGCCTTGAAACGTTTGTCGTTCGAGTTGCTTATCTAAGCGTTTGCGTGGTACAAACCGTACTTCTACCCGTACGTCTTTTTGTACTGCATTAATTAATTTGGCTAAATCAAAATAGAGGCCTTTTTGGGACTCTAGATCAATAACATAGGGTGGTTTATCGTGATATATATAGAGAATTTGTGTTTCTGTGGCTTTCACTGAAAAGGCCAGCATTAACAAAGTAGTAATGGCAATACAATACTGTTTTAACACTGAGCGCCTCGTGTATACCCTAAACTTTTCATACAGTCTAATACAGCCTAGCTCCTTCTTGGCACATCAGTTAATTCCTTTTGCATGTTTTTACAATAAGTAAAGGGACCAAAGGCCCCTTCACTTCACAAAAATATAACAAAAACAAATTATTAACAAGTAATATCTGTGATCTAACTCACCTTTTCAATTGCCTTCATCAATTTAAGCTTAATATTGAACAGTTACTGACAATCACCTTTATTATAAGAGACTTTCAGCGCAGCTCCCGTCGGTGCGCCCGACACTTTTAGGTATCCCCAATATTGAGATTGCGCACTTATTTCAATGCACTCCTGATTACCTTGATTGAAGGAGCTTGCATCCACATTTGTGCCATTCGGCCACCCTGAATTGCTGTATTCCAGACCAAGATCACCACTACCATGCGCGGTTTTGATCACCACCGATTGTTGACCACTTACGTTCTCAAGGCTAAACCACATAGGCTCTTGACTTCCAAGGCAAATCGTTTCACCTGCTACCAATCTACCATTAGAGACACTGCCCTGCGACTGACATACGTCCGCTATTGTTGAAGTTGTTACGATTTCTCCTAACAATTGCACATTTTCGAAGCGGTTATAGCCATACAACATAATGTAATAGGTGCCAGCGGTAGGTGTGGTGATCTCACATATCTCTTCGTTACCTGATTGGTATGGTCTACAATCATAATCGCTGAACGTTGGCGCCGACCCTAACTTAACGTAAAGATCGGCATCACCGTTACCTCCAGACGTGCGAATGACTAACTTATCGGTGCCAGCAGCAACATCAATTGAAAACGCAACTTGTTCATCTTGCTCGCCAGCAACTGTGACAGGTACGCCAGACTGTAGTTTGTTTGAAGTCGTTGCACTTACTGTAGTCACTGTATTACTAGTGTGATTCAATCCGCTAGGGTCACTTACTGTTAAGCTAATTTGATACTCGCCTGCTTGTGCATATCTGTGCGTGGGATTGGCTTCATTACTTTGACTACCATCACCAAAGCGCCACAAATAAGTGAGCGCGTCGCCATCAGGATCGACACTACCTTGGCTTGAAAATAGTATCGCTTGATTGACGTCACCGGAGTAAGGGCCATTAATCTCTGAAGTCGGCGCGTTATTCTGACCACCAGTGGCAAGCGCATTACACCATTGAACAAACTCTGATTGATACTGTGATGCGAGTCGGTCCATACGAGCTTGGTACGCATTCCAATTTGCTTGTCTCGTTTCCTGTCGCATTGCGAGCACTTCATCAAAGTGCTTTTCATACAGGAATCTCACCCCTAAATAACCCCAACGGTAAATTCTATCTTGATCAAAACCGTCATACGTGGTGCTGAATATTTCGGCAAGCGTATATGCTGAACCATCTTTGATTGTGTCTATTGCAGCTTGATTATCATTGAGGTTTGCAATGTACTCAGCCACCCCCTCGCTCCACCAGACGATAGGTTTAGTTGGTGCATTAAAGTCACCATAAAGATCAAAGCGCCCATCAAGGTAATGGACGTATTCATGCTCTAAGTTCCAGATGTAATGATCCGGCTTTGCATAACTGGCCTCGTATGCAACGAAATTAGCAACGTTATTTACATCGCTGGGATTACCTTCTAAATACATACCACCGTTGTCGGTGCTGATCTTAAAAATGGCTTTGGCATATTTTTTATAGTCCGCACTGCTATTAAAGATATTCACTTGCAGAAAATCATTGTTGTCATCGGCAACCGGTAAGCGGCCTGTTTCCAGCATGGTGTGGAATCGCACTTCTTCCGCTTCCATAGTTTGACAAGCTGAAGTCAATTGCTGAGTAGTAAGCGCTTGTGCTCTAATCTTTATTGTATCGCTACAACTATGTTGTTGAGAAAGTACTTTTGTCTCAAGTTCTTTATCAAAATTACAAATACCAAACTGACCACAATCAGCATAATAGGTCGCGACATCAGCCGCAGCTAACCAGACACCATCGCCAAAACCATAACTGTTGTAACGCGAGAATAAAGCAGTTAATTGCGTGTCGACTGACTCTTGAATAGCTGCACCATTGTACAGTTTAAGTCGAGCCAATTCGCTTGCTGCATTGATGATTAGATATTCAGAGTCAGAATTTACCATCCAAGTTTGTTCGGTAAAGCTCCCCAGTAAACTTACCAATTGTTGATCGTTTTTAACCAAAGCGACAAAGTTATCATTCCACTGACCACGATATAAGATAGTGAAAATGCCGTTTACCGCACTGCGCATATTCCACTTTTGAGCGTAGCTTTCATTCCATTTAGATAACCATGCTTTTACGACAGGCAGATAGTGCCCTTGTAGTTCCGATGAGTCCATTGTAGTAATAGCCTCACCAAGTACTTTACCATGGGCATCATTGTCGTCGTAGAAATGGCTATTGCTAACAAAAGCATCCAACGCATCTTTCACCGCAGGCTTAACCCAAGTGGCGAAAGTTACCTGATCATTGTAAAACTCAACATAAAAGCCAGCGCGAATAAACAAATAAAGCGCTTCGAGATCGGCACTGCCGTTGCCTGTATAGCTTTGCGAAAGCGACTTAGCATTTTGCGCCGCAGCATACATTTTATCTGACGTGAACACTTGCGTTTGGATGCTGCTGTCAGCGGAGAATAAAGCATTGATACAGCTCGTGCCCTGTTGCTTTATTTCAGTAACAATTTGGCTACTGCTCGCACTTGCTAAGCTGTTTAAATCACATGCAGCAATTGCTTCTCTCTCGCTAACTGCCATCGCTTGCAATAATGGTGTGTGCTTAGCAGATAGCAGCGGCACGCTTCTTGTTGGTGTGTGTGCAACGGGTGCTCTATCATTCAAAGCTTTATGCTCATGGCCATGAGATATGTTCGTTTCCACTTGAACCGATGCATTGAGCGGCTTAAAAAGTCGCTGTGATTCTTGATGTGCGTTGGCTGAATTTATCGCTGTGATCGCAGATAACGCCAAAGTGAGTTTTGTAATTTTCATAATTTACCTTTCCTGTTGTGTATCCAAACCCGATCGGGTTATAGGTTTTTAACACCAAAATTACAATGTATACAATATATTTTATATAACTTTATGGAATAGTGGATCGACGGACAAGCCATCATAATCTTAAAAACGGATATCCAAAGGGAAAGTCGTAGCTTATACATACATCCAATTGGTTGATCTTTATGATTAAAAATCCAACCAATTGACGAAAAGGAGGAATAAAAATTTACAGTGAGTGGAATAAATTAGATCTTATCAATATGGGAAATAGCGCCGGAAGTAATTTTTACTCTCACTCGATAAGTGGATAGTGTGATTGAATAAACACCATCATTGGGTTTTTGTGCTAACAAATGCTGCAGCCCTAACAACAACTCATCTGTATCGTTACCACCGCTGGTGTTTCTTGAATCTAGATATTCTTTTCCCTGCTTCAGTGCCTTATCCAATACCACTGAAGCGACTTGCTGAGTAGACTTATTTTTCAACGTCTTAAACAATGCGCTTTTTAATAAACTCATGGTTACTCTCCTGATAAAGATACCGGCTCATAATAACACCAATTATGAACCGGTGCCTGATTGGTTTTGGGAACAATCCGAGTGTAACAAGTATACTTTAAAAGTCTAAAGCAAATTCGTTTCAAACTATGTCAGACGTGTACCACTCTACTCGATCTCAGCTAAGTAATTTATTTGCTCGGCAAGCTGCCTACCAGAAAAGAGTTTCGGCACAAAATGCAATAGATTTAAGGAAAGTTGGTGCTCGGAGCGTGTGGTATTTACTAAACTAGGTAAAGTGCCTAATTCGCTACTAATATCGTGCCAAACGGGATTATCCTCATTAAGCTTTTCATAAGCAATGGTATTGAACTCAAAATTTTCAAAATATTCATCGACTAAGACCAATGACTGAGTAAGCTTAAGCGAATCAAGTAGCTCTCGAGAAAAGCAGTGCCGAGCTTCCGAACTATTAGTGGTAAAAAAATGATCCGGAAGATTATAACCAACAATTAAATCTGAACTTTCGTACAAGCTATTGGTGTACAACAAAGCGGTTAGAATAAGATAGGTATCGTATCTCGCTAAGCTCACTCCTTGCAAAAGCTCACTCTGCTTACTGAGGTCAATCGCAAAGCGACTACGCATGGTACGCCAAAAATAATGTTGATCCAGGGAAAGGTCCCGCGCGCCAGCACCTGCCAACCTAGATCTCCAACTGGACATAAACAATTCAAACCCTTGTGTTTTAAACTGGTCGACTTCAAATGACATCCATTTCTCCTAAAAGTGTTTATAGCAAAAAATACACAGGCATCATCTTAAGCTATAAGAATCTTGAGAAATGGCAATTACACGGCATTACAGCTGCAAAAGTCGAAATAAGATGATTAAGATTGAGATAGTATAAAGCCCGCAGACCCGGGCTTTAAAAGGAAGGATTACTTGTATTCAACTTCGATGATTTCATATTCAACAGCACCATTTGGTGTTTGAATATTCACTGTATCATCCAGTTCTTTACCGATTAACCCACGCGCAATCGGTGAATTAACAGAAATCAAATTGTTCTTAAGATCAGCCTCGTCGTCACCAACGATACGATAAGTCACTTCTTTGTCTGTATCTACATTAACAATAGTCACAGTACTACCAAAAATCACTTTGCCGTTATTCTGCATTTTAGTCACGTCGATGATTTGTGCTGTCGAAAGCTTAGCTTCAATTTCTTGAATTCGGCCTTCACAAAAACCTTGCTGCTCACGTGCAGCATGGTACTCAGCATTTTCTTTCAAGTCACCGTGTTCACGCGCTTCTGCAATATCGGCAACGATTTTCGGGCGAACAACTTTTTTTAAATGATTCAGTTCATCACGAAGCAGCTCTTCGCCTCGTACTGTCATCGGAATTGATTGCATAAGTATCTCACTCATTGCCAGAGCTAACGCTCTGGCCTTGTTCTTCTTAGTTCAAACGCTGGTGTAGTTCTTGAACAGAGTTTACAGAACTTCTGTCGTCAGCTTCATTCGCTGTACAGTTTGCAAACGCTGCATTTAGCGTAGTGGTGTAGTTAGTCTTATGCTGAAGTGCACCACGACGTAACACCTTCGAGTCCTCAATAGCTTGGCGACCTTCGGTCGTATTAACGATATAGCTATACTCACCATTCTTGATACGGTCAAGAATATGAGGACGGCCTTCGAATACTTTGTTTACGCGACGTACTTCAATACCCGCTTCTTCAAGCGCTTTCGCCGTACCATTCGTTGCATCTAGCTCAAATCCAATTGCTTTCATTGTCTTAGCTAGTTCAACTACGCGTGCCTTATCACCATTACGCACAGATAGTAGCGCGCGGCCGCCACGTGGTAAAGTGTTTGATGCACCTAATTGGGCTTTTGCGAATGCTTCGGCGAAGTTTTCACCAACACCCATCACTTCACCCGTCGAGCGCATCTCTGGACCACGCATTGGGTCAACACCTGGGAACTTAGCGAATGGCAATACCACTTCTTTTACACTGTAATATGGAGGAATCACTTCCTTCGTTACACCTTGGCTTTCAAGAGACTGACCAACCATACAACGTGCCGCAACCTTTGCAAGTGCAACGCCTGTTGCTTTTGAAACAAATGGTACTGTACGAGCAGCACGCGGGTTAACTTCAATCAAATAAACTTGACCATCTTTCACCGCAAACTGAGTATTCATCAGACCCACAACACCTAGCTCAAGCGCCATATCGCGAACCTGCTTACGCATCACGTCTTGAATATCTTGCGCCAGCGTGTGTGCTGGTAATGAACAAGCCGAGTCACCCGAGTGAACACCCGCTTGCTCGATGTGTTCCATGATACCGCCAATGATAACGTTCTCACCGTCACAAATAGCATCTACATCGACTTCGATCGCATCATCCAAGAAACGGTCAAGTAGCACTGGTGCTTCATTAGAAACAGACACCGCTTCTGTCATGTAGCGACGTAAGTCGTCTTCATCGTACACGATTTCCATTGCTCGACCACCAAGTACGTATGATGGACGAACAACCAGTGGGAAGCCAATTTCTTGTGATTTAGCAACCGCTTCTTCTAGTGACGTCACTGTTGCGTTTTCTGGTTGCAGTAGATCTAGACGCTCTACTAGCTGTTGGAAGCGTTCACGGTCTTCTGCGCGGTCAATGGCGTCAGGAGAAGTACCAATTACAGGAACACCATTCGCTTCAAGGTCTCTTGCCAGTTTCAGTGGCGTTTGGCCACCGTACTGAACGATCACGCCTTTTGGCTTTTCAACACGGACAATTTCCAGCACGTCTTCAAGTGTAATTGGCTCGAAGAATAGGCGATCAGACGTATCGTAGTCTGTTGAAACCGTCTCCGGGTTACAGTTAACCATGATAGTTTCATAGCCATCTTCACGCATTGCAAGGGCTGCGTGTACACAGCAGTAATCAAATTCGATGCCTTGACCGATACGGTTAGGACCGCCACCGATAACCATGATTTTGTCTTTGTCAGAAGGATTCGCTTCACATTCTTCATCATACGTTGAGTACATGTAAGCGGTGTCTGAGCTAAATTCTGCAGCACATGTGTCTACACGCTTGTAAACCGGTAGGATTTCAAGCTGGTGACGCTTCTTGCGAATTTCTTTTTCTGATACACCCGCGATTTCGGCAATGCGAGCATCTGAGAAACCTTTACGTTTCAAGCGACGCAGGAAGTCTTTGTTTAGACCTGCCATTCCCACTTCAGCGATTGTCGCTTCATCTTTTAAAATGTCTTCGATTTGAACTAGGTACCAAGGGTCAATCTTAGTTAATTCAAATACTTCTTCGACAGACATGCCATGACGCATCGCATCGGCAATATACCAAATACGCTCGGCACCTGGCTCGCGCAATTCGCGAATGATCGTTTCTTTTGCGTTTGGCGCATCTAATGCGACAATCGGGTTCAGACCCGTTGCACCCACTTCTAGACCTCGTAGTGCTTTTTGTAATGACTCTTGTTGGTTACGACCAATTGCCATTACCTCACCAACCGACTTCATTTGCGTAGTTAGACGGTCGTTTGAACCTGCGAATTTTTCGAAGTTAAAACGAGGGATCTTAGTCACTACGTAGTCGATTGACGGCTCAAATGATGCTGGAGTTGCACCACCTGTGATGTCGTTTTGAAGCTCATCTAGCGTGTAACCTACGGCAAGCTTGGCTGCGATTTTAGCGATCGGGAAGCCCGTAGCCTTTGACGCAAGTGCAGAAGAGCGTGATACGCGTGGGTTCATCTCGATGATAACCATACGGCCATCAACTGGGTTTACACCAAACTGAACGTTTGAACCACCCGTTTCAACACCAATTTCACGAAGTACCGCCATCGAGGCGTTACGCATGATTTGATATTCTTTATCAGTTAGCGTTTGTGCTGGCGCAACTGTGATTGAATCACCAGTGTGTACGCCCATTGGGTCGAAGTTTTCGATTGAACATACGATGATACAGTTGTCGTTTTTGTCACGAACCACTTCCATCTCATATTCTTTCCAGCCTAATAGGCTTTCATCGATAAGCAGCTCATTGGTTGGTGACAGATCAAGACCACGAGTACAGATCTCGTCAAACTCTTCCATGTTATACGCAACACCACCACCGGTACCACCCATCGTGAATGAAGGACGAATAATACATGGGAACCCGATACGAGTTAAGATATCGTGGGCTTCATCCATTGAGTGTGCAATTTCAGCGCGAGGACATTCTAGGCCGATATTTTTCATCGCCGCATCAAAACGCTCACGGTTTTCCGCTTTATCAATCGCATCTGCAGTCGCACCAATTAGCTCAACGCCATGTTTAGCAAGCACACCGTGCTTATCTAGGTCTAGCGCACAGTTAAGTGCTGTTTGGCCACCCATAGTAGGTAGCACCGCATCAGGCTTTTCTTTTTCGATGATCTTTTCTACCACTTCCCAGTGAATAGGCTCGATGTAAGTCGCATCCGCCATTTCAGGGTCAGTCATGATAGTCGCAGGGTTAGAGTTTACAAGAATAACTCTATAGCCTTCTTCTCTAAGCGCTTTACAGGCCTGAGCACCAGAGTAATCGAATTCACATGCTTGGCCGATAACGATTGGACCTGCGCCCAAAATCAGAATGCTTTTTATGTCGGTACGTTTTGGCATTATTACTCCGGTCTAATTAAGCGTTGCGAGATTGCATTAATTCAATGAAATGGTCGAATAGCGGTGCCGCATCATGTGGACCAGGACTTGCTTCAGGGTGACCTTGGAAGCTAAACGCTGGCTTATCAGTACGGTGAATACCTTGCAGTGTGCCATCGAACAGTGACTTGTGCGTTGCACGTAGCGTATCAGGAAGCGTTGCTTCGTCAGCAGCAAAACCGTGGTTTTGTGCTGTGATCATCACAACATCACGATCTAAGTCTTTAACCGGGTGGTTACCACCATGGTGACCAAACTTCATTTTTACTGTTTTCGCACCAGAAGCGAGTGCTAATAACTGATGGCCTAGACAAATACCAAAAATAGGTGTATCTGTCTCTAAAAATGCTTTGATTGCTTCAATGGCATAAGTACATGGCTCAGGGTCGCCAGGACCATTTGATAGGAAGATACCATCAGGGTTTAATGCAAGTACATCAGCAGCGGAGGTTTCTGCTGGAACAACGGTTAACTTACAGCCTCTATCAACTAACATTCTAAGAATGTTCTTTTTCACACCAAAATCGTACGCAACAACATGGAATTTTTCTTCTTCAGCAGAAAGCGTTTTAAAGCCCTCGCCTAGAGTCCAGCTTGATTCACGCCATTCAAACTGAGATTCTGTTGTTACTACTTTTGCTAAATCCATCCCTTTCAAGCCAGGGAATGCTTGCGCCGCTTCTAGCGCTTTTTGCTCGTCTACTTCGTCACCTGCGATAATACAGCCATTTTGGGCACCTTTATCACGTAAAATGCGAGTTAGTTTACGAGTATCAATATCTGCGATCCCTAAGATATTGCGTTCTTTCAAGTAATCACTCAATGATTGTTCGTTACGGAAATTACTCGCAAGCAGTGGTAAGTCACGGATCACTAGGCCTTTTGCCCAGATCTTGTCCGCTTCCTCATCTTCGCTGTTAGTACCGGTGTTGCCGATATGTGGGTAAGTAAGCGTAACGATTTGTTCCGCGTATGAAGGATCCGTTAAGATCTCTTGATACCCCGTCATTGACGTATTAAATACCACCTCACCGACTGACATACCGTCAGCACCGATAGCAGTACCGCGAAACACCGTGCCGTCTTCAAGGACTAACAGAGCGGATTTAGTCAAGTTAACCTCCTAATAGTAAAAAACGGGCGAAAGCAAAACGCTCAACATCCCGTCTACAAAGCGCTTGGTAACACGCAGTTATTAAAATTTTGGCAAATTCGTTATAGTCTACAGCATGAATGCCTTTTCGTCTAATACAAATCACAAAAATTATAAAAATAAGCCATTAAACTCTTTTTTTGTTTTAAAGCCTCAAAATGTTATACTTACTTCTTTAAATCCAGCACATCTTGCATATCGTAAAGACCTGCTGGTTTATCTTTTAGCCACTGCGCAGCCCTTACAGCACCTGATGCAAAGGTCAGTCTCGACGCAGCTTTATGTGTTAATTCAAGCCTTTCCCCCATTGTCGCGAAGTAAGCTGTATGTTCGCCTACTATATCACCCGCTCTGAGGACCGAATATCCGATTTCTTGTTGTGATTTCGCTTCATGATTTTGACTTCGATCGTAAACCGCAACATCATCATGTTGCCAGCCTTTAGCTTCTGCAATTGCCTCTCCGATAGCGAGCGCGGTTCCCGAGGGGGCGTCTATTTTGTTGCGATGATGCGCTTCAAAGATTTCAATATCCATGTCGTCAGCCAGCTTTTGAGCGGCTGTTTGTACAAGATTAAGCAGCAGATTAATGCCAACGCTATAGTTTCGAGAAAACACAATTGGGATATCTTTTGCGGCTTCCGCCAACTGCGCCATTTCACTTGCTGTCAGTCCAGTAGTACCAATCACCATTGGTTTTTTAGCGGCAATTGCAGCTGATAAATGCTGCTTCATACCCTCTGGCAAAGTAAAGTCTATTAATACATCAACATTTTCAAGCTTACTTTGCTCGGAACTAAAACAGATATTTGCGTCTGCTTGAGGCTGCAATTGATTAACTGCTTTATCAAGATATTGTGAACTATCTCGTACAAAAGCGTTGCCCAGCTCTACTTCTTGCGACAAATAGCAGGCTTCTATCAATGCTAACCCCATTCTGCCATTCGCACCGTAAATACCTATTCTTGTCATACGTTACCCTTTTTATTTGCGATATTGATTATCCGAAAGGCAGCAACGATGGCTAACCGGATAATGGAAATGTGTTTTTGCGGGAGTAGAGTTTACCGTATCTGTGTGTCATAGTCAGTTAAGTTGAAAATAATAAAACATTAGACTTTAGACGTCTAAACATATAAACTGCCGCGCTCGCTCACCTATTGAAGTTGAGAGATTTTCATCTTATACCAATTGCATTAAGTAAAAGGGCTATTTTGAAGCGGAGAAATAGCTTTAGTAGCTAGGCAAAAATTTTGCTATTTAGTTGTTCTAAATGAGAAATTTTTAACGACGCTAATATGCTAATTCACCCTTCAAATTGGTTGGAGAATTAATACAATTGGTATCAGGTGTGTTGTGCGGTTTTACAGCTAACTATTGGCTGTGCTTTATTGTTGGGGAGTGCTATGCAACCAAATTACAATCAAACAAAGGCAAAACTATCACTATTGCCGCTGTTGACCTTTGTAGGGATTTTTCTTGGCGCAGGATTGTATTTGCAATCGCAAGGCGTTGATTATGCGTTTTATCAATTAAAAGCTCCTGTCGCGATTTTACCAGCCATCGTTCTCGCTTTTTTACTTAATAAAGATACCATCAACCGCAGTGTCGAAACTTTTATTCAAGGCGCAGGACACAGCAATATCATCACCATGTGCCTCATCTATTTATTAGCAGGTGCTTTTTCTGCGGTTGCAAGTGCCACTGGCGGTGTTGACGCTGTGGTTAACGCCGGTTTATCACTTATTCCTCCGGCATTTTTATTACCCGGCTTGTTCCTTATTTCTGCTGTCGTCTCTACTGCAATGGGAACCTCCATGGGCACGATTGGTGCAATTGGACCTATTGCTGTTGCCGTCGCGATGAAAACCGGGATTGATCCGGCACTTATGGCTGGCACCATCGTTTCGGGCGCAATGTTTGGCGATAATTTATCCATTATTTCTGATACCACAATTGCAGCAACGCGAACGCAAGGCTGTGAAATGAAAGATAAATTTAGAGAGAATCTAAAAATAGCCCTACCAGCTGCACTGCTGACTGTTTTACTCTTGGTGTTTTTAACCCCAGAGCCGCAGGTTGTAGAAACCAAGCCGTTTGATTGGTTATTAGTTTTACCATACGCATTTATTTTGGTCTTGGCGGTGATTGGTATCAATGTTTTTGTTGTGCTCTTTAGTGGCATTGTGTTTGCCGGCTGTATGGGTTTTGCCGGTGACTATCAAGGCGCTGCGTTCTTAAACGATATCTATAAAGGCTTTAGTGATATGCAGGAGATTTTCTTGCTGTCGATGTTCATTGGTGGTTTATCTGAATTTATTCGTATCAATGGCGGCCTAGATTTTTTAGCCAAACAGATCCAAAAAATTACCAGCATTATTGCGAAATGGCACCGTCAAGTAGCTGATCAACTCGGTATTGCTGCACTCGTGTTAACAAGTAACTTGTGTATCGCAAATAACACGGTAAGTATCATAGTTGCTGGCCCCGTTGCTAAAAAACTGGCTGAAGATGGAAAGATCTCAGCTAAGCGTTCGGCAAGCTTATTAGATATTTTTGCGTGTGTTATGCAAGGCTCTTTACCCTATGGTGCACAGGCACTGCTGCTCGGGGCCACGTTTAAAATCAGCCCTTGGGACGTATCTAGCTCTTCTTATTACTGTTTCATTTTGGCTTTCACCGCCATTACCGTAATCTGCCTAAGAAGAAATAAAGCATAATTTATTCGGTTTACGCGCCCAACTTTGGGCGCTTTTGTTATACTTTCATTTTTAACGCTATCCGAATTAATAAATGAAAATCAACACGCTCATCATTTCCTCCTCACTCGCTTTTAGCACATTTAGTTATGCTGCTGATTGGAGTACAACGCAACTACACATAAACCACGGTGATTTCAAAAACCCGTTTAGCAGAAACGAAGCAACGGCAACGGTTTACTCATTACAACATGCGTCTGGATATCGCTACGGCGATAATTTCTTCTTTATCGATTACAGCAAAGATAACCTTCGTGATGGTTACCAAGATGGTGACTTTTATGGAGAGTGGTATTCAAGCTTGTCGATGTCAAAGGTTGCTGGCTTTAAGTCTTCTTTCGACGCCATAGCTGACGTTAGCTTAACCATGGGTTTCAATGCAGCTGGAGACGCTAAGGTGATGAAATACTTACCTGGTGTCAAAGTGAACTGGAATTTTGAAGGATTCAACTTTTTCTCTTCTACTTTTACTCTCTATCAAGACGATAGCCAAGGGGTCAGCCATGGCGGTGCACCTAAGGAAAGTGATAGCTGGATGATAGATCTTGCATGGGGTTACCCTTTCACAATAGGCGAACAAAAGTTCTACCTCACAGGTCACGTAGAATATATTGGCGAGCGAGAGAACGAGTTTGGTAATGACGTAAAAGGCTGGTTGCTCGCGCAGCCAATTCTGCAATGGGATCTCGGCTACGCGATGGGCATGCCTAACAGCCAGTTGATGTTAGGTATTGAATGGCAGTATTGGCGCAACAAACTTGGTACAGACACTAACGAATCTGTTCCTCAAGTACACGTTGCGTGGACATTCTAGTCGTCAATTTTTTCATAGCCTTTGACTTGGCTCTGGGGTAGTTGAGTCATAGGCGCTGACTAGCCAGTATTGCTTAGCTACATTTCTCTACCACTCACAGTATAAAAACCGTACCGCTTTCTACTGAGGTAGTCGTGTTTTTGTTATGAGTTATTGCTCTCACACCAGGACAGCGCGACGCCTAACAGTTGAGCCTCTGTTGATACATTAGGTGATGTTTTTTGCTGCTCGGACAGCAAGGTATTATAAGATGCTATCAACTCTGGGAGCTGTAGTGTATAAACATATTTTTCCATGTTGCTGCCGTAGTCACTTTGGATCAACTTGGGTAAAGTCGACATGAGAAACTCCACTTGCTCTGCTTTTGGGTTTAAACCATTTCTACTTTTTTGAAAAATTAACTCCTGCCACATAAACACAATCGACAATTCTCTATCCTCTGCTGCACTTAGCTGAGCTTTTACTGTATTCCTATAGCGTCTATAGTTTTTCCATTGATTTGCGAGCAAATAAACGTTTAACAAATTTAACCCGGTATAACTCGCCTCATATGCTTGCCCTGATTTTTGGTGATAAAGAAAAGCTTGTCTATATAGTCTTGCAGCATGTTGGTATTTGCTCATATCAAAATAAACATTGGCTAAGTTATTGTTAAGTGCCGCTTCCAGTTGCTCATCTTTAACGTCAGACAATGTTGGTGTTAAAATATTGATTGCTTCTTTTAACTGTCCCATCGTTCGATATAAAACCGCGAGATTATTAACGATACGGGGCCTTTGATCATGAGTTGAGTACCTGAGTGCACATTCGTAGTTTATTTGAGCAAGAGCAGGTTGATTAATGCGGCGATAATAAATCGCAAGATTGTTTGCAATTAACCCTTTCTCTGACTGAAGATAGGTAAGCCAATCAGCACTTTCAGAAAATAGCTCCACAATTTCAGTTATTCTACGTACATTATTTGATTTTATTGATGCCTCTAAGCCTGCTCGATGTAGCTCATATAAACCTTTTGAGGGCTGCACTGGCAGTTTGGGTAATACTGCTTCATAGGCTCGAGTTGCTTGTGCTGGGTTAGAGATGTTTAAATCTTGAATAACCCGCAATGTCTTAAACAGCTCATCAGGTGCAAGTACTGTCAGGGAAGAAACAACAATTAAAACTGGAAGCACTTTCGCTCTCCGATTTCCTGATTTAAAGTAATCATAGTGGAGCTTCTTTTGGTTGGCAAAATGCCTAATAGCAATTTACTTAACGTTTAAGTGTTCTATTATTAGGCGAGAAAATTTTGTCGATAACACAGCTACCATATTCTGCTCGCACAAAAGTATCAACATGTCTATTGGCAGACCAAAAACTTTGCTACTTATACCAATTGAATTAATTCTCTAATCAATTTGAAGGGTGAAATAGCATATTAGCTTCGTTAAAAATTTCTCATTTAGAACAACTAAATAGCAAAATTTTTGCCTTGCCTATATGGATATAGGTACCTTAGCGGTAGCAGGACGCGAGAGCGGTGCTACTAAAGCTATTTCCCCGCTTCAAGATAGATCATTTACTTAATACAACTGGTATTAGTTTCTCTAAATAAAAGAGTCTAGACGAAAAAAACCAGCCTAAGCTGGTTTTTTTATTTGGTGCGAATGGGGGGACTTGAACCCCCACGGCCGAAGCCACCACCCCCTCAAGATGGCGTGTCTACCAATTCCACCACATTCGCAAATTCGGTGTATTTCCTAACAATTAGTTAGGCACGTCAGAAGCTGGATTTTCTTCTGTCGCTGGCACATCATTTGTTGCTGGAACTGTTGTTGCAGCAGCTGGTGCCTCTAGGTTTTCCCACTCGTTAGTCTTTTTAATCTGACCTGTAGTTAGATTACCTAGAACAATACTTAGCACAAAGAATACAGTTGCCAATATTGTTGTTGTCTTGGTCATAAAGTTGCCTGCGCCTGATGAGCCAAAAACTGTCGCTGATGCACCTGCACCAAACGAAGAGCCCATGTCTGCGCCTTTACCTTGTTGAATTAACACCATACCAATTAATGCTAATGCCACAATTAAGTAAACAACCATTAGAATTTCGTACATTTACTTATCCTTTTGCACTTCTGCATATAGCAGCGAAACTCTCAGGTTTTAGGCTTGCGCCACCGATAAGTCCACCGTCTATATCGTCTTGTGCGAATAACAATTCACTGTTCTGTTCATTAACACTGCCGCCGTAAAGGAGCTGCAGTGATTGTGCGATTTGCTTGTCATTATCTGAAAGCAAATCACGTATAAATTTGTGTACTGCTTGCGCTTGCTCTGGAGATGCTGTTTTACCAGTACCAATAGCCCAAACAGGTTCGTATGCTATCACAGAGTTTGCTAACGCTGCTACACCTAATTTGGTGATAACTGCGTTTATTTGCCTAGCAACTACTTGCTCTGTCTGCCCATTTTCTCTTTCTTCTTCGGTCTCACCAACACATAAAATTGGTGTTAAACCTTGTTCTTGAGCATGTGCAAATTTATTAGCAACATCTTCATCGCTTTCGCCATAAATAGCTCGACGCTCTGAATGACCAACTAAGGTATATGTTGCTCCTAGCGATTTTGCTAGGGACGCCTGAACTTCTCCAGTGTATGCGCCTTCTTTATATTCCGAAACAGTTTGTGTTCCGACAGTAAGCCCTTTACTTGCTGCTTGCTCAATGAGCATAGCAGGAGGAAAAATAATTACATCTGCTTTAAATGTTTGATTGCTTACTGCTTCTGATATTTGGTCAACAAGAGCTTTTGAGCCATTCATTTTCCAGTTACCAGCAACAATTTGCTTTCTAGTTGTCATACGATACTCCGCAGTAGAAAGCGGGTGAGATACTAACTCTACTCACCCGAAGTTACAAGAAATAAATTTAACTTTTGGTTTAATTGCTCACAGATTCAACAACTTCAGCGATTTTTTGGGCAAAATCGATAACTTGCTTCTGTTGCTGAGCTTCAACCATGACGCGAACCACTGGCTCTGTACCAGATTTACGCAATAGCACTCTGCCCTTTCCGGCAAGCTGAGTTTCAACTTCAGCGACAACCGCTTTAACAGCGTCTTGCTCGGTTGGATCATCTTTAGTGCTATAACGCACATTAATCATCTTCATTGGGTATTTGCTAAAACCGTCACCCAAATCTTTTAATGTTTTATTCTGCGCAACCATGGCGGCAAGCACTTGTAAGCTCGAGACAATGCCATCACCGGTGCTGATCAGATCCAGATTTAAAACGTGACCTGAGCTTTCGCCGCCGATTTTCCAGCCTTTCTCACCAAGAAGCTCCATCACATAGCGGTCACCGACCTTACTGCGCTCAAAAGCAATTCCGCGTGATTTAAGGGCGTTTTCGAGCCCCATGTTAGACATCACCGTACCTACAACACCGCCACCTAATGTGCCATCGGCATGAGCCTGGCATGCAATAATATAGACGATGTCATCACCATCAAATACATGACCGTCGTGATCGACCATCATGACTCGATCACCATCACCGTCATAAGCAATACCAACATCCGCTTGATGTTCAAGCACGGCTTTTTTCAACGCTTCGACATGCGTTGCACCGCATTTTTCGTTGATGTTAACACCATTCGGTTCACACGCAGTTGTGATCACGTCCGCACCAAGTTCACGCATGACACTTGGCGCAATGTGATAAGTCGCGCCATTTGCGCAGTCCAGCACCACTTTCAAACCTTCAAGCGATAGCTCTTTAGGGAACTGGCCTTTACAAAATTCGATATAGCGACCATCCGCACTCTCTAGGCGCTTAGCTTTACCGAGCTTTTCAGACGCTACACACGTCATCGGCTCATCCAGCTTTGCTTCTATTGCAAGTTCCACCTCGTCAGGGAGCTTTTTACCATCGCCACCAAAAAACTTGATGCCATTGTCATGGTATGGATTATGAGATGCACTGATCACAATACCAGCCTCAGCTCTGAACGTTTGCGTCAAGTAAGCAACAGCGGGTGTCGGCATAGGCCCCAATAAAATCACATTGATCCCAGCGGCAATTAACCCAGCCTCTAACGCGGTTTCAAGAAGGTAGCCAGAAATGCGGGTATCTTTGCCAATAATTACCTTTTTGGTACCACGCTCAGACAGCACTTTTCCAGCCGCCCAGCCTAGTTTCATTGCAAACTCAGGCGTAATTGGGAACTCGCCCACCATGCCTCTTACACCATCCGTACCGAAGTACTTTCTTGTTGTCATTGAGTAACTCCATTGACCGACGCTAGCCATACATTAAGCGCGTCGCTTGTTTCTTTTACGTCATGAACACGAATTATGTGCGCGCCTTTCTGCGCACATATCAGTGCACCAGCTAGACTCGCAGCTACGCGCTCATGCGTTTCCCGAGTGAGTAGTTGTCCAAACATGGACTTTCTAGAGAGGCCTGTCAGAATCGGCAAATCGAAAGCATGAAACTTGTCCAGCCCACCTAATATCTGAAAGTTATGCTCTAGAGATTTACCGAAGCCAAAGCCAGGATCTAAAATCAGCCGATTGATATCAATCCCAGCTTGCTTGCATGCACTGATCCTAGCTTCGAAAAACTGACTGATGTCTGAAAATAAGTCATCATAGTGAGGGTTATTTTGCATTGAGCGAGGTTGACCTTGCATATGCATTAAACAAATTGGTACATCACTGTATTGAGCTGCGACTTCGAGCGCACCTGGCTCTTGCAACGCTCGAACATCATTAATGATATCAGCGCCAGCCTCTATTGCTTGTTTCATCACCTCGGCTTTACTGGTATCTACCGAAATCACACAGTTAGAGTGTGTACGAATTGCTTGAATAACCGGTATTACGCGCTGTAATTCTTCTTCTAATTGTACGTCTGGCGCACCGGGACGAGTGGACTCTCCACCTATGTCTAAGATGGTAGCGCCTTGTGAAAGCATTAAATTTGCTTGCTCTATCGCACTATCAAGGTGAGTAAAATGTCCACCGTCAGAAAATGAGTCGGGAGTAACATTTAAAATCCCCATTACCTGAGGCTTGTCTAAACTAAGGGTGCGCCCTTTGGGTAAACGTAACTCGTACATTCTATACCTATTTTCTGTAGTTTAAGTTTGGTGATAACGAAAGGCTTATAGCAGTTGATTTAAATTCTCGCATTGAGTGTTAATAGAACTTATATCAACTGATACAAAAAAGCCCCGATTGCTCGGGGCTGTCGTATTCTACCTAATCTTACGATTTGTCATCAAGTTCTGAGTTTGATGATGTGTCGTTTGACTGCTCCTCTGCTGGTTTTTCAGCTTTAGGCTCAGGCTTTATCTCTGTTACTTTCGCAGATTCCGCTTTTTTCTCTGGCTTAATGTCATGTGCATCCCTTGGTGGACGAACATCACGGCGCTCCATTAAGTCATCAATCTGCAATGCATCAATCGTTTCATATTTCATCAACGCGTCTTTCATCGTGTGAAGAATATCCATATTATCTTTTAGGATTTGCTCCGCACGTTGGTAGTTGCGATCGATGAAATCTTTAATTTCAGCATCAATAAGCTTAGCGGTCTCATCTGACATACCTGACATGCGGTGAGAACCACCACCCATATACATCTCGCCTTGCTCTTCTAAATACATCTGTGGACCAAGTTTCGGACTTAAGCCCCACTGCGTAACCATTTTCTTAGCAATATCAGTTGCGCGCTCAATATCGTTGCTCGCGCCTGTCGTTACTTTGTCATCGCCGTAAATCAGCGCTTCAGCGATACGACCACCGTATAAACTCGAAAGCATAGATTCTAGGTGTTGCTTAGAGTGACTTACACGGTCTTGCTCCGGTAAGTACATTGTTACACCTAATGCGCGACCTCGTGGGATAATCGACACTTTATATACTGGGTCATGCTCAGGCACTAAACGACCAACAATCGCGTGACCAGCTTCGTGATAAGCCGTCATTTCCTTCTCTTGCTCGCTCATCACCATGGACTTACGCTCAGCACCCATCATGATTTTATCTTTCGCGGCGTCAAATTCCGCCATGCTTACCTTACGCTTGTTGCCACGAGCGGCAAAAAGTGCAGCTTCATTCACAAGATTAGCTAAGTCAGCACCAGAAAAACCAGGTGTACCACGTGCAATCACAGACGCTTCAACATTATCGTCTAAAGGCACTTTACGCATGTGTACATTTAAGATTTGTTCACGGCCACGAATATCCGGAAGACCAACTACGACTTGGCGGTCAAAACGGCCTGGACGTAATAATGCAGGGTCTAGTACATCAGGACGGTTAGTAGCAGCAATAACGATAATACCTTCGTTACCCTCAAAGCCATCCATTTCTACAAGCATTTGGTTAAGTGTTTGCTCTCGCTCGTCGTGACCACCGCCCATACCAGCGCCACGTTTACGGCCTACAGCGTCGATTTCATCGATAAAGATAATACAAGGCGCTGCTTTTTTCGCCTGCTCAAACATATCACGAACACGAGATGCACCAACACCAACAAACATTTCTACGAAGTCAGAACCCGAAATGGTAAAGAATGGCACTTTTGCTTCACCAGCAACGGCTTTAGCAAGTAGGGTTTTACCCGTACCAGGAGGACCAACCATTAACACGCCTTTCGGAATGCTACCGCCCAACTTTTGAAACTTTGACGGATCACGCAAGAAATCGACTAGCTCAGTAACATCTTCTTTCGCTTCATCACAACCAGCAACATCCGCAAATGTTGTCTTAACTTGGTCTTCGCTCATTAATCGAGCTTTACTTTTACCAAACGACATCGCGCCTTTGCCGCCACCGCCTTGCATTTGGCGCATGAAGAAAATCCATACCCCGATAAGCAGCAGCATTGGGAACCAAGAAATAAAGATATTTGCCAAGAAAGACTGTTCTTCCGGTGCAACACCTTTGATATTTACGTCATTCTTAAGTAAATCATTAACTAAATCTAAATCAGTTAATGGGATCACTGTCTGGAAACGATCTCCACTAGAACGAACGCCACTAATCATGCCCGTTTGACGGTCAATACTGACTTCTCTTACAGAGCCATTGCGCACATCCTTTACAAATTGTGTGTAACTCGTTTGGCGATCATATTGTTCGCCACCGTTAAAGCTCTGGAACACAGTCATTAGCACTACTGCAATCACTAACCAGAGTATTAGATTTTTAGCCATATCGCTCAAGGAGTTAACCTCTTGTATCCAAAAAAATTCAAATTCAACTTGATGCTTTCCAACTGTACTACAGTTTGTAACCTGTCGCCACTACATATACTTCTCGTGAACGAGGACGAGACGCTTTTGGTTTACGGATCTTTACAACCTTAAAACAATTACGTACCTCTTGTACAAATTGATCAAAGCCCTCGCCTTGAAAAACTTTAACCGCAAATGCGCCATTTGGTTTAAGCACTTGGTGACACATATCTAATGCTAGTTCGACTAAATACATGCTGCCAGATTGATCGGTTGACATATTACCACTCATATTTGGAGCCATGTCGGAAAAAACCACGTCTACGTTCTTGCCATTTATTCTGTCGAGCAGCGCATTTAATACCGCTTCTTCTCTGAAGTCTCCCTGAAGGAAGTCAACGCCTGCTAATGAGTCCATCGGTAAGATATCACAGGCAATCACTTGTCCGTCAATATCTACCTGCTCTGCGAGATACTGCGACCAGCTCCCCGGGGCAGCCCCTAAATCAACTACCGTCATCCCTTTACGGATCAATTTATCCTTTTGTTGGATTTCTTCCAGCTTAAAAACCGCTCGTGAACGGTAGCCACGCTTTTGAGCCTCATGTACGTAAGGGTCTTCTACGTGCTCTTTTAACCAACGTTTCGAACTGGCGGAATGTTTTTTATTTGCCATATTAACTACAACTCATTAGTAATATTGTCTAGATGGCGTTAGAATATCGAGAATTCAAGCCTTTTAATAAATAAGATTGTATCAATATGACCTTATCAAATAAACAAAAGCAGTTCCTAAAAGGGCTAGCTCATTCTTTAAACCCAGTTGTTCTTCTAGGCGCAAACGGCCTAACAGAAGGTGTCATGGCTGAAATTGAGCAAAACCTGAACATTCACGAACTCATCAAGGTAAAAGTACCTACTAATGATCGTGAAACTAAGCAACTGATTTTTGAAGCAATTGTTCGTGAAACGAACGCGCACAAGGTACAAACAATTGGCCATATCATTGTGCTGTACCGTCAAAGTGAAGACAAAAAGATCCAATTACCTCGTAATTAATCTTTATTGCTCGCGACGCTTTCACTAGAAAACGTCGCGGCTTTCAATAAATTTGCTTCGTCTTCTTTAATTTTCTTAATTTCTTGCTCACTCACCTTAGGCAGTAATTTCTTCTCAAGTGCCAATGCATCAACAATAAAGTCATTCGTTAATTGGTTAATGATCCCACTTTCAGCATTTAACAGTAAGCTAAAGCCAACACCAAGCTCAGGAATAATCACTACATCGGTACGATAACCTTGCACCCAGCCACTGTGATAATAAAGTAACTTGCCATCGTAGCGATAAATGCGCCATCCAAGTCCATAATAAGCTTCTTCTACGTGGCCACGCCAAATCCTTCGTCGTAACTCTCGCTTGGTCAAGGTATAAGGTACCGATTGTTTACTTAGCGCATCTGGTGATAACACACTTGGGTACATGCCTAACTGTGCTTTTAACCACTGCGCCATATCCGCTGCGCTCGCATTTACACCTGCAGCCGGCAGTACTTTATAGTAATGTTGCTTTAATTTTGCGGTATGCCAACGTTTTCTGCCTCTCACATGCGGCCAGGCAAAGTTATCATTTTTTGTCATTTGCTCATAACCAAGACCTGAATCGCGCATATTAAGTGGCGCGAATACAAATTCTTCCATCCAAGTCTTGTAACTGATGTTTGTTGCTTTTTCGATAACATCCCCAATCAAGCTAAACATGACATTTTGATAGCCATAGCACTCGCCGGGCTTACACAACGCTTTGACTTGCAGTAAGCGCTCTACAATTTGCGGATAATCCATGCGCGATTCTATTAGGTTATCGTAGGCGTTGGGCACCAAGCCACTCGAATGACTTAGCAGGTGATAGAGCTTAAGTTGACTATAATTTCCCTTTGCGACTTGTGGCAAATAGGTACTGACATGATCGTCAACACTAAAATATCCTTCACTCGCCAGCTTTGCGGTTAAACTGCCCGCAAACGTTTTAGATAAAGATGCTAATCGAAAACGAGTTTGCTCATTAACCACTCTTCCTTGGCGGCTTTTCGTCAAACCAAAGCCTTTAGCGTAGCTACCGTGCTCAATATGCACAATGGATAATGCAGCACCAGGCACCGATTTTTCTTTTAGTTTGCGCTCGACTTGCTTAGAATAGCTCTTTAAAAATTGTGACCATTGCTGGTTTGGAGTTTTTGCAATCGTTATTTTTGGATAACTAATGCAAAAAAAACAAACTAATGTGAGAATTAGCGACTTCATAATGACTCATTTCATTAACACTCGCCCGCCATATTAACACGATGAATTGGCGGAACTCACTAAATATAAGAAAATAACTGTTTAATTGAGGTATTTTAATGCGTTTAGTGCTAGCAGCTCTATGTACAAGCCTACTCTTTGGATGTGTCACCACAGCGCCATTAGCGCCAAAGTTAGATGTGCCTAAGAAGCCACTATTAAAAAAATCTGTCTATCAAATCAGCTATAGTACCGAACTTAATTCCGCACGGATTAAATCAGTGCAATTACCCGCTCACCCGCTCGCACAAGGTGATACTGTTTATATCAACGCAGACAAAGTTAGCTTAACTGATACGCTAAGAAAGCAAATCGTTACTTTACTCGAGAAAAAAGGGCTTAAAATTGCCGCTGGAAAAGGGGCAAGCTATACGCTAACGATTCATCAACTTGATTTAGAGTTTGCGGCCAATAAAACGTACGCTTTGGATAGACCAAGAAATCCACACCCTCACATTGCTGAGCTTGCACAAAACTCACCAGCGTTCCAATGCACAAATATTGTGGCTTCAGTCAGTATGCGCCTGGCACACCAAGCTTCATCAGATGTTGTATGGTTTGCTAAATCTTCGGTGGACAGTGCTGGATTCCAAGGGATCCCATTGCAGTTCACTTTTACCGAAGTAGAGAAAATAGAAAATGAACATGACGTGCTATCGTTTATCGTTGCACAAAATACCGACGAGGCGCGCCGTCAACGTGGCAAAAACCCAGTGGATATTCCTCCTTACAAGGTAACTAAGACGGTTTCTCCACTCGAAAAAACCGCTGGTGCGTGTACCCAAACAGAAGTATCTGCACTAACAGCGGATATGCAAAAACACTTAGCCGAAAGTTTAATTGAGAAGCTAAACGTTAAATAATTGAAGAGCCGTCAGCTTTTTCTCAGAAGCTGGCGCTACACTTATTTACAGACATCTTCGCTTCTGGAATTATACTCGACGCAGAAAAATAAAAAGTTCGGAGTTAAGACATGGAGCAATACGGTACGATTTTATTGGTTGAAGATGACACTTCACTTGCTCAGTGGGTTGCGGAATATCTAGACAATCAAGGCTACAAAACACATTGTTGCTATCGTGGCGACGAGGTGATCGAACGTGTTAAGTCGTTAGACCCAGACCTTGTTTTACTTGATCTTATGCTTCCTGGTAAAGACGGTATCAGCGTGTGCCGCGACTTACGCCAGTTTTATAACAAACCTGTTATTATGCTTACCGCCAAAGATGAAGAAATGGACGAAGTCATTGGCTTAGAAGTTGGTGCTAGCGATTATGTTATTAAGCCGGTTCGCCCCCGAGCCTTACTAGCTCGGATCAAAGCCAATGTACGCGCAGCCCAAGAAAAGCCACTCGACCACAAAACGGCAAATCATGAACTTATCGTTGGACACCTATGCATTGATACTCAGGCTCGCAAAGTCAGTGTTTCAGGACAAGAAATCATCGTTTCCAGCGCCGAATATTTACTGTTACAGTTTCTAGCCAGTCATGCTGGCGAAGTTGTATCTCGTGACGCGGTATTTAAAGCCACGAAAGGAAGAGAATACGATGGCCTTGATAGAAGCGTAGACGTACTCATTTCCGCTCTGCGGAAGAAATTTAACGACGACCCACAAAATCCCGAAAAGATTAAAACCGTATGGGGAAAAGGTTATTTACTTGTACCCTCGGCTTGGTAACGTGAATTACAAGCTCATATCGTGAAAAAACTCTACATCTACTTACTCGCCGGTGCATTGATTTCGATCTTTGCATTAGGTTGGGTGATTGACACCTACAATCAGCAAACCGCCCCTGTAGAAGATAACTTTGAATGGCAAAGTAAACTAATCACCGGCCTTGCTAAGCAAATTGCCAATATTGATCGGGCAAAGCGTGAAGATGCAACTACTTTGATTGCTCGACAATTTGCTATCAACATTAGTTATAAAGATGGCGATACACTAGCCATGCCACTCGAGTTGAAGCAACAAATGCTTCAACCTGATGGGTTAGTGATAGAGAACGAGAATGTCTATCTACTAAAAACAACGCCTGAAATGGCACCTGACTATATTGAGTTAGAATGGTTGCCTCAAGTTGAACAGGCGAACTACGATGTGCTACTGACTTTATTTTTCTATGGCGGTATTTGCGCGATTCTATGGTTTATTCTCTCTCCCTTAGTGAAACGATTGATTGTACTCAATACCGCAGCAAAGCACTTTGCTAGCGGCAACCTAAGTGCGCGGATCGCCCCCAATCATTTCACTTACATCCGTGATCTGGAAAACACTTTCAATCGCATGGCCAATCAGATTGAAAAGCTAATGGCCGAAAATAAATTAATGGCCTCTAGTCTTTCTCATGACATTCGAACACCTGTTGCGTGCTTAAGATTTGGCTTAGATGCTGCTTTGGATGAAAATGATATTGGCGCTATCCACGACTATTTAGAACGTATGGAAAAAGATTTAGACCAAATGGAAGATATGCTTGCGAGCTACCTCTCGTTTGCAACACTCGAGCAAAAGTCTCATTTACTCAAACACGAAGTCACAAACTTATCTCATTATGGCCAAGATCTTATGCAGCAAATGCAGCCTAAACTACAAAAGAATCAACTTAGTGGTCTGGTGGATATTCCTGAACACTTAATGATCTATGGTGACTTACATTGGCTTGCCAGAGCCGTAAGTAATCTGATCAGCAATGCTTGTGATTTTGCGACAAGTAGTGTGGTATTGAGTGCACATCGTACCGAACACAGGCTTATTATTACCGTTGAAGACGATGGACCTGGGATCGCGAGACAAAACTGGGACAAAGTCTTTAGCCCTTTCTTTCAAGAGCAAACTCATCGTAACCGTGCGGGTAAGAGCTACGGTTTAGGGCTTGCCATCGTTGCAAAAGTCATGGATTGGCATCATGGTACAGCCACTGTTAACCAGTCCGAGCGATTAGGCGGTGCAAAATTTGTGCTTTCGCTTCCCTGTAAAGAAAAATAATTGTTGTAAATATGCCGCTACACGCTAACCAACCTCATGCATAAATAATCGTGAAAACATTAGCTTATAAGCTAAACTTTCCTTTTTGAGTGCAACAACTTAATTACGGCCACATATCCGGCTAAAACTTGCGCTAAATCAAAGTAATTTATTCTTTTTATTTCTTTTTAATTACAGTAGATTGTCAACGCCGTTAGAAAATTTAGAGAAGTATAATAATTATGAGCAATGTCCGAGGAGAGTTCAGCTCTCGCTTTGGTTTTATTATGGCTGCCGCAGGGTCGGCAGTAGGTTTGGGAAATATTTGGGGTTTCCCTACACAGACAGCATCCAATGGTGGTGCTGCGTTTGTTTTCGTTTATCTGGTGTTGGCTTTTTGTCTTGCCTACCCAGCACTAATGGCAGAGCTTGTTATTGGCCGTCACGGCCAAGCAAATGCGGTATCTTCACTGCGCAAACTTACAAATACAGCATGGCAAAGTAAGCTTGCTTTTGTTGTTGGATTCGGCGGTATCATTTGCGCTGGTCTTATTTTAAGTTTCTATGCGATCGTGGCAGGTTGGATGTTTAGTGCAACACTTGAGCCCATCGCCGAGGTTGCGTCAATGTCTCAAGCACAATCTTGGCTTGCTGACTCTTCCATGTCGCGCAATATCGTCTTTACAGCCTCCTTTATTGCACTCACTGTGCTTATTATCAGCAAAGGCGTAGAAAATGGGATCGAAAAGTGGTCAAAACGCTTGATGCCTGCACTTATTGGTATTTTATTCTCGTTAATTGCCTATGTATTAACCCAAGAAGGTGCTGTTGAAGGGCTTAAAGTTTATCTTGTTCCTGATTTTTCGTCTGTGCTCAATCCGCAGTTACTCGTTGATGCCCTTGGACAAGCATTTTTCTCGCTTTCGCTTGGTACCAGCGTGATGATCATTTACGGCTCATATATTAGTAAAAAAGAAAATTTAGTTTCACTCGGTGCGTTGGTCACATTAATCGACGTCTTTATCGCATTCGTTGCCGGCTTACTTATCATTCCTGCCATGTATGTTGCACAAGCACAAGGCGTGGACATCTTCGCAGCCGACGGCTCGCTTCTAAACGAAGATACCCTAGTGTTCCAAGTATTGCCTGCACTGTTTGACAGCATGGGTAGTATTGGCCTCTTAGTAAGCTTCGCTTTCTTCGCACTGATGAGTATTGCAGCACTCACCTCTTCTATTTCGATGTTAGAAGCACCTGTATCTTACGCCGTTGAACGTTTTGCACTTGGCAGAGTACAAGCAACTTGGATCATCGGTGCTTTAGTGACAGCTGTAAGCTTAACCATTTTAGTAAATATCGAGACGCTATTCGGCTTCATTGTCAGCCTAACAACTAAGTTTGGGCAACCTCTGCTCGGCATGCTTTGCTGTATTTTTGTAGGTTGGATTTGGCACAGAGCAAAGCTACTCAAGGAAATTGAGTCAGGGTACCCGGAAGTTGGTAGTAGTTTTTTCTGGAAGATATGGCCTTGGTACATTCGCTTCGTTTGTCCAATCGCTATTGCTGCAGTATTTTTAAATTCGCTATAATTTTGCTCATAAAAAAGAGGCTACACGTAGCCTCTTTTAATTTCTCACCAAAAACATATCTTGATGCGGGATCCCATCTTCAAGATATTCGTCACCTTGCTTCACAAAACCAAGCCCTGTATAAAACTTGTCTAAGTAGCACTGCGCAGAAATAACTAAAGCTTCATGGGTTATATCCGTGTCACAACAAGCAATAGCACGATGCATAAGATCGTGCGCAACACCCTGCCCGCGCAATATTGACGAAACAATCACACGACCAATGGATGCTGTTGATGCTGATTGCCTGTAACAACGCGCATAGGCCAAGATTTGCTCATCTTTAACCAAAAACAAATGTCTAGTTTCAGGCGCTCTATCCGTGTCATCAATTTCCGGATAGGGACATGCCTGCTCCACAATAAATACATCTACTCTTAGTTTTAAAATTTCAAAAAGCTCATCTTTTGTAAGTGCATCATAACTTTTAACTTGCCAATTCATATTCTTCTCTGTCATACCTATTAGCTTAATTAAGTGATCTATTTTGAGGCGAGAAAATCTTGTCGATAACACCGCTTCCGCATCCGGCTCACGCCAAGGTACCTACATCCATGTAGGCAAGGCGAAATTTTGCTATTTAGTTGTTCTAAATGAAAATTTTTAACACAGTTAGCGTCAGATTTGCTCCGTCAAATTGAGCAAGTATTAAAAACTAATTGGTATCCTTTATGCTGAAACAAAAACACCCAGACAAAGCTGGGCGTTTTGAGTTAAATTAAGTGATTATGAGAACAGCCGCTCCAACTGATCGCATAATTGGGAAATATTTACCTGATCGTGCTCAATCGTAAGATCGACATAGCCATCGCCTCGAAATGCTCTATCTAGTTCAATCAGTACATGAGTTCGATGTGCCTCAGGGACAAATGAGAGCTCAATCTCTTGTAATCCAAACAACGAACGAGCACTTGGTCGGTATTCTAATTCTTGATAGCAACCAGAAACAGACTGAAACTCAGAGGCTCGTAAATACCCCTTTTCCACATCAGCTTTCACTAAACGAAAGCCTAAACGCTCCATTGCCGTCATACAGGCTTTAACTGCTTCATTTGGATATATATGCAAAGCATCTTTGTCAGAAGGATCTATTGCTAAATCAATGTCTAGTCCTGTTTCAATCCAAACATGACAACGGTTGAAACCTGCATTAATTTCTGTGATTGGTGTTTCTGAATGAAGTCGAGCTTCGAAAGGAATCACTTTTTCTTCATCTGGACCTATCGTGAAGCTATTGCTTACACGCCAACGATCGATAACATGATTGCTGAAGTATTCGCCGTCTTCCCCTTCAATCTTAACTCTGGTCATTAGCGCAAGTTCTAAACCTGTTACTTCTTGGCTAACGTCACCACCCTTCACTACTATTTGCGCTTGAAATTTCTGTCCCGGGTGCAAATGTTCTGTTTCTAATATAGTGTCTACTTTTGCCGCACCGATACCGACAGATGCTAGGATCTTCTTAAACATTACGTCTCCTGTCCGGTATGTCCTTACCTGCATCATAACCATATTTTTTCCAACTTGTCAGCGAAAATTTATAATTTATATATCAGGAGGTTTTGGTACACTGCTCATATCTTGGATAAAAATTTGAAGTTATGGAACTGCTCTATTTTGCTGTCGCATTCGCATGCGGATTTTCTGTCTATCAATTAAAGCTTCCTCCTTTGATTGGTTTTTTGATGGCTGGCTTTGTTTTAAACTTACTTGGACACAAAACCACTGATTTACTCACCCAATTGGCTGATCTTGGTGTAACACTACTACTTTTTAGCATAGGTTTAAAATTACGAGTTGGTAACCTAATAAAGCCTCAGGTTTGGGCGCCAGCAAGTATGCACATCATTACTAGCACCGCTTTTTTCGCTAGCCTATCATTGATGCTAGGAGCAATGAGCCTACCTTTGTTTACTGACTTAGACTGGCAAAGTGCGTTATTGGTTGGTTTTGCATTTAGCTTTTCCAGTACCGTTTTCGCAGTAAAAGTATTAGAAGAGCGCGGTGAGATGGCAAGCCTTCATGGTAAAATCTCAATCGGTATTTTAGTCATGCAAGATATCTTTGCGGTTATCTTTCTCGCCGTGAGTACGGGCAAAGTACCAAATATTTGGGCTTTGGCACTGCTTGTAGTTTTACCCCTTGTACGTCCAGTTATGTTTTGGGTGTTAAGTCGCTCGAAACATGGCGAGTTGCTACCACTTTTTGGCTTCTTTTTTGCATTGGTTGCAGGCTATCATGCCTTTGAGTTTGCGGGTCTCAAGGGCGATTTAGGCGCACTTATTATGGGGATGATTTTCGCACCACATAAAAAGGCGGGTGAGCTGTCAAAGTCACTATTAAATGTAAAAGACATTTTACTTGTTGGATTTTTCTTGAATATTGGTTTGAACGCGACCATTACCTTAGACGCGTTACTAATCGCTATCTTGTTAGTATTTGTGCTACCAATCAAGGTATCGCTTTATTACATCTTTACCAATATGTTTAAACTGCGTGCCCGTACGTCACTCTTGAGCGCTTTTACGCTAACCAACTATAGCGAGTTTGGTCTCATTGTCTGTGCCGTTGCATCTGCTTCTGGTGCGGTTGCTCCTGATTGGTTAGCGGTCGTGGCGATCGCTGTTTCTATCACTTTTGTAATTGCCTCTCCGCTAAACAAGCGCTCAAATGAGATCTACGTTAAATTAGAGCCTTGGCTATTAAAGTTTGAGAGCCAAGACCGCTTAGAAGAAGAGCTTCCCGTAAATCTTACCGATACAAAAATCGTAATATTTGGCATGGGAAGAATTGGAACAGGTGCTTATGAAACGATACAAGCTAGCTTCCCAGACACCGTAGCGGGTGTAGATATTAAGCCTGAGGTGGTTGAAAAACATGTTTCCAGAGGCCGCAGAGTATTGACCGCCGACGCAACCGATCCTGATTTTTGGCAACGTGTAAATCACTCTGAAGTAGAAATGGTGATGCTGGCTATGCCAAAACACATGCAGAATATTTACGCATTAGAGCAGCTAAAAGCTTCAGGTTACAACGGCCAAGTAACCGCGATTGCAAACTACCCAGATCAACAAAAAGAATTAGAAGAGATGGGAGTAAATTCTACCTATAACTTTTACTTAGAAGCAGGTAGCGGCTTTGCTGAGCATGTAAAAGAAAAATTATTTACTTAAATTAGATACTCGGTTCTCAGTTCCATAATTGGTACTGAGAACTATTTTCATATTCAGATCATCATGTTACATCTAGACGTCTATTTAATTATTTCATTCCTCTCATTATTCGATTTACAAAGCTTTACATCCAAGATGGTAATTTGCCCCGACTTCAGAGTAAACTGACCACATTGGACAAGACGTAAGTATCTATTTTATGAACATAAATTGATATTTTTCGGCTTTAGAACAGTGTGTCACTGGATTGTGAACAAGCTATACCTCTGGAGGTTTTATGATTAAGAATAAATCTAATAGTCAATTTTCTGCAGTAGTGGATGACGTAAAGGCTGCGCCTTTTTCAGACCTTCAAGAGCGACTCGATGCGATTCAGGACAATGGCATGACAGCGCTGGCAATTAGAAATATTCTATTCCATAAAATGCTGGATTTACACGCAGTCCCAAATGATCACTTTTTGCGAAGCGAAGAAACACCTTGTGGTTTAGATGATCCACAAAAACTGGTTGAAAGGCTAAATGAACTTGGCTTCGTGCGTAATAAGCTGTCGTCACAACTACACTAATATGATTTAGGGAGCCTACTCTCCCACATAGGCTGACAATGCCCGTCGTCAGCCTATTTTCCCCTTTCGCTCAATAAAAGAAACTAATTTATGACTGAAACACGAAATACCAATCTTGTTTCTCATAAAAACGCTGAGCTGGATAACTTAATCATTCCCCCTGCGGTGATTTAAGTGGTGGGTCATTTTTCTTTTTCGGTAACAACGTTTTCCAAGCTTGCTTGAACGGCTTCAAATAAATAGCGGAGAGTGAATCATGCCCAGCATCATATTGTCCGACTCCAATGGTAATGCTACCCGCACTCGAGGCCTTAATAAGCGAGCCATACATACGGTCCCAAATGGCTAGTGCCGAGCCTAAATTGGTATCAAAATGGATTGGATTATCACTGTGATGCACTTGATGTTGTGCAGGACTAATAAACCAATTTTCTAGCCTATCACCCCAACTCAGCCATATATGTGAATGCCTTAAATTGGCCCCAAAGATATTAAATAAAAAGACAAACGCATTCGCACCAAGAATATCGTACATACTCAAGCTGCTGCCAAATACGTAATACCCTATTCCAACTACAATTCCTTGAGTTAATGCCATACGACAGGCGTACAGGTAGCTTTCAACGGGATGTGAGCGATAAATGGTAAAAGGGGTTAGGACTTTTGCAGAATGGTGCACCTTGTGAAACTCCCAAAAGAATGGGATTTTATGTAGCATCAGGTGCAGCAAGAACCGAGTGAGGTCATCGACTATAAACAAAAATAACGTAAATAGTCCAATCACCACCCATTCTGGCGCTTCAATATGTAACGCTGGACCAAAAAGCGCTTCGAGCCCACCTGATAACCCCAACGCCACCGGTACCATAGTCAACACGATAGGCGTGAACGTCGCCGCCTTTATCAATCGATTTGTGACCAATAAACAGTAATCGAGCTTGGCGCTTTTGCACCACCACACTTGCTTGGGAAACAGAAACTTTAAAAAACCTTTACCAGAGCGCGCTTTTTCTGTGGCGATATAAACAGGAACAGCCATCAAAACGGCACTAAACAAGTATGGCAAATACACTCTTTTATTGGCATCGAACAAGTAGCCTGGGAGTTCAGTAATGCTTTGCCATAATTGCTCTAACATAGTCATTTCCATCAAAAAGAAATAATGAGTTCATATATTTTGGGAATAGCTCCATAGGTCTAGCGACAAACCGCCATGAAGCTGCGGCTCTTATTTAAGAGCGCATAGACAATCAATTAAAACTGGTATTTATAACCTAAACTAAATTGTCTTGGTTTGCCTGGGCGCGCGCCATACGGGCGGCGACTGACAATTTCTGCTTCATCGAACAAGTTATCGATTTTAGCATAGATTTGACCATACTGGCCTAGCTCGTAACTCGCAGACACATCAACGATGGTTGTGCTAGGCACCTTTGCGCCTTCAAGTACAAGCTCAAAGTCTTCAGTGCTTCTGCCAGCAGCTTCGCTCATCTCACTGATGTATTTGATGGCTACGTTAACTTTCCAGTCACTTGCTGCAAGGCCAATATTAAAAGTGGCTTGATGAGATGGTAAATACGGAAGCTCATCACCATTTTTAATATAACCCCATTGTGCAAACGTTGTCGCACGCTCATTCTGGAATTCACCTTTCGTATAGGTGTAGGTGAGACTATAAGGGATATCCAGTTGAAGGTTCAAAGGGTAACGTTGTGCAAACTGCATTTCGAGACCGTAAACATCCACCTCACCGCCACTGAACTGCTGGTCTTGTTGGTCATTAACACCACAGTTAGACTGACCACAGCTTTCGTTCAGATTCTCATAATCGTTGAAAAAGCTCACAATCTCAAACTGAGTCACACCATCATTAAAGCGCCCACCAAATTCGTAGTTAACGCTCTTCTCAAGCTCTATATCCGGATCTTGTTGTGGTGAAGAAGGCACAAAACCTTGGTGCACACCAAATAAAAGACCGGCATCATCAGAAAGCTGATAGAAACCACTTAGGCTAGGTAGCCAAATACGGGTGGTTTTATCAATCCAAACATCGACATCTTTATTATCTTGGTAAGACATGTCCATCAGCTCGCCACGAAGGCCAAGGCCTAGTGTTAAAGCATCCAGTTGTACTTTGTCTTCTAGATATACAGACCAAGCTTTAGTATTTTCAGTATTTAGCGATGTAAACTGCTTTGAGCCTTCTAGCAACACGGGTGAACCAGCTTCCATTGCATACGCTTGCTCAAAATGTTTGCGCTCAATTTCATCTTCATGAAAACGCACGCCAACAGCAATATCATGGGTTAAGTTAAACAGACTAAAGCTCGTATTGGCATCGACTTGAAGACCTTGAGAGAAATACTCGCGATCATTAGTCCCCATATTCAAAAAGATATTTGAACCTGCAACGACCGAGTCCCTTGCCCCTGTGATCACATCGTACTCGTTTGCAAAAGCCTCTGGGTTTGCCATGATTTTTGACAATGATGGTCCATTTTTGCTACCCACACTATTGAGTTTAAGCCAAGCTCGCTCATAGTCATTGCGATAAAGTCTTGTTGTAATGTTAAAGTCTTCACCATCAAGCACATGGGATAACATTACTTGAGTATGCTTAGTGTCCATCTCTGCAGGCTCAGACGCTGCGTATCGACGGTATGGGTTTTCAGCAAAATCTGCATCAGTTAAACCAAGATAGGTTTCATCAGACAACTCATCAGCATAGCTGAGTTTTAGCCCAAAAGTGTGGTTTAATTCACCTTGAGAAAGCTTATAATTGAATTTGGCTAAGATATCGTTCTTTTCAAATCCAGTATCTCCCCCACCATCAAGCTCTTTAAAGCCATCAGCCTGTAAATTAACTGCTTCAAATAAGAAGCCGACATTATTTACCACAGAGCCATAATAACCGTGTGCTTTGGAGTACCCATCACTTCCAGCCGCGACATCAATACCGCCTTCTGTAAATTCTGGCACTTGGCGAGTCACTAAGTTAAGTGCCCCAGCAACGGTTTGCGGACCATGCTTGATAGCCGCAGGCCCTTTAAATACCTCAACCGCAGTCATACGAGTCGGCACTGGAAAGTAATAAGCAGCTGGTGCAGAGTATGGTGAGGGGCCAATCAGCACACCATCTTCCATTATGGTGATTTTTTTGCTTCGCTCAGGTGTTACACCACGAAACCCGATATTTGGTCGCAAGCCATAACCATCTTCTTCACGAATATTAACGCCGGGTACGTTAGAAAGAATACGGTGAATATCATCATACTCGTATTCTGCCAACTGCGCTTCTGACAACAACGTTGCGGAGCCTGCTTCTTTTCGCAACTTATCGTGGTGGCTGATAATAGAGATATGTTCAATATCTTGATTGTCATCCGCAGCTTGCGCTTGAGGCAATGCAAAAATTACCGCAACAGCTAATAAAGATCTCTTCATATTCATGCGCTTAGTCATTGTCACCTGCCGAAGTTTGTGGAAGTTCTAGGGCGAGCTTTTCGATAAAATCAGTCTTTAAGTCGTCCGTCACTTTTTTAACATCTGTATGCGTTTGCGTTACTTGTTCTGTTGAACCCGCGAGCTCAGCTTTAAGGCTCGCATCCATCGCAAGCAATGTGGCTTCAGCATCTGCAAGCCCTGCAAGCATGCGCTCTTTTACATCACTGCCATCCTCTGCGTCTAAAAAGTCATCAAAGCCCAGTGTATTTTCAGCGTCTTGGCCATTACCGGTAAAAATCTTCCTAAACGCTCTTATATTGGCAAGTAAATTCTCTTTTGAATGCTCAGACAAAGGGGACTCAACAGCTTCAGGACAAGCCTCTAAACCACATGCATTAGGAAAACCTAGGCCTAACGGTGTCGCAATTTTGCCGTCTTTCAGCTCTTCGGTCATATAAAACAGTGCTTTTGATATCTCATTTAGCGCTAAATGAGGCGTATCAAACGGCGACCCAGGCTGTCCCGCATTAACAAGCTTAGCTGCATAGCCATTTTCTCCGCCCCACTGGGACAGAAGTAAATTACTCTGAGTTTCAACATCTTTTGCGACTTCCGTCGCGAACTCACAACGAGCAATGACCCGCTCCTGAGCTGGGCGACTATTCCATGGTGCCAAAGCATCATTCACTGACGAACAGTTATGGTCAAGATTAGCATTGAATAGAAGGTGCTCAAGGGCCGTTAAGCCTTTGCGGTTTGCGGTGCGCTCAGAAATATTATAAGGATTGCTAGCATTACGATTAATGACACCATCTTCGAAATACACAACATCCAAATCGATATCACATAAAGAACCGGTAGCAGGCCAAACATAAATGTTATTCTTAAGCTCTTTGCTATTGGCGGTAAGTGGACCCATTTGCATTAATTCAACATACTGCCATCCCACCATAGCTGAGCGCCAACTGTCTTGAGCACTTAGCTTTAACGCTGCGGTATTTTCTGCCACCGCTTTTTCAGCACTACAGTAACTGGCAATTGCAACTTGTTGTGTCTTTGCTAGTTCATTAAACTGCTCGATAGTAGGAGTCAGTACATTATCAACCAAGTTACTTACCAAGGCTGCTTCATCAAATTGCGTTGGTGATGGGTTATCCGTTCCTGAGTTATTATTGTCCTTTACTCCTGGGCCTTGACTACTTGAAGTGCTTTCCCCACAACCCGACAACACCAGAGCCACTGCGATAGCTGCAGTACTTAAACGTTTAGATACTCTCATTTGTATTCTCTATTATCTATATACAACAAAAGGTTAGCTGAATAAACGGCTAACCTTTTAACGTTATAAATGAAAATTTAGATTACCAGTTGGCAACATTCTCAGCATCAAAGCCATATGCATTGGCAATAATCTCGCGCGCTTTCAACAAGTCAGCCTTATAATCTGCTACTTTGTCAGCTGCAAGCTCAGGTTTATCACCCATTAAGTTATGGATTTCAGCGAAGTCGGCTTCTTCTACTGGAGAATGCGGGTTAAACTGGAAGTTTAACGCGAACCCTTTCATCTCAGACCAGTGTTTAGCTACTGTATAAAATTGCTCAGCAGTAAAGTTACCTGATGCGATATCGTCTAAATCACCATCATCGTCAGAGATTGTATCATTGATGTAGTGAACCACTGTCGCTGCAATCGACTTTTCCCATGCAAGCAATGCTTGATCACGCAAAGCTTCTAAGCGCGCTTTGTCTTCGTCTGACCACTGCGCAACGTTAGTGCCAACATTCATGTTGATAAGTTTACGAGCTTCAATAAATGCCAATTGCGCTTGGGCAGTCAAATCCGTTGGATTCACATTGGATTTAGTACCACGATCACGTTTTGCTGCATTTGTTGAGTTACCGAAGTTAAACTCAGACAGTAGATTGATTTTTCCATCTTTATCTAAATCATGATAACCACTTGCGTAAGCTTCACGTCCACCCTTGCCCGCAATCTCATCATCTGAATAATCTAGATAGTCAATTGCAGCACCAAAGTAGCCATAACCTTCATCAAATTTGTGCTCGAGCTCTGTATAACTCTTACCTTCAGCTAGCGCAGAGTTGTCTGCCGATTTAGCTCCGATAAGTAAGTCGTCAAGGTAATCATCAGCTGCTTGAGAAAGTGATACGGCACCATTTAAATGCTTTTGCATCAGTTGGGCCAAATCTAGGCCTTCCGGTGTGACATATAGCTTGTTTAATGTTACTTCTGTACCATTATGTTCAGCTTTAATCGTTGAACCATTTTCAAACTGTTGAAGCTGAGCTTGTAACAAGTCTAAATAGTGCAGTGCTAGACCTTCTGGTGTTTTAGGCTGTGTACCGAAGTCAGTCCAACCAACCATAACGCCATCTTCTTCCCATGCTTTATGCATATAAGACGTGTCACGGCCTGCAATTTTACCGCTTTCACCCGCCACCTTTTTAAATGAGCCTGAAATTTGCCCCAATGTAGTTTGTGAAGCGTTTGCCGCAACAGCAAAATCTAAAGGTTCATCTAATACAAGTGCTTCTGTAGGCATCAAGAATGATTTTATTTCTGTGATTGCTGCTTCAGCCGTTTTTTGACCAGGTGCATTACCTACAGTCTCATTGCTAAGCTTACCCATTAAACTCTTGATATGAACCATAGCCGCGTGGCGCGCGATTTGGCCAGAGTAAGAAACTGAAGACTCACCTTGAGCATTATTAAAGGCATAACGGTTTACACCCGCTTTGTTTTCTTCAGCAATTTGCTGAACAGCGATTTCGGCTTCAACTTCGGTTTTTTCGCCTTTGCTGTCTGTTGCCGTGATAGTTACCGATACTTTACCAGCGTCAACCTGTTCGAAGTTTAGTGCATTCGCAGCTTTGAGCTTGACGGCACCGTCGACAATTTCAAAACGATTGTCAGAGATGCTTAGTGTCAGTGCACTTACTTCATCGTTATCATCTGCGAAAGTAATGTTTGCAACCGCTGCACCAAGTGTATCTTCAGATACTGATGCACTGTCTACATTGATCGTAGGTGCAGCATTAGTTTCCGCTGGAGGTGGTGTTGTGTTGTTATCATCGTTATCGTTTGAATTGCTGCTCGAGCCACCACATGCAGTGAGGCCTAAAGTTGCAGCGAGAATAGCAGTCGTTAACAGAGACTTTTTAAGTGCCATTGAATTGTTCCTTTGAGACTAATTATGTTTATATTTTCATAACTAGGTGTAAAGTATACACGCACCTAAATAGCAATCAATATTATTTGCATTGTAAAAATAACAATTTTTTCAAGTTTATTGCTTGGCATTTTACCACCAAGAGGCAATGGAAAAATTGAGGGAGTAAAAATAATATAGAAAAAACAAAGGCATAAACCCATAACAATGAATTTATGCCGCTATTACGCATAGCTTTTCATCAAATTTAATCGAATTAAGTATTCGAAAAACCCGAAGTATTTTTGCGTTAAATCAAATTGTTACTTTTTAGTTCCAAACGTCAGTAACAAATAAGTAACCCTGACGCCAAATTGTCTTGATCTTCTCAGGACGACTGGGATTATCATGTAGTTTTTTACGTAAGCGAGAAATACGGACATCTATCGTTCGTGTGTCTGGGCGATAGTACTTACCTAGGATTTGTTCATAAACAAAGTCGCGTTTCACCACTTTGCCACCATTGCTTGCGAGCAACCATAAAAGTTCAAATTCATGTGTAGTAAGATCAATACGCTCCTGACCATAACTCACGCGTCTGGTGTTTTTATCGATATGTAATTGTCCGAAAGTGAGCTGCTCCGGCTCATCGTCGAACTGCGAGTTCGCAGCTTGCCTTCTTAATACGGCGTCAAGTCGAGCACGCCACAGCCGTGGCTTTGCATCTTTTGAAATAACTTCATCAGCACCAAGCTCTAGAAACAGGCTATGAACATCTTCATCATCGCTGTCAAGACTGACAATCACCGGCGCTTTAAACCTTTGTCTAAACTGGCTAATTGAATCACAGGTTGGTACCGAAGCGATAGCTTGATCAAGCACGATACCGTTAATAGATTTCCCTGAAAAACCATTCAATTGGCCTAATTCCCTCAACAACTCAACAGTATAACCTTGCTCTTCAAGCATTTTTTGTTGTGATGTCAATATATTGTTATTGCTTTGTGCAACCAAGATAGTGGACACGGACGCACCTCTTCATTCAACGTGGATGAACACAGTGTAGTCACGCAACCTGAATGGATGCTTTACAGCACAAATAATCCTTTTGCCGTATCCCAAAGTGCTTTAACAACTGGGTCATATAACCGTTTATTCTTAGTTACAAGTCCAATTTCAATCTCATCAGATCTAAGCTGCAAAAGCTGAACTTGATTCTTAAATGGGCTTTGACTAATTACTATCTCGGGGACACACGCGATACCAAAACCCAAACTTGCGAGTGCAACCATAGCTTCATGACCCGAAACATGCGCATAAACCTTGGGTATAAAATTGTGTTTTTTGCAAAAGCTATCAATACGATCTTTTAACACACCTTGCTCTGGCATAATAAAAGACAAGCGCTGCCATGGCAGATCACTGTGACTGTATTCGTCAATAATAGATTTAAGCGGACAATCCATCGTCGGGCCAATGAACACCAACCTAGAACGGCCGATAGGTAAATACTCGATACCGTTTGGCAGATGTTTTGGCTTCACCGCTACTGCCACATCTTCCTTACTACTGGCAACTTCTGCTATCGAATGCGCGGGGTCGCCGGTAATAAGATTCAACTCTACTTGCGGGTATAGATGGCGAAATTTGGAAAAAAGATCATAAATAAAGCTGTAAGTCGCGGTCACTGAACAAAATAAGCTCAGCTCACCGGTCAAAGGCTTATCATCGTCAACACATTCGCTCTTAAACTGCCGCCAGCTTGCCAACGTCGCTTGCGCGTAATGAACAAACGCTTTACCTTGCTGAGTCAGCTCTACGGTGCGATTGTCTCGTAGAAACAAAGGCGCCCCGACCTCCTCTTCTAGCTGCTTGATTTGACGACTTAAAGTTGGAGGGCTTACAAAACAGCGTTCACTCGCCCGGGAAAAATGCAGCGTATCTGCAAGTGCCAAAAAATATTTTAGTTGTTTGTGATTCATAGTATTTCACTTTTTGAAATACTATAGTTCAAATATATCATTTTACGCAATCAAAAGTTCGCCCTACTCTGACTTCAATCTATTTCTACAGAATCAGGAAATATCATGTCGAATTACTTTAATACTTTATCTTTACGCGAGCAATTAGCTCAGCTTTCTCAATGTGAATTCATGGATCCAAGAGAATTCGAACAAGGTGTCGACGTTCTGATTGGTAAAAAACTGGTCATCGTTGGTTGTGGTGCCCAAGGCTTAAACCAAGGTCTAAACTTAAGAGATTCTGGTTTGAATGTTAGTTACGCACTACGTCCCTCAGCAATCGAAGAAAAACGTCAATCGTTTCTTAATGCATCTGAAAACGGCTTTATCGTTGGCACCTATGAAGAGCTCATTCCTGAAGCAGATTTGGTACTAAACTTAACGCCTGACAAACAACATACACCTGTTGTAAATGCGGTTATGCCGTTAATGAAAAAAGGCGCAACACTTGCTTACTCTCACGGCTTCAACATCGTAGAAGAAGGGATGCAAGTGCGTGAAGATATCACCGTAATCATGGTTGCACCAAAATGTCCGGGCACGGAAGTACGTGAAGAATACAAACGCGGCTTTGGTGTACCTACGCTGATTGCTGTTCACCCTGAAAACGACCCTGAGGGTAAAGGTCTCGCGCAAGCTAAAGCATATGCGGCAGGAACTGGTGGCCATCGTGCTGGCGTATTGCAATCATCATTTATTGCTGAGGTAAAATCAGATCTAATGGGTGAGCAAACCATCCTATGTGGTATGTTGCAAACTGGCTCGCTACTATGCTTTGACAAAATGGTTGAAGAAGGCATTGAACCAGGATATGCATCAAAGCTCGTTCAATATGGCTGGGAAATCATCACTGAAGCACTAAAACACGGTGGTATCACCAATATGATGGACAGACTGTCGAATCCCGCCAAGTTACTTGCATTTGAACTGAGCGAGCAACTAAAAGACATTATGCGCCCGCTATACAACAAGCATATGGACGACATCATCAGTGGTGAATTTTCAGAAGGTATGATGGCGGATTGGGCTGAAAACGACAATAAATTGCTTACATGGCGCGCAGAAACCGCACAAACCGCGTTTGAAAAGCAAGCGAATACTGATGCTGAAATTTCAGAGCAGACTTTCTTCGACCAAGGTATTTTAATGGTTGCTATGGTTAAAGCCGGTGTAGAGTTAGCTTTCGAAACCATGACAGCGGCTGGCATTATTGATGAATCAGCGTACTACGAATCACTACACGAAACGCCGCTAATCGCGAACACCATTGCGCGCAAAAAGCTTTTCGAAATGAATCGTACGATTTCAGACACCGCAGAATATGGTTGCTACCTGTATAATCACGCATGCCTACCATTATTGAAGCCATTTATGGAATCCATAACAAAACGTGAGATTGGTGAAGGTTTGTTAGACAGTGACAATTATGCTGACAACCAGAAGCTCATCGCTGTAAACCGTGCGATCCGTAACCATCCGGTAGAAAAAATAGGTGAAGTCCTTCGCGGTTACATGTCAGATATGAAAAAGATTGTTTAGTAAGTAGAAATAAATTTGCGTCAATAATATTGCAAACTAGTTCGCTTGTTAGTAACCAAGGCCACTTTCCACCCTGAGATCGTGGCCTTTTATCTCTGTTTCTCAACATAACCACCCATTTAACTCAAATACAGTTAACACTAAATACTGAGATTAACTTTATTTTATAAAACAAAATTATTTTTTGTGACTTGGATTGTTACTTGTTCCGAGCTGGTTATTTACTATGCTAGAATAATCGGTTCCACGGGATTACACACACAGATCGAATGCAAAACACAGGTTTAACAATTACTCAAAGAATTACCCTCTTGGGTAGTCTCATTGCGATTGCTGTCGCTTGTTTAATCGGGTTTACCTCGCTTTACAGCGCCAAAACGCTGATTAATGAACGCATGATGCAATCTGAATTGCCAAGCAAGATAGAAAGTATCAATAAATCATTAAGCAAGCAGATAGATACGTTGAAAAATGCAGCCGAGCAGCTTTCAAGCAATTTATTAATCACCCAAAGTGCCAAACAAAATACTTTGGACGAAAAACTTCTTGTCAACGAACTCAAGCGTATTGCGGCGCAGTATGACTTAGTTACGGCTTCTTGGGCTAACCGCGAAACCAATCAATACTGGAATCAAAACGGCTTTCTGCGAGTACTAGATAGAGAGCAAGATGGTTGGTTTTTCGGCTTTACCGCTAGTGGCTCGCCGTACTCTATTAGTATCTATCAAGAAGCGCCGGGCGATGTAAAAATGTTTGTAAACCATCAACAGCTAAACGGTGTTGGTTTAGCTGGACTTGCGAAAAGTATTGATGATATGCAGGCGATGCTTGCTAATATGAAAATCGAGCAAAGTGGCTTTGTTTTCGTCATCAACAGGCAAGGCACGGTACAATTGCACCCAGATGCAAGCAAAGTCGCAAAGTCCTCAATCGAAGACTTTTACGGCCAGCATAGTCGCGATTTTAGCTCAACACGTGGGTTTATCGTTAAAGAGTTGGAAGTGAACGGCGAAACTAATTTAGTTGCAGCGAGCCCAATTCCAAACACAGACTTGCTTGTTATTGCCCAAGTACCAACCAGTGAAATCAATAGTGGGATCACTTCCCTGCAATGGCAAATCATTGGTTTTTCGCTATTGATTGCGCTAGTGGCAAGCTTTTTTAGTATGCTACTGGCTAAGAACTTAAGCGCGCCACTTAAAAAGATGGCAGATTTATTTGAGCAGCTTGGCAGCGGCGACGCAAAACTCAATTACCGTTTGCCAGACTCAGCACAACCTGAACTTCATGCTTTAGCTGGCGGCTTTAACCAGTTTATGACTAAGATCGAAGAAGCTATCCACATGGTTGCAGAAGAGAGCCGCTCAATTCGTGTGACGAGCGAAGCCGTGTTTAAACAGAGCCAGCAAAACTCTCAGTCTCTGGACGAACAAAAGTCTCAAACTATGTCTGTTGCCGCGGCGATCAATGAAATGGGGGCGACAGTACAAGAGATAGCGAGCAGCGCGACCAACACGGCAAAACTGACAGAAGAAAGTAAAGCGTCAACCAAACGCAGCCGCCAAGGTGTACAAGAAAGCCAAGAAACACTTCACTTACTTGCTGGTGACATCGAAAATATGGCGGGTCAAGTCGCTACGTTGGCCGAAAAAACACAGTCCATCGCCAACATCGTTGATGTGATCAGAGGCATTTCTGAGCAAACCAACTTACTTGCACTTAATGCCGCAATTGAATCTGCACGTGCGGGCGAGCATGGTCGCGGGTTTGCCGTCGTTGCAGATGAAGTTAGAGCACTTGCAAGCCGTACATCACAATCTACCGACGAGATCCAAGCAACGATATCTGAATTAACTCAGGTGTCTGATGCTGTCGTAAACCAAATCCAACAATCTAGTGAACAAGCAGAGCAAAGTGTTCAAACGATGCAATCGTCAGTGGAGTTAATGTTGGAAATTTCAGAAACCGCAAATCAAATAAATGATATGACTGCGCTTATCGCAACGGCGACCGAAGAACAAAGTAATGTCGTCGCGGACGTTGGCCGTAATATCGAACAGATCAGTGAAATAAGCGATGCGGTGATGAACGAGCAACTTGACACAGAACAAGCAATTCAGCGTCTTGCAGCATCCGCCAAAACGCTTGATGATCTCGTCGCGAGCTTTTAAACCCTATTTTCAAACCTAAAGTAAGCCTACACGCTTTGTCTGTAGGCTTAGCCTCTCAAATTTCCTCTTTGTTACATGGTGTAACAATCACACCGCGCAAATTTTGCAATTATAGTCTAAATTCAATAATAGCAAGGGCTATAGGTAAGCAATTACACAATAATTAAAAATCAGCCTCACGCCCAATCTGGAGGTAGTATGAAGATAGTAATTCAGTTCTCTATTATTGTGCTTAGTGTTTTGCTTAGTGCCTGTAATAGCACTCCCAAAGCGACAATAGACACATCCATTCTCCAATCGGAGCATCAATTTAATATTCAGCCCGTAGAGTCATACTCAGAGGTTTTTCAGCTAAATAATCAAATAAAAGCGAAACTCGCTCACTATTTTCATAACGATGAAATTGGGATTAAGCGCGCTAAAATGTTGATGGAGTTTTTAGTAAGTAGTGGCGATGATTCTCTTTCTTATCTATCAGGTGCAAATCTGACTGCAAACCAAACTTTTAGAGACATGAATGCCAACTGCTTATCCCTGTCCATATTGACCCATGCAATCGCGAAACAACTTGGCTTACGTACCCAATTTCAACGAGTCCATATACCTGAATATTGGGATGAGAGCCAAGGTTATAGTTTGCTCACAGGTCACGTAAACATCAAAATCTTCGAAGTAGACAACACAAAAAATGCGATAAAAACACTCTATGTGAAACCTACTTCAGTCACTGTCGACTTCGATCCCAATAGCAGAGCACAACAATTTAGTACATCAGCGATAGATACAAACACCATCTTATCTATGTTTTATAACAACAAAGGTGCTATGGGAATGATTAACGGCAACCTTGACTTGGCTTACAGCTATTATAAAGCAGCTATTGAAAGTGATCCCTACCACGACGGTGCCTGGGGAAACCTTGGGATCCTATATCGCATCACTGAACAATATGAGCTCGCCGAACGAGCCTACAATCAAGCACTCGCCATTAATCACGACAACCGAAATGCCCTTGGTAACCTTGCAAAACTTTACTATCTCACTGAACGTGACCGTGAGGCAGAAATGATTGAAGCCAATATTCACAACTTAAGGAAGAACAACCCCTATTACATGCTAGTGTTGGGTAACGAAGCGCTTAAAAGTGGAAACCTAGCTCGTGCCAAGCACTTTTATCAAAAAGCTTATCAACTTGATCGCAACATTCATGGTAGCTACTTTGGATTAGCAAAGGTCGCTTATGAACAAGGCGATAGAGAAAAAGCAGAGTATTACCTCAACAAGGCATACAAAATATCTGTCTTTGAACACGATAAAGCGCGCTACGAAGGTAAACTTGCCTTATTGAAAAGTGTTGCAAGCAACCAGTTAAGTTCCATAGCCAACGATGAGAGATAACAATAAGAATGAAGAATCTCTATTTCAAACTATTCGGCATGATGCTGACCGCAATATGTACCACGAATGCAGTGGCGCAGGCGCAACATTCAAGTATTGCTCATGTTGATAATATATTGGTGCAAGATTTACAAACACTTACGAGCATCAATCACCAAGGGCGTAAGAGTGGTGCTCAGTCACCTAATATCAGTGCTCAGTATATTTTTGATGCTTTTGAGCGTTTAGGTGGAAATCCAAGCTATCAGCATTTTACCTTTAGAGCTGGTATTTTTAGTAAAGATATCGGTCATAACGTCACTGCGACTTTGCCTTGTACTCAAGCTCGTTGTGACAAGGCCATTGTTATCAGTGCGCATTACGACCATTTAGGAACCACAGGGCAGAAACATTACCCAGGTGCCAATGATAATGCATCTGGCGTTGCTGCGATGTTGCACATGGCTAGGCAACTCAGTAAAACAAATCGCGCTCGTGATATATTGTTTGTCGCAACCGATGCTGAAGAGCGCGGCTTGCATGGTGCAAAATACTATGCCAAACACCTTAATCAGGAAGTTGAACTCAATATCAATTTAGATATGTTAGGGATAAATAACAACAACCGTTTATTTGCGTTGTTTTCACCGGGTTTTAAGGAGTATAAAGCAGAGCTCCAGAACAAGGTCCAATCTCAAATCAAATTGACTGTAGTATCATCACAACGACAAATTGAGCGCTATACAAATAATCCAAGAATTGATTGGCATAAAGCGAGCGACCACTACGCCTTTTATCGCCAAGGGATCCCTTATATTTATTTCGGTATGGGTGAAGACAAACATCATCACACGACGAGAGATACACTAGAGAATATGGATTTAAATAAGTATCAAGCAGGGGTAAATCTCATCAGTGACTTTATTTTGTCGTTAACTCGCTCACCACTTGACTCTACGAGCTGAATTTTTTGTGCTTTTGTCAGCTGCTTTATATGCCACTCGAGTTTTGCAGCTTGAGATTTAGAACCGACTGGATATTGGTATTTTAATGTCAAAGGCCCTTTCCCCTTTAAATTCTTTGCCCCTTTCCCTGCCTGATGCTGCTGTAAACGCCGCTCTACATTAGTTGTTATTCCTGTATACCAATGACCAAAGCGCGTTTCTAGGATATATAAGCTCCAAGTAACTTGGTGCTCGGATTTATTGGGCTCGCTAAGTAATATTTTTCCTAGCACTACTTGGTTCTCCTCAAGATCTTATCAACGATTTATGTTGCACTTGATGACTATTGCAACTTATGTACGAACTTTTTACACTTAGTGCAGTCCAATTCCGCTAAGAGACTTTACCTTCTCTGTGCAATCGGTATCATGCAAACAACTGATAATAAGGATACACAATTTCATGCTGTCTAATAAAACCCTTTCTGTTTGGCTCAGTGCTGTAGTTATGACGGTGTTTATGTCTGGCTGTTCAAGCTGGATTTATCGCATCAACGTGCCACAAGGTAATTTCTTAGAGCAGTCAGATGTAGATAAGCTTCGCGTCCAAATGACCAGAGAGCAAGTGCTATATGTACTAGGTACACCGCTTGCAAAAGACACTTTTAACAACAATGTCTGGCATTACCAGTACGTATTTAATATTGATAGAGAGTCAGAGGTTCGCAAATCATTTAGCGTTTATTTCGAGAACGACAAACTAGTTCGCGTGAGCGGCGACTTCGAAGAACCTGAAGAATTTAACACCCCTTTAGACTCATAGAGGCCAAAGGGCACACATTATTTCGTAGTCAAAGGGGAAAGGTATTTCCCCTTTTTTAATTAGCCTGAGGTTTGGATAAGGAATGGGCTAAATCATTGTTTTTAATACCACATTAAATTATACCCTTATCTAGCCAGAGAGTTTTAGGGATAACAAGGCGAATTTACGCACCAATAGTTGGCTATTGGAAGTGAATTCAACGCAGTTAGCGCAAAAACTGGCTGCTAGAAAGGCATTAACTATCCGAAGTTCAGGTTAATTATTCCTTGCCTCCTAAAGAGACAGGTCGCCCACCGGTAACTTTGCTTGCACGACCTTCTTCCTTTGCTTTTTCCGCACGGCGTCTGCGCGCCTCTTTCGGATCAGCAATTAGTGGACGATAGATTTCGATTCTATCACCATCACTCACTACTTGATGTAATTTTACTGTGCGATTCCAAATCCCAAGCGTCAAATCATTCGCATCGATTTCAGGGCATCTTTCTAATATCCCTGATTGCAATACCGCTTGCTCAGCTGACGTTCCCTCAGGCACATCAACCGACAAGGACGTCGCGCTATCAGGCAATGCAAATACCACTTCAACCTTTATCATCATCTCACTCCGTAAACAACTTTGGCTCGCTGGGTAAACGCAGACACCATATTCTTGGCCACTTCATTGAATAGCTTACCAAACGCCATCTCAATTAATCTGCTCGCGAATTCAAATTCTAATTTTAAACTCACCTTACAAGCCTGTTCATCAAGCGCGGTAAATTCCCAATAACCATTTAAAGACTTAAATGGTCCATCTACTAGACACATTTTTACTCGATTACCGTCAAATTCATTTTTTGTGGTAAACCACTTTTTTAGGCCGGCTTTCGAAATTTCTAGACTCGCGGTCATCCCTTCATCATCACTGCTGAGCACTTTTGCATCCGAGCAATGTGGTAGAAATGCGGGATAAGCGTCAACATCATTGACCAATTCAAACATTTCCTTGGTGCTATACATCACCAAAGCACTTTTTTCTATCTGTGGCATAGACACTCCAAATCTTAATACGAGGATTTTACCAAGGTTTTGCAGATTTATCTTGTTTGCAGCCACTGACTAAGTAAAAATACGTCATATTAATGAAAAAGCGCTGTCTTAAAACAGGATTTATAGGTAGACTAAGCCATTATGGCAAAGAAAAATTCAAGTAAATCAAATAGCAATACCATAGCGCTAAATAAAAAAGCGCGTCATGAGTATTCACTACATGAAAAGTTCGAAGCAGGTATCGAGTTACAAGGCTGGGAAGTAAAAAGTATCCGCGCCGGTAAAGTCAATATCTCAGATACTTACATCCATATCAAAAACGGCGAAGCCTATTTATTGGCCAGTCAAATTCAGCCACTAAATAGTGCGTCAACACATGTGATATGCGATCCGCTTCGTTATCGTAAACTGCTACTAAATAAACGTGAAATCTCACGTCTTATCGGTGCAACCGAACGTGATGGTTATTCTCTGATTGCCACAGCAATGTACTGGAAAAAGTGCTGGGTAAAACTCGAGTTCTATCTTGCGAAGGGTAAAAAGCAACACGATAAACGTGCTGATATTAAAGACCGTGATTGGTCTCGTGATAAAGAGCGTTTAATGAAGCACAATGTACGTTAATATACAAACAGAACGAAAAAAAGCAGGCTTAGCCTGCTTTTTTGTGTTTGATATGAAGGTTAAGCGTAAAGCGCTTAACCTTTGTACTTTTGCATCACAAGCGTTGCGTTAGTACCACCAAAGCCAAAGCTGTTGGACATCACGGTATTAAGCAGTCCATCACGACGCTCCGTTACAATGTCTAAACCTTGCGCTTGTTCGTCCAGTTCATCAATATTAATTGATGGTGCGATAAAGTCATTATCTAGCATCAGCAAAGAGTAAATCGCTTCATGCACGCCAGCCGCACCGAGTGCGTGGCCAGTCATTGCTTTAGTTGCACTAATAGCTGGGGAATTATCACCAAACAATTCTTGAATGGCACCTAACTCTTTCACGTCACCAACTGGTGTTGAAGTACCGTGCGTATTTAGGTAGTCAATTGGTGCATCAAGGCCTTGCATCGCTTGCTTCATACAACGTACAGCGCCTTCTCCTGATGGTGCTACCATGTCGTAACCATCTGATGTAGCACCATAGCCAACGATTTCAGCATAAATGTGCGCGCCGCGAGCAAGTGCGTGTTCTAGCTCTTCAACTACCACAATACCGCCACCGCCAGAGATGACGAAACCATCACGATTCGCATCATACGTACGTGATGCGCGCTCAGGCGTTTCATTGTACTTGGTTGACAACGCCCCCATGGCATCGAATTCCATCGCCAATGTCCAGTGAAGCTCTTCACCACCACCAGCAAAAATAACATCTTGCTTGCCTAGTTGAATTTGTTCAACTGCATTGCCAATACAGTGTGCTGATGTTGCACATGCAGAGCTGATTGAATAGTTTACACCTTTAATTTTAAACGGTGTTGCCAAACACGCAGAAGTCGTGCTTGCCATGGTACGCGGAACCATATAAGGCCCTACACGTTTAACGCCTTTTTCGCGCAGAATATCAGCGGCTTCAACTTGGTACTTAGACGAACCACCACCAGAACCTACTATAAGGCCTGTGCGTTCGTTTGATACTTGCTCTTCTGATAGCCCTGAATCTTCAATTGCTTGCGCCATCGAGATATAAGAAAACGCTGCCGCGTCCCCCATAAAGCGATGTGCCTTACGGTCAACGAGAGATTTTACGTCGATATCTATTTTACCAGACACTTGGCTACGTAGGTTGTAGTCTGCAAATTCTTGGTTAAAAGCAATACCGCTCTTACCTGCTTTTAATGACTCTAAAACTTCTTGCTTGTTGTTGCCGATGCTCGAAACAACACCGATCCCCGTAATAACGGCTCTTCTCATGGGTTTATTCCCTTCGATATTACAAATTATGCGTAGTATACGCTGAATTTTAGCGCCAAGTGGTCAGCTTTCCAGCGTACACATGTACTCTGAACCTAAATAACTAAAAATGCAACCAGACTATTGAGTCGAAAGACAGTAAAATAGTTCCCAAATAGTCGAACATAGAGTCTTTCATGATAAAAAACGCTCAAATACACTTCAACGACGCTGGTACCCCTGTTGCCGATAGTTTTGACGATGTCTATTTTTCCAACGACGATGGATTAGCTGAGTCACATTACGTCTTTTATACTCAGAACCATATCGACGAGCGGTTACAAAATCATGGCAAAGACCGATTTGTCATCGCAGAAACTGGTTTTGGTACTGGATTAAACTTTCTCAACGCTTGGTATCACTTCAACCAGCGTAGCAAAGACGTATGTGTTAACCAACTCCACTTTGTCTCATTTGAGAAATACCCAATCCATATTGATGATTTAGTTAAAGCGCTTCATGCCTGGCCTACGCTTGCCCCGCTCGCCGAAAAGCTTTGCCAACAGTACCCGATAGCACTTGAAGGGTGCCATCGCCTAGAGTTTGACGATGGTCAAGTGACCTTAGATTTATGGTTTGGCGATATTCACGATAATTTACCACAACTAAGTTTTGAACAAGCTGGATTTGTAGATGCGTGGTTTTTAGATGGCTTTGCGCCGAGTAAAAACCCAGATATGTGGCAACAAAGCCTATTTGATGCCATGGCCAATATGAGCCGAGATAACGCTACTTTAGCAACATTCACCGCCGCGGGTTTTGTCCGCAGGGGACTACAAGACGCCGGGTTTGATTGCAAAAAAGTCAAAGGGTTTGGTCGCAAACGCGAAATGGTGATTGGAACGCTGAATCGTGCTAATAAAAATTACAATACTCCAGCGTATTACAGCACCACACCGCGTAAGCTAGAGAGCATCGCTATTATTGGCGGCGGTATTGCCTCAAGTTGTTTGTTGTACCACCTTAGTAAACGTAATCTTGGCGCAACACTTTTTTGCCAAGACGACGCGTTAGCCAAAGGCGCTTCTCACAATCGTCAAGGCGCGCTATATCCAAACCTGCAAGCAGATCACACGCCCTCGAGCGAGCTATACGCCCACAGCTTTTTATATGCAAAACGTCTTTATCAGCATATTGCAAGTACAGGCTACCACTTTGCGCACGATTGGTGTGGCGTACTCTTGCAGTCCGTTAATGAGGCCAAACGAGCGCAGCATCAAAACTTAGCTGAAAAAGCAACTTGGCCGCATGACTTAATTCATGCCGTTGATGCCAAACAAGCTTCAGTTATAGCAAATACCACGCTGCCTTACGGTGGACTTTATATTCCTGAGGCTGGCTGGCTAAACCCTGCAGAGGTAACGCAAGCTGTGTTTGATGCAGCTCACGCATTAAAAGCAGTTTCGACTTATTTTAATACTGACATACAAAAGCTCGAAAAAACCGAGAGCGGCTGGTTATTACACGGTGAAGATAATACGTTTGGGCCGTTTTCAGATGTCTTTGTCTGTGGCGGTGAGCATTCTGACCGATTCGAGCAAACCAAACATATTCCTCTACACGGCGTTCGCGGTCAGGTCTCTCATGTTGATGCTGGAGAAGAATCACAAAAACTCAATACCGTACTTTGCCATAAGGGGTACTTTACTCCCGCAATGAATGGACAACATTGTATGGGCGCGACGTTTGAAAAAAATAGCAAAAGCCGAGAGGTAAAAGCCGAAGACAATGCGGTTAACCGTGCCCAGCTTGAACGCTTTTATAAAGATACGGATTTAGCCGCGAGTCTTGGCGAGATCACCTCAGCAAAAGCCGCAGTACGTTGCTGCTTTAACGATCATTTGCCTATGCTTGGTCAAGTCCAGCATAACGATGAGTTTTGCTCGGCGTTTGCCAATTTAAGAAAGGGAAAACACTACGGTTTTGGGAAGCCAGCACTACCCTATCAAGGAATTCATATTGTTACCGGCTTTGGCGCACGAGGACTGTGCAGCGCTCCACTTGCTACTGAGCACTTAGTTGCAACTCTACTTGGCGAAGCAAGACCTTTAAGCGAGCGTGTACATCAGGCAATCCACCCAGCCAGATTGCTCGTCAGAGATTTAATTAGAAGTAAAATATAATAATGGCGAAGGCATAATATCCCTAGATATTATGCCTTCGCGAAATACACCCATTACACGGTAAAGATCTGTCTATTTACGACACCCCAATAGTCATCTTGATATTGAGATTCGCAGTAGTCGATACCGTTTAACGTCAATGCGTTGCGCCAAAAATTGATCGCGTGATCTGCGCCTTGAATTTGCTTGACTTGCCAATGCCCTGGATACATTTGCCATATTTTGGACATAAATGAAGAACCGAGTTTACGTTTTCTCGCTGCAGGCACGATATAAAACTCACACACCTCAAAAGTATTTTGCACTTTCAAAATATTGATAAAACCAACCGGGCGGCCATTTTCATATACCAAGTAGCCAAGGTGCTGTTCATCTATTGGCGTATCTATCTGAAATAAACCGTTACTATCTGGTAATTTTTCCGTCAACACTGAAAACTCAGCTTCATATGCTTGCACCAAATTAAAATAGACTTGTGTTAATGAACCCACTACTTGACGAATTTCCAAAATACCGACCTTTACTCAGAATTAGTCGGCGTAACTTACAGCAATAGTGCATAAAGTTAAACAGACAAAATTACTATTTCATTTGAACTCGGAATTAGAAATGAATTAACTAAAATGCAAAGGGCAAAAGTATCATCCGACTCTATCACGGTATTTTTACTCCAGATATAAAACCCAATACCGACAACAGTATTGGGTTTTGGCTAATATTAAGTCAAAGAAGTAATTGTAGTTATCTGATTAATACGGGTTATTGGGTAAATAAAAGTTACTCAAGTTCCCGTTAATGGAGACCGCGAGTTCACCGCTACTATGTGTGTGGGTATAGATGTTGTAACTCTGCCCCGGTAACACCTTAACTCGCAAAAAGTCTTGATATTGTACTGCTTGACCGCAAGCAAGTGCTGTTCTTTTTGTTTGTGCAGTTTCTTTGAGAATATAAACTTCAGCGCTGCCATCCACGATCCCTTCGCCGTCACTATTGATGAAAATTGATGTTGCTTCACTCGCAGCAATATTAAAATAGTCACTACTGTGGCGAGTTAAAGATACGGCTGCACGTCCCATTCTGTCACGCTCAGCAAAGTGCGTGTCTGTTAGCACATTGTCTAGCATAGGGATAGAAACAAACCGACTACTAAAATTCAGTGTTTCATGACAAAAATCGGTTACTACTTCACTGGAGATAGCACCGAGCACACCATCAGGATCGTAAATACTGTCGGCCAGTAACGCCATTCCAGCTGATGTACCACCAACAACACCTCCCTTATCAAAAACGTGCTGCACCGCGCTTTGGACTGAAGTTCCTTGCCATTTATTTAGATAATCAGACTGATCGCCTCCAGCAAACCAGACAAACTCGGCACTGCGAATAGCCCAATCAACATAAGGGTCATTAGCCTTACTAACAGAATCAATAATTAACGTCTCAACTGAATCCGCCGCCATTAGACCAAGTAAGTAATCATTGTACGCGTCCGTGCCAGAAGTACGCAGTACCACCACATCAGCACTACTACCAATATGAGGAGCTACTCTTTGGCTAAAGGCATTATCAACATCCGCTCCCCCTCCCATTAAGAGCGTGGCACCGTTATTCGCTGTGAGCGTGTTGCAAGTGTCTAAGCTATTACCAGCAAGATAAGTTTTTAATCCCCCAGGTTTTGACGGACGAATTCCGTAATTACACTCTCCAGTTGGTGGAGGAGGATTTTCATCTTGGACAAAATTCACAATCAAATCATACCAACCAGAGCCACTATATCGCGTTAGCTTTATATAATAGGTGCCTGCAGTTTCAGCATAAAAGCTCCCCGTTTCTGGTATTTGACTCGTTTCTCGACTGACAACCGCTGAGCCTGTTTCTTGATATAAGAACCAGTCAAAATCATCACCAGAGCTATGGTCTAGAGAAATATCTATCGAACCTGGCGCTGCCACATCAAAAGTAAACCAGTCAATATCCCTTCTAGATAACTCGCCGCTAATTGTCGTGTTATTACACACTCCACTATTGGCATTACCTTCGCTGTCGTTAGATTCAGTTTCAGAGGTTGAGCAAGCATAGCTATGGCTTGTAACAAGCATTAAAGCAGCTAGTGATACAAATAGAATGTTATTGTTTTTCATAGTATTTACCTGAATGATATGTGTTTCTATGATCCGTACCGTTGCATTGTAAAGCTGCGCTGCCACACACCGTATTTGCACCAAGCGTTCACGGCAACTTATTCACAGATGACGATGACCAAAAGTGCAGAAATGAGCCTTATACCAATTGAATTAATTCTCTAATCAATTTGAAGGGGGAAATAGCATATTAGCTTCGTTAAAAATTTCTCATTTAGAACAACTAAATAGCAAAATTTTTGCCTTGCCTATATGGATATAGGTACCTTAGCGGTAGCAGGACGCGAGAGCGGTGCTACTAAAGCTATTTCCCCGCTTCAAGATAGATCATTTACTTAATACAACTGGTATTATTAATTTGGTTTTTTGAAAAACCTAAACGCAATTAGCGTTAGCGTTTACATTCGCATTGATACGGAACGTGATAAAACCCACCCAACAAATTGTCGATGGGAATAGAATTGGAATTCAGGTGAGGCTATTCGTCGAACCACTCACTCAAGTGGTAATTAACGGAACATTCATGCAGATCACTAGGGCGTTGTTTGTTGTAGATGAACATTTACGTCTCCTAGGTGATAGTTAAAAGAATGAGTATTAAGCAGATGTAAACAACCCGCTTAAAAAATATGGCATGCAACGCCGACCTTTTCAACTTTTATTATCAAAAACTCAACAAAACAATCATCGAATGACGTCAATTACGGACTCTCAACATAACAGCTCGGCTTTCTTGGGCAGCTTTTTCCTCGAGTACAGATCACCCGAACAGAGCCCTCAAGCCCTCGTTCAATCCACTGGATATTTAAAATCTTGGCGACACGGAGTAATTGGGTTTTCATATGATAGGGCACCACACTCGCGCCACCATGGCTAATACAAGCTTGTTGCAATTCTCCAATCAAGGCGTCAGCATCAATTCCTTGTGCATTAATAGCAGGATTGAGATCCAGACCCGCGCACAACACCCTTGGACGATTCGCCACATCAACGATTTTTACTGACTCACAGCAATACAGACGTGGTTTACCATTGACGTTCAAGATCGAAAGCTGAGCACTGGCACTATGACTATCATCATGAAATTTACGAAATACGGCCCAGTGCTGACACGGATCGGCAACGCTACGCATATTGCCCCAAGGTAAAGGAATGCCATTGCCCCGATACACCGCCTTGAGTTTACCTGCTTGATAAGCATCAAAATAATGCCAATGTGGATAAGGTGAAACCGATGTCATTCTGCGCATTGCGACGGAAGCCGAAATACCAAGTTGCTCATGGACGCGCACATCGTAACCTCGGCTTTCGAGTAACTGCCGAAATGGTGTACGGGGGCACAATAAAGCCCCTGCGAAGAAACTCGATTCAAAATCCTGCCACGCGCTCAAAATATCCTGGGCATTTGGAGTATCGTGATCTGGGTTATCACTACTCTTCCGGCTTTCTCCAGTAGTGAGTACACATTCTAAACCCTCACTATTGTGAAGCACTGCATGGCCAATATGAACGGCTAAATCGTATTTCATTCTCGCGGGATGTGCGTGCAATGCGCGATTTATAAACACCAAGTTTGGCTCTTTGAAATAAGAAGTGATCATTCCCTCTCCGTCAGGAGAGGATTGCTCAAACCACTCCACTTTTCGACCTTTTGCTAGCAAAATTGCCATGAGGTCATCACAGCTGAGATAGAGATTTTTACCCCCCACTTCATCGGCTGCTCGCTCTAAATCAGGAAAGTGGTTTTGATGGTGTTCTTGGTGGGCACGGATCAAAAGGTGCGCAAACTGCCTACCGCTGATCCCCGCTTGGGACAGCATTTCTGGGATCGCAATTTGCAATATCTCTTTGGCAAATAGAAAGTTGGGCTCTAAAGCCATCCCCACTATCCCACCGAAATTGCCTTTATCTGGCGCTATCTCCGGTGCTTCTGGTTGACTATCTAAAAACCACTCAATCGGCTTTTGAAATACAGTGGAGAAGTTTTCGAGCATCGCTTCGCTTGGCGTACGCTGGCCTCTTTCAATCATTGACAAGTAGGAAACGGAAGGCGCACTGGCGGGATCTTGCTTAACGCATCGAGCCGATAAGTCTTCTAAAGTCAGATGGTTACGCTTTCTTAGATTTCTTATTTTAGTACCCAGAAAGTGGGACTTTCTAATTAAGCTTGCAACTTTTGCCATGATTTCACACCCCGTTTTTGTGAAATTCACACTGTGAAATTCTTTTTGTGAAATTATTTGAATATTTAACTTACACTCAAAATGTACACGAAACAACCAGAATATATTTCCCAATTTATGACAACATGAACAAGTGAGGTGGATCATGGCAGCGCAATTACAACCGCATACAGAGCAATCAATTGATGATACGAAAGCGCAACAGTCAATGCTGGCAAAACAGTATCTTGATGAACAATGTCCTTTAGAATTTGGCTCACACATGGAGGTGACAGACTATGTGGTTTACTACAATCACCTGCTTGCATTTTTTGCCAACGGCACCCATTGTGGTTTGAAAAATTGTAGCCAATTCGTCGCACTATGCGGTCACCGTGAAACGCCAGAGGCTATTTTATTAAAACAGGACGATGGTTTACATATTGAAATTACCTTCAATCGAACCGGAATGCTCGGTCAATTTGATAGCGCCCATATCGAAGATATTATCGTAGAAACACCACTGGCGTCTGTGGTTGGTAAAAAGACTAAAACCCAGCTACAAAAACTGTGGATGAGCTTTTATCACGGCGTGCAACAACCAGCAGGAAAAGCCTGTTACCGTGCCAAAAGTGGGGATGATTATGAACTTTGAGTAAACACTCGATAATTTGTAATCAAATCGCTCAAACATTCAGTAAGTTTTAAGCTAAGCTAATTAAAATACCGCTCTTTTTTCGACTGAGCACATGACTAAATTGCTTAATTTTCTAAAAAACATTAACTGGATGCTTTGGGCGCTCATACTTGGCATTTTTGCTGGTTTAGTTTTCGGTGAACGGTTATCATTTTTAAAACCTATCGGTACAGGTTTTGTAAACCTGATGCAAATCACCATTCTCCCTTATATTGTCGTCAGCCTTATCGTGGGTTTAGGGAAATTTAATCCCGAACAAGTTAAAAGCATTCTTGCAAAAGCGGCGCTAGTCATGATCTCCCTTTGGGTGGTAGGTCTTGCTGTGATCTGGTGCTTTATTATGACATTACCTGCGCATGATGCCGGGACCTTTTTTTCCCCAGCACTGGTCGCAGCAGCGCCCGAAGTAGACTTCGTTAAACATTATATTCCCGCTAACCCTTTTGCTTCTATGGCAGAGGGTAATGTACCTGCCTTAGTCATATTTTGTATTGCGTTAGGTATGGCGCTTATTTCCAATCAAAAGAAAAACCGTTTACTCGATGTGTTAGAAGTCGTCGGTCAAGGTCTATCGGTTATTTCCAAGAAGATCATTGCCATCTTCCCTATCGGCATTTTTGCGATGACAGCAAGTACCGCAGGCACCATGAGCGCAGAAGAGTTGTCTGAATTGCAAGTGTACTGGGTTGTCGTTTTATGTGTCGGCGTGTATTTAATGTTAGTGCTGCTCCCTATGCTTGTTGCCGCACTTACCCCAGTTAAATACCGCGACCTTATCATGGTTATGCGCAATGCATGGATCACCGCATTTAGTACCGGCAACGTTTTTATTGTATTGCCGGTGATCACCGAGGGGATCAAAGATCATTTACGCAAAATTAAGCAAAGTGACGAAAACTCTGATCACATCGCGGAGGTGTTAGTTCCTATCGCTTATACCTTCCCAAGTTTAGGAAAACTTACTACCCTCATTTTCGTCTCTTTTGCAGCATGGCTTACCGGCAACCAAATCAGCATCGAACAAATTCCTAATGTGTCTTTGTCGGCGATGTTAAGTTACTTTGCTAACGTACATATCGCTATTCCCTATTTACTCGATACCTTGCGTGTCCCGGCTGATACTTATCAGTTATATTTATCAATGTCAGTACTCACCGCAAAAGTAGTTTCACCGACCACTGTGGTATATATCTTCGCATTTGTATTTTTATGTATTTTCATCAACCGCAGACAATTACACCTAAAACGCGTGCGCTCAGTTTATTATTTAACGCTACTATCTGCACTACTCCCAGCATTTATGTTATTGAGTTTTACGGCGAATAATTACCTCGGTCAGCAAACTAAATCGGCCGACGAGGCCATCGCTAATATGGTGATCTCGGATACCGTCCCTGCTCATGTACTTAGCTATGTCCCTAAAGCATACCAAAGTGGTGAGTTGTCTTTGACGAATATCGATGTGATTAAAAAACGTAACCTGCTGCGTGTTGGATATCTTATCGATAATGTGCCGTTTAGTTACTTTAATCAAAAAGACCAGTTAGTGGGTTTTGATGTCAGCCTCGCACATAGGCTCGCATCCGACCTTGGGGTTAAAATCGAGTTTATTCCATTTAAAAAGCCACAACTGGCAGAGTATCTCAACAAGGGATATTTCGATATTGCAATGTCCGGCCTTGAAATTAATATTGCCGACTTACAAAGCGTGCGCTTTAGTGACAAGGTATTGGAGCTGCAACTGGCGCTCTTGGCCAAAGATCATGATTTGAAGAAGTTTGCTGACAAGTCAGCCCTACTTACGCTTGATAAGCTGAATTTAGCTCACGTTGAGTATGCTCCGTTACTCAAACAATTGGCCCAGCAAAACCCTAAGGTAAAAGTATCCGGTATTAACAATTTGCAAAGCTATTTTAAGCACCCAGAAAAATATGACGCCTTAGTGATCAGCGCAGAGGCGGGCTTTGCATGGAGCATGTTCTACCCTGAATTTGGTGTTGTAGTGCCGGAGGGGGCAAGTCTGAAATACCCCGTTGGATTTGCCGTCGCCAAGCGTAATCAAGATTTACTGAATTATGTAAATGCTTGGCTGACTATCCAGCATACCAATGGCCGTATTGAAAAAACTTATGATTACTGGATCTTAGGAAAAGGTAGTGTACAAAAGCAAACTCGCTGGTCATTAATGGATGAACTTGAAATCGACCCAAACACACTTATTGATAAACTGAAGTTCTAATAACAACGAAATAAAAAAACGCCGTCAGTTAACACGTTAACTGACGGCAAGTCTACTCACTGGGCGAGCTAGCTTTCAAGCTCACTTTAACCTTAGTCAAACCACAAAATAAAACAAGTTTTTAACAAAAAATTCATCACTTTGATAACCGACTTCGTAAACCACTACTGCGGCTCACACTTCGATTCATACCCTGCACCAGTACTTTATATTGCGCCACCAATTCAAACTGCCGTTTAGCTCGGGTGATCCCTGTATAAATGAGCTGGCGGTTTATCCCCTGCTGCGCACGTTGAATTGGTGGTAGTATCATTGCCGTGTAAGCAAACTCCGAGCCTTGTGATTTGTGTATAGTCATCACGTACACTCTATCAAAGCTCGGCAATCTGGCAGGATAAAAGCGCCTAACGCTGCCCTGTTCATCAATAAATGATGCCTGTAGTTCACCTTGTTCATCGCGTAAAATGATCCCGATATCGCCATTAAACAGTTTCAACTGGTAATCGTTTTGGGTGATCATAATAGGCATACCAACGTAAAAGCGCCCTGTTGGTTGTACCAATCCCATTTGGCTGAGCTTGAGCTCTATTCTACGATTTAACTCGTTCACACCGTAAGGGCCTTCTCTCACGGCCGCTAGCAATTGATAGCTGGCAAACTCGCTATGAATTATGGCCTCACTCTCACCATGATGAATGGCAAGCAGGTATCGCTGGTATTGCTCCGCCGCTCTGGCAATTAAGGTATTGTAAGTTTCACTATTTAATTCATGATGCTGTATATCGCTATAACCTTGCCCCAGCACGCTGTCTAATTGCCGCTTATTGTTACTATTTACGGCAAATGCTAACTGACCAATCCCACTTCGACTGTCAAAACGGTGACTTTTTTGTAAAAACGCCAGATTATCTTCCAACATAAAGTCAGCGCTAGTATCACCAGACTCAGGCAGGTTTTGTTTACTCAACTCAGCTAGCTTTGCTTTCAGTGCCTGACTGTAATGTGGTGCTTGCCCAAGCATTAAGTTTTCACATAGATCGCTAAGTACGTTACCGGTATCTACCGATGCGAGCTGATCTTTATCGCCGAGCAAAATAAGCCGTGCATGTTTTGGTAGTGCATCCACCAGCTTCGCCATAAGCGATAAGTCCACCATGGATGCTTCGTCAACAATCAGTACATCAACATGCAGCGGGTTATCTTGATTGTGATGATAGTGCACGCTATTAGGAATAACGCCTAGCAAGCGATGAATAGTTTGCGCCTGCTCTGGCAGTAAATCAGCAAGCGCTGGCGACAGATTTAACTTCGCTTTCGCACCGATAATTGACTCACTGAGCCTCGCAGCCGCTTTGCCAGTTGGCGCAACTAGCTTGATGGTCAACGGCGCACTGTTATAAAGCGATTGTAAAATCGCAAGCAGTTTTGTGACCGTCGTGGTTTTCCCCGTACCGGGACCACCCGTGATGACACAAAATCGCTTAATGATTGCAAGCGTACAAGCCACTTTTTGCCAATCAATGTCTTCTTCACTGGCTGGAAAAAACGACGCCAACAGTGCACTCAGTTTTGCTTCGTCCAGCGTAACATTGGCTTTTGCCAACATTTCAAAGTGTCCCGCAAGCCTTGCTTCATAATTTGCTAATCTCGCCAAGTAGAGCTTATTACCGTATAGCCGAAGCGGCTTATCTTCACCGATCGCAGGATGCTGTGCGAGCGCAGCAACGGCTATACCTGTGCTTGAAAATGGCGACAACTCTACAGATCCATCCGCAACCGCGTAGCTGAGCTCAAACGGATCCTGGTAATTAATACTGTCTAACTCTAAACAACTATGCTGACGTCCATGAGCGATTAATAATAGTAAAAATACATAGAAGTGATCGTCGTAGCCTTGCTGATTCAGCAACTTGGCTAACGCGATATCGGCTTTTCCGACTCGTTTGTGTTCAAGCAATAACGCTATAAAGCTATGATGATCGAATGCCTCAAAGTCCATGCTTAGCTGGCTCATACAGACTCCTCAAATAATGCATCCAGCGCCAACACTTGCTCTACACTTAACTGATTGAAGAAAATTCCCTGATTGTCCGGTAATGCACGTAAGAACAAGTAATAGTTCCCACCTAAATGCTGCTCAGGGTTATAGTCCGCAAGGCGCTGCTTTAACAAGCGGTGAAGTGCCACGGTATAAATCATATACTGTAAATGATACTGATGAGACGACATCGCGGCATTAAGGTTATCGTAGTGATAATCTTCTGGACTATCGCCAAGGTAGTTGGACTTGTAATCGAGAACAAAAAACTGTCCTTGCCACTTGAAGATTAAATCGATAAACCCCTTCAGCATGCCTTTCACATCATCAAAGTTTAAAAATGACTTTTGCCCAGTGATATCACTGAGGATCTTGTTCAGCTTCACTGCACTGAGTGGTTTCAGTGGCAAATAAAATTCCATTTCAACAATGCAGTCGTCTGGTGGCAAGACACCAAGTTGTAAATGAGGATGTGGCGCAAGAGGTGCTGCCAAACAGCTTGTTATCCAGCGCTCAGCGGTCTCTTGCCATTCAGTCGCAATACCAAACTTATCCAAAGATTTCGTGACCGCTTCGGTCAGCGTAAACTTATCTTCGTTTTTGGGGGAATTCGGTGCGGTAAAATCTATAAGCTCAAAGATTTCGTGCAAACAGCTACCTGGCTTGGCGCCCTTAGGAAATGTATATGAGGTTTTTTCCCGGTCTTGGTGCTGCTCAGGTAAGTCCAATAAATGGTTTTCGTCCACGGCCCCAGCTGGTTTATCACCATGATGCGTGTGATAGCTTAGCTGGCTGAAGCTTGTGGTACGCCAATGGCGTTCAATCTGACCGCTGAAGGCTTTCGCGGACAAAGCTAGAGGCTTGTCTTCATGCGATATGTTTACCGCTTGCTGTGGTGCGGTGATTTCATCTACTCTTACGCACTCCATTGCCGCATGTGCTTTACATAACTCGCTTAGGGCACTTTGCCAAGCCTCAGCACTGTCGAAGGTTTCCGTGCCAAACAAGGCAAACCCTAAAGCCGTTTTGTGCAGCGCAGACTTTTTACTGCGCCCTTGTTGAATATCGTAAAGCCCAAGTTCGCAATAATGTACCGCACGCGTCAGCGCAACGTAAAGTAAGCGAATATCCTCAGCCAGTCGTTCTTGCTCTGCTTTTTCTTTGGCGTCGTCACTGGCTTCAAGATCGACAACTAGCTTATCTCCTTGGTGATAAACTAACGTATCAGGTTCACGAAACCCAAGCGCAAATGGCATAAAGACAATCGGATACTCCAAACCTTTTGAAGCGTGCATAGTCACAATTTTTACCAAATTGGCATCACTCTCTAAGCGAATTTGGCTGCTGTCACTCTGGGCGTTATTTAGCTGCGATAAAAACCAACGTAACACACGACCCGTGCCATCAAGCTCTAATTGCTTATGCTGTAAAAGCTCAGCCAAATGACGAAAATCAGTAAGCCAACGCTCCACTTCCATTCCCTGCTGCTGCCAAATCACTGGCAGCTCACAAGTTATCAATAAGTGTTCCAGCATCACCATCGCACCAGAGCGATACCAAAGCTGTGTTAACTCACTAAATAACTGTAAATAACCTTGCCACTGCTGCTCATTAAACTGTAAGTCATACAGCGCTTGGTTGTTTAAATAAAATAATGGTCCCGCAAGCACGCCTCTGAGCGCAGCTTCGTCGTAACTCCCGTGCAGTACATCAAGCAGTTGATACAAGGCAATTGCGAGCGGCTGCCTAAATACACTATCTCTGGCAAGGTACACACTGGCAATATCGAGTTGATTTAAGGCTCGTTTGATCAAGCTCGCTTCTATGCGGTCGCGAACTAACACACAGATATCCGCTGGCACAACTGGGTTTTCGCCAATCTTCGCAATCCCCGACTGTCCTTGCTCGATAAGCGCTGCAATTCGACCGGCGAACACCTGACTTAGCCGCGCTTGCGCGGCGCTTTTGTTAAACGCCTCATCCTCATTTGGTAATACACTGAAGCGCAGAGCTGACGACTTTTTAGACGCAATAGTAAATTGCGCATCCTCGGCTTTACCTTGCGCGCTCACCTCAATGAAAGGGATATCTTTGTTGTAGATAAAACTATTGGGATGGCGAGTAAATATCGTATTCACTGCGGCAACCACGTCACTATCGGAGCGATAATTGGTTGCAAGCGTATACCGCCTGTCTTGCGCAACTCCTTGCTTTGCACCGATATAAGTAAAAATATCCGCTCCACGAAAGCCGTAAATGGCTTGTTTTGGGTCGCCTATCAAAGTTAATGCGGTATTTTCCTTTACGTAAACTCGGCTGAAGATCCCATATTGAATGGGATCGGTATCCTGGAACTCATCTATCATGGCAACCGGATATTGCTGTGCAATTTTTTCGGCTAAGCGCTCACCACTATCGCCCATCAGCGCTTGATGCAGCTGCTTAAGTAAATCATCGGGAGAGATCAAGCCATATTCTTCTTTATGGGCGTGAAGCAAAGCTCTTACCTCGTTCACCGCTTGTTGCACCAGCGCGATTTTAAGCCCACTCCCGACTAATTGGTGAAGCTCAGCTAGGGTATCAAAATGACGAATGAGCTCATGCTCCAGCGGCGTAGTATTCTTTTTATAGTGAGCAACATCGGCAAGGCTTTCACTGCCCCAAAGTCCAAAGGAGTGATTACTGCTACCAAACTCAAACCACCACTGCTCACTGTTGACATAATCCTCCAGAGCTTGAAGATTAGCTTTTCGCCCAGGTGCCCGATTGCCTGCCAGCCCCGCGTTTTTCAACACATTGATGTAGTCAGCTTTGACGATTTCGGCCTTTAGCCACAGTGCTAATGTTTGGTATTTTTCGCGAGCTGCAAATACCGCATCTAAGGAAACAGAAGGTTTAATTTCGGCATTTTCTCTTGCTAATAAGGGCCTAACTTGCTTCGCCAGTGCATAAGGCGTCGCAAATTGCTCTATCACAGCCTGTGTTTTTTCTGTATCTAGCGGATAGACAAAACATCGCCAATGATCTGCCATCGCGGCGTCAATCAACTCGCTCTCGTCGAGAATAAACTCGAGGTTAAATGCTACCTTAGACTCAAAAGCGTGCTGCTTCAGCATTCTTTGGCAAAAGCCATGAATGGTGAATATCGCGGCCTCATCCATTGACTTAGCAGCTGCATCAAGGAGATCAAAGGCGCGCTTTTTATCTTCAACTTGCGCCAAAATGGCATTGATCAGTTCATCTTTACAGACTTCGCCTAGTAACACGTCTCGAGCTTGAATAATGCGTTTTCTCACTCGGTCTTTGATCTCTTGTGTTGCCGCTTCTGTGAAGGTTACCACTAAGATTTGTTCAACGCTTAACGGCTCATGTTGCTGATCAGAAGTACGCAAACCAAGTAAATAGCGCAGATATAAACCGGTGATGGTGTAGGTTTTCCCCGTACCTGCACTGGCTTCAATTAGGTTTTGGCCACTTAGAGGCATAGTAATGGGATTAAGCATCTCCATGGCGTACCTCCTCAGCGGCATCAAGAATAGGTGTTAACAAAGTAAGGCTAAGTGCACAAAAATGCGCTTCATGAGCTAACAAATCGCTAAAGCATAGTTGAACATAGGGGTCTTCCCCTTCTCCTCGACCAACATATTGCGGCTTAAATTTATTTACGGCCTTTTTAATATCCTGTGTCTTGGCGTATTCCATGCTAGAACTTGGGAAAAATGCCACAGGTTCGCTCAGCGCTTGCTTATAAAAAGCCAGCCACTGCTCCAAATATTGCTGAGCTTGTGGCTGCGAAATAGCAGCAAAGTGCACACTTTGATCTAACCCGACAATATAAGTAGTGACTTCATGCCCCATTACACAGGCTGCACAGTGATGTAAAAACCCTTTAATCAAATCTTTGGCTTTAATACTGGCGCTACGATAATACACTTGCCTGTTTTCATACACACAATCAAGCCAGCCGACCAGTATATGCTCTGCAACACCAAGTTTTAGCTCTAGAGGCTCCTTTGGTTCGCTAAGCAACGGGGTCAATACGTTAACCATAGGTTCAACGCGGGTGAGCAGTCCCTCTAGCTGTAGTTTGCCAATGTTTGCTTGTGGCAGCGAGCCTCGTTGTAATATTTGTTCAAGATTTAAGGGTTGTTGTTGTAGCTGAGCATCAAGCACTTCATCTAAATATTGGTAGCGTTCCAATGCATCTAATGCGAAAGGTTCTTCATCAAGTGTTAACGCTTCTATTGGTTTGAGTTTAATGCCGAGTGCTTGCTGATAAAATAACTTTTGCGGCTCACAAACGCCGCGCAGCAAATCGCTAAACTCAATTTCTGCGTCTAAAACTGGTGCTAACGGTTTTATCTCATCAACTTGCGCCGCTCTATGCTGCCAAAGCCAAGTACGATTGTAGCTCTGTAGTGAGCCCGCTTTAAAATGTTCGGGATTAAAAGGTTGTAATGGCAGTTGTGAAGTTAATCGAGTAACAAGCGACTGCTTTGGCATATCTTCAAAATAAAAGCTGCGATCTAGATATTCAGTCAATTCGCTGACTAGAACAGATGGCACTTGGGCTTCGTTGTTAAAGCAAGAGCGGCCAATATAACTGATATACAAGTTTTCTCGAGCACTGAGTAACGCTTCTAAGAACAAGTATCTGTCATCTAGTTTTCGTGAGCGATCGCCTTTACGTCTAGTGGAGTGGGCGACTAAATCAAAACCGATAGGTTGCACGGTACGAGGATAGTCCGCATCATTTAGGCCTAGCATACACACCACTTTAAATGGAATAGCACGCATCGGCATCAGCGTACAAAAGTTTACCGATCCGGCTAAAAAGCGCTGCCCAACCCCTTTTTCTCTGACACCTTGCTTGACCAAATACGCTAAGATTTTTGCTGAGACTGGCACTTGAATATCGCCATTTTGATGGTGTTTTTCGATGTTCTCTATAATTTGCTCAAGCTTAAGTAAATCCCAACTCTGTTCAGACTCTGACGAGTAAAATAGCGCCATGGCTTCACGTAGAATTGCTGCGAAGGTCGTTAAGGTCTTTTCACTACTGAGTTGTCGCTTTAACCAAATCAGCGCATCGACAAAGTCGATAAGCTTGTTAAGTACTGCCACCGACATACCTTCAACTTCATCAGCTGGATAAATGGATGCAAACGGCGTCTGTTCGTCGTTCGTTGCAACTCCTAAGAGCAAACGGTTGAGTCCATGCTGCCACGTATTTAATGGTATTTTTGGCAAGCCATATTCGCTCTTATGGCTATCATTTAAGCCCCATTTAACACTGACCTGATCGAGCCAATAGCGAATTAAGTCAAAGTCATGGCTCTTAAGATTAAACTGTTCGGCGATCGGTGCAACGCCCAACAAGTCGAGAATATCTGACACACAAAAACGGTTATTGGGTAAGTCTGTTAACGTCACAAAAGACGTTAAAATAGGCCGCTCTTGCTCAATTGCAAGATCGGAAATCGCATAGGGGATCCGCAGGTTGTCTTCACTGCTGTCAAACACCGCTTTAATAAATGGCGAATAGGTGCCCACATCAGGCATCATGACAATAATGTCTTTAGGCGTCAGGCTTGGGTTTTGTTCAAACAGATTGAGTAAATAATCATGAAGCCGCTCGACCTCACGCAGTGGCGTGTGGCAATCCTGAAAAATGATGCTGGTATCATCAGCCATAATGGGTAACTTACCCAGTTCCGATACAAACCAATTTGGATCCGTAGTTAACGACTCACCTTTAAATGCCAACTGGTAGATCTCTTCCTGTACTTGGCCAAGCAAGCTGTCATCAAACGCGTCATCAAATCCATCAATCCAACTGGCATCAAGCTGCAATAATTGTTCAAAATAGTCACGCCCGAGCTTTCCCCACGAAGAAAGGAGTGGGTTGCCAATGTAATAATACTCGCCGTCTTTCGCTTCAAGCTCTGGCATCTTGGCATATTTTGCAGCGACTTTAGCTTGAGTCTTCTCATCGACTAAATCTCCCCAGTAGTGTTCACTGGGGTTAAAAAAGAATAAAAATACACTTGTTTTTTCGCCAAGCGCTTGAAAAATATCAAGCTGACTGGTCGATATGGCTGACAGTCCAAATATACAGATCCGCTCGGGAAGCTTGCCTTCTGGTGCATCAGCCAGCCCTTGCAGTAACTTGTTGTGCATGTTTCCTCGGTGATATGGACTTTGTTCAAGCACTTCAACATGACGGACTAAACGACGCCAGAGATCAGGCTGCCAAGGGGCAATGGCTTCAACATCCACATCGTTCAGCGTATCTTGACCCTGCTCCCAAAGTTCAATCCACTGGGGCCGATACATTAAATATTGGTCAAAAACGTCGGCAATTTTTTCACACAACGCAAAAAGTTTAATTCCTGATGGGTCGTCACCTAAATAGTGCTTTAGCGCAATATATTGAGGCTTATCAATGCAGTCAGGCAATAGCGTAAATAGTTTCCAAGCCATATTGCCTTTATTAAAAGCGGATTCCTTGGGTACATCATCAATAAAATTTTGGTATAGCTTCCAAATGAAGCTAGATGGTAATGGAAAATCGACCTGTGCACTGATCCCTAAGTGTTGACTCATGCCTAGTTTGAGCCATTCAGACATACCAGGAGACTGTACTAACACCACTTCTTTTGCAAACGGGCTAGCGAGCGGTGCTGATTTTATTAGTGTGCAGAGTTGCGCCTGCAAGATTTCCATTCGATTCGATTGGATGATGTGTAACATGTTGTCTGCCATGCAGTTTAACGCTGTGTTAAGTGTATCTGAATCTCCTTGCAAGCGGTAGTTATTGAGGTTATTGCGAGTGTGCTTGAGTAGAAAAGCGACAATCGCCGCTTCTCAGATAAGCTATTAAAACAAATCTATATCAGAGCTCTCTTCCGGCGCTTCAATTTTATGCTCAGACAGCAACTCTTCATAAAAACAAAGCATATCGCGACCGTTATCTTTTGCGTAATAGAGTGCCTTGTCGGCATTTTCAAGCACAGTGATGGGGAAGTCATATGGACTAATGCGAGACATTCCAACACTGACGGTGAGTTTTTTTACGAATGGGAAATGGGTATTTCGTACCAGCTCCATAAACTCGTCCATCTTAGCCTTTATCGAATCGTAATCGGTTGGCTCAAAGACCAGTACAAACTCTTCACCACCGAAGCGAAACAATAAGTCTGTGGAGCGAAAAAACTGACGCATACGTTGAGCTAATAATAACAAGACTTCATCACCACACACATGTCCATAGTTATCGTTTACTTTCTTGAAGTGATCAATATCCATTATTGCTAGCCACGAGGTCGCGCCCTTATGCACCGAACGCACATCGCCATGCCACACCGTTTTGTGTTGTTTGATCACTTGCTTTTCGATCAATTGTTTTAGGCGCTTTTCAAAGGTTTGACGATTGAGTAACCCGGTGAGCTTATCACGCTCATTTTCGTGAAGAATGGTGAGGTAGTTTTCAAAAATACGGCAAAAAGCATTAAGCAGCACTTGATCTGCGCTTGACAACCCTGTACTTATGACCGCTATCGCACCGACAGGTCTGTCTAGAAGGCTGATTGGTACCCAACGATGCTCGGTGCCATCTTTAGCTTGTACTGTAATAATACAGGCTGATTGCAAGCAAGAAATTAATTCCTTATCAGGTTCTTTGATCAGGCTTCTTTCCTCCCAATCAAACTCCTTTTCAGATAGCTTTCTCAGTAATAAGCTTCTCTCTATCGCCAGCTCTCCTGGCACGAGCAGATCTTTATAAACAGCAACTTCTTTACAGCCTATAAACTCTTGAATAGTTGACACTAAGCTGTATTCAAGAGAATCGACGTCTCTCGTTTTTGTTATTCTGATAACGGAATTTAGTAAATCTTCTTGCATGTTCGACGCACTCACAACTGCATTGCTGGCATATTATTACACACTTAGCGAACAAATAAACTCCAAAGTACTCCTTTATTCCTATCAATGTTAAAAAATAAGCTAAAATCCAGTTGACTATTAATTAGCAAATGCCTGACAGTAAAATACTTAAAACACATTCAAGCTAAATGGATAAAGATGGCAACTTTTTATACCAAAAAAGTTGCCGCTTTCCCTCTAACGCTAGCTATAAGCTTATGCAATATACAAAAAAATGCCAAACTTAAGTGTCTGGCATCCCTCTAAATTCATACTTATGGATTGGTTTTAGTCTAATGTCGCGAGCATAGACTCATCATACTCTTTCACGGCTTGGCCTGCTTGCACCTTCTCCACATAATCAGGATTAGCAATAAACGGCCTACCAATCGCCAATAAGTCAAATTTTTGGTTTTGGATAGCCTCAGCACCTGATTCAGCTGTATAACTCCCCACACCTACCAACGTTCCTTTATAAATGCTACGCAAATAAGCTGAGACACTACCGCCCAAATAGTCAAATTCCATCGCGTCGTCGAAAATACCTACGTGTAAATATGCCAAGTTACGACTGTTTAACGCTTTGATTAGGTAATCAAATACCGCTCTGTCTCTTTGGTCACCATCCATATTGAAGTAAGCCCCTGGAGATACTCTCAGCCCCACCCTATCGGCACCGATTCGCTCAGCAACAGCATCTGTCACTTCCAAAGCGAAACGGCTCATATTTTCTGGTGTTTGACCATACTCATCGATACGCTGGTTTGCGGCATGATGTAAAAACTGGTCAATTAAATAACCATTGGCACCGTGAATTTCAACTCCATCAAAGCCTGCCTCAATCGCGTTTGCTGCCGCTTGGGCATAATCGGCAACAAGTTGTGCGATTTCTTCCTGAGTTACCGCTTTAGGAGTTTGATAGGTGAGTTCACGCATTCTTGGAACCGTCCCCTCAATTCCAATAGCCGACGGTGCTAAGACCTCCCCATCAAAAAAGTATGGATGAGCTACACGTCCAACATGCCACAACTGCGCAAACATTTTGCCACCTTCAGCGTGTACAGCATCTGTTACTTTTTTCCACCCTGTAATTTGTGCCTGTGTAAACAAACCTGGGGTATTCGGGTAGCCTTGCCCATCAGGGCGAATAATCGTTGCTTCACTGATGATTAATCCAGCTTTGGCTCGCTTAGCGTAGTACTTCACCATGTCATCGGTAGGTACTAGATCGTCGCCTGCCATACAGCGCGTCAGTGGCGCCATTAGGATGCGATTATTGAGTGATATGGTGTTATTTAGTTTAACATTTTCAAAAAGTACCTGTGGCATTTATGACTCTCCATATATTTGAATATACATTCAAGATAGGGATTCTTGAATTATTATTCAAGTTAAACCTTTACATTTTTTTCATTGTTATCAAAAATGGGCTGAAGTCTTGGTATAATGGTGATGTTTAAACACATTTTGTGCACTTAGGAAATCAATGAGAACAGCTGAGTTTGATAGAGAAACCGTACTGAGAAATGCCATGCAAGCATTTATGACTTATGGCTACAACAAAACCAGTATGCCCAAACTGACCGAAGTAACCGGACTCCATCCGGGTTCTATCTACTGTGCGTTCAAAAATAAAAAAGGTTTGCTATTAGCTGCCATAGATCAATATCAAGCAGACCGACGAGTCCACTATCAACAATTGTTTGCAAATAGCACCAGCCTTCGCTGTGCACTTGAGCGATTCTTACAAGATCTTGTCGCAGAGTGTTTAGGCAACGAGTCAAAAAAAGTGTGCTTGCTCACCAAAACGCTTAACGAAATCGGCGAGCAAGATGCTGACATTCAAACAGCACTGAGTACTAACTTAAGCCAGTTTGAATCACTTATCAGGCAACAGTTTTTGATTGCATGGCCCGATAGTGAAGCGTTTAGTGAAGAGGAAGCCACAAATAGAGCCCGTTTTTTTATTATGTCTGTATATGGTATTCGAACTTATGCAGCGACTCAGTGCGACAGCTCACACCTAAATGCGCTGGCGGATAGGTTATTGGAAGTCTCAATTTAAATATTTATTCATCAGCATAGCGTGTCTTTTCATCGATACTTTTCGTACAAGGAGTCAATTGAGTATTCAAACAGCGCTTTTATGTGATTTTTAGCCTCTGGAATCGAGACAAGCTCAAAATCGAGGGAAGTTGATTTACCACCAAATAGTCCAAAAGCAGCTGGCTTAGACACAACATCCAAAGTTAGTAATCCGCGATTATTTTCTATTGGTGTCAATTGGTAAGACGCGTACTTACCGCCTTCATTTCCAAGTATAAAAAAGAACCCACCACCTTCCCCAAGTGCCTCAAACAATTCCAATTCTTTGTCCCAAGGGTAATGATCAATAACATCGCAAGCTTCACGATAAGAACGTAGTTCTTTTTCATAATTGATGAGCTCTGTGCCACCGTCACGATGTTGGTAATAGACTTTAACTCGTCTCATTAAACTTTCCTTATCCACTAACATCACATTTTTTGAGAATTTGCTGGCGTAGAAAAACCTTTAGCAGCTTAGTTGACATACTCTACATTTGCGCCGCAAATACGTCATGTATTTTCTCTTGCGTTAGCTGGTTGAAATCACCGTCATGATAGTTTTCGACATATTCAATAAAGGCGCTTGGAGTGGTAGTAATAGCTGACAGAAGCCAGCTCGAACCGTCATCTTCATCATTATTAAACTCTACTGCTCCTTGAGACCAAGTCGCTTCATTATCAAGTCGCCACATGCAAAATGTGACCTCTTCTATTTCGAAAGCCTCGTCATTCAGTACTTCCAACAGCTCTGTTGGCGCTCCCTCGTACATCCCCGGCCATACACCGTACTCTTCTTGAGCATGAGGGCTAACTTCCGATCCATGATCGAACCCCTTGATAAGGATCGACTCGTCTTTGATCACGACAACAATATTGTCGCCGCCCCCATTTTCGTAAGTCGCGATATCAATACCAAAAACCCAATTTTCGGTATAAGTAAAACAGCGCAAATGCTCATCATCTGAGATTTCAATATCTAATGCCGCGCTGGCCTTAAGAGCCAACTTTAATTCCTTATTTGATATTTTGTTGAGTTCCATCTTTTTTCTCTATGTTGGAGGTAAGTTATTGAGCGCTTCATTGTAGTTTCGAGATTTCATAACTCAACTTTTCCTGAATTTTTTCAAAAAATACCGAGTATCGCATAGACTCTACTAAAATTAAATTAAAAACAATTAGTTACAACCATCCATAGCCCAGAGTTGTATTTGTCTGCACTAATTAAAATAGCCTGTATTACGCTATGCTCTGGTATTACTGCTCCTTTAAGGCTTAGCTGCCAAACACGTGGTACTCCCTTTGCCAAAACCAGTTGTCATTTGCTCTATCACACATCAAGTTATATAAATGGTCAACTAAAGTCGCTCATAATTCTTGATAGTAATGACCACCTTTCATTTGTTAGCATTAGTCGCAACATACGAGGAATGTTATTTCGCTTTTGGTGAAAATGTTAGCACCGACCTACTTTTTATACAGAAAAAATTAATACGCGTTAGTTTTACAAGGAGACTAGGTGAAAATACTTAAATTTATTTTGATCCTTTTGTGCATTACCACTTTTTTATCTATTTTCATTTTTAACAAGGAGGCACTTGCATGTGAAATTACACCGTTTATGGGATTTAAAGAAACTTACCCAGAAATTTATGCTGATGACTCCATGAAAAAAACAGAGCAAGGAAATTTTATTGAATTGGTGCAAAAAGCAAAAAAAAGAGTTGATGAAGCTTTTGGTAAAATGAGCTCCAATCCAAGGTATATTGTGTCCAAAAACTCAACATACTGGAAATTTGGTTTCAACCCAACAGGGATGGCGCGAAGTTCATTATTTAGGGAGTGTGTGTTTATTGGCCCCAAAGGCATTAATATTGATGTGATTGCACACGAGACAGCACATGCAGAGGTGTTCCATAGAGCTAACTTTTTTACTAAAAATTTTAAAATGAAACCTTGGCTACTTGAAGGCTCGGGTACTTATGTAGACTACAGGCATCCACTACTACTAGAGAACATAAATATTGATAGTTCAAAAGTAAATCAAGTAATGGAATTATCAGACTTTTCTCCTCGAGAAATTTGGGCTTATCAAGCATCAAGAGTCGCATTTGAAAAAATTGATCCTAAAAAACTCTACGAAGGCATAGATAGATTAAATTCAGGTGAAAGCTTTGATGCCGTGTTTGCAAAGTAAAGCTAAGCGACACTTAAATAAAGTGCATCAAAGCGACCCTTTAACACTTTTCGCTACAATTTTAGCTAACTTTTATCTGTCAATTATGCAGACGTAAACTTTAAGCCTACCTGAAAACTTAGCGGCTTTTATAAAAATGAAAACAATTTTTGAACATACTCAATCTAGTGTTTTAGTGCTTCCTCAAGCTCTATTTGCGATCAAAGATGTGGCTGTTGTTAGTCATCATAAAAACTCTGTTATTTTTTATAAAAGTCTTGAGCGGGACTTGGTAAACGTTGAGTTTTACATCAATACACCATGTTTGATATATATTGAAAGCGGACGTGAGGTCATTACAAACCGTGACAACGACACGATTGAGTTGAAGGCAGGAAGCGCAATATTTCTCCCTCAAGGGCTAAAACTACAATCTGATTTCGTTAAAGAAACGGAGTCCTTAAAAGCTTACTTGGTATTTTTTGATGACAGTGTTGTTGTGGATTATTTGAGTAAATTTAAAAAGCCCTTAGATTGCCCCAATAGCGCGCCAACCTTTTGCTTGTTGGAAGGTTGTAATGACTTCAGTGCTTTTTTTGATTCAATTATAGGTGATATAAAATCACCTTCTTATTTAAACATTAAGCTGCAAGAGCTACTCCACCTTATTTCTTGGAAAGACAACCAAGCCATTTTTCATTCCGTACTATCCTCAAAAAGGTGCATCCCTCCTCGGCGAAACCTTATTCGACTACTAGAAACGCTTGATGTACTTCATCTCACTGTTGGTGATTTAGCGCATTTATCAGGGAGAAGTCTTTCTAGCTTTAATCGTGATTTCAAAGCGACTTACAAAGTTACACCACAAAAATGGTTGCGAGAAAAAAAACTATCTCAGGCTAAAATATTGTTAGTAGAAAAAGAGCTGTCTGTGACGCAAGTTGCTTTGACAATGGGCTATGAAAATGTGTCAGCCTTTATCAAAGCATTCAAGCTTCAGTATGGTATAACTCCAAAACAAATAAAACGATGTAAATGACGGAAAATCGTTAGTTTTGACATTCCTTAGGTAGTTGGTGCTCGGCAGGTTAGATAGTCTGAGTGAAGATAACCATAAGGAGTAAAACAGATGAGTGTAAGAGTTACCCTAAACTGCCAAGTAAAACCTGAGCAATTTCAAGCCCTACTTCCCTTTTTAGAACACAACTTGCCCAACGTTAGAGGTTTTAAAGGAAATTTGCAGGTTAGCGTTTTATATGACGAAGAAAATGATGAAATGCTTTTGGATGAGGAGTGGCTAACGGTAGAAAGTCATCTAGCATATTTGAATTTCATTAATAATAACGGTGTATTGGAAAAACTGAGTTCATTTCTCAGTGCACCACCTGATATTAAGTATTTTAACAAGATAGAAGTTTAGTTATCCCCAAAAATCGTTTGAGGAACACTAAGCGACTTTTTAAGTAAAATTTATAAGACTATAAAATGTGGCTCGTTATGTAAGCTAATATTTGACATGAACTAGGTTATAAAATTAGTAAATAATTGAATATTTGATCACTATCAAATTGCATATAGAGCCCAATGTAACATTTTGTCTAATATTTTGAACAAAGCAGCATTAGCCGATGCAAAGAAACTAAAGCGACAACTCTATGCTGCTATCTAATCAAATTTACATGGAAAACATGATGAACAGTTGGATATTTTTTGCAGGTATCATCGCGCTATTGACGTCACTTATACATATCTTTGCAGGTCAACTAGACCCTATTAGGCCACTGCTTAAAAGTGACCTACCTGATATAGGTAAAGCTACTCTCTTAAGTTGCTGGCATCTAGTATCAACTATTTTGGTCCTTTCCGGAGTCTCCTTAACTATTATTGGCTGGTACGACTTAAACTCATTTCACCATTTAGTCATCGGGATCTCGATTTGCTTCATTATATTTTTTATCGTTTTTATATCAGTTGGCTGGTATTTTTTTAAGTTACAAACCTTCATTAAATTACCGCAATGGATTCTATTATTGCCAATTGGCATTTTGGGGAGTATCGGTATCATGTAAAGACATCAAACCAAGCCAATGATCATAAAGCTATCCCCCGTAGTTGGAAATAGTGATGGGTTTGATATTCCATCAGCTCAGCTGGCAGACTTACTTTGGTATCGCCACGTCTGCGAGCTTTTCAGAATAAACTTCCAGAGCAACTGAACTATGCTACTATCGAGCTTATAGTAAAACCTTAACAAAAATGCAGAAACTTCTCCTAATGCTTCGAGGGATTTGGCTATGTCTAATGCCTAAGTGCGAATGTTTTAGCACCGCTAATATATCAGTTAGTCCCAACTATTATAGAAGCAAACAGGAAGAACAGTATTTATTTCTACTATTTTACCAACAAACTCTTACTTAACACCTATATAAGAAAGGGTTAACAAACCACAGGGACAGACAATATGGATATATCAGATACCCGATGGCGCACTAAAACCAAAGCTTCACCTGCTACCTCATATCGTTCGAATACGGTCACCAACCAGAACAATACACGTAATACACAGGTGTCTGTTTCTTCATTGGCAGTGAAACTAAAAGAAGCACAACAGGCGATTGACGCAGCTCGTTTAAATCAGCAATCATTTCCACAGAATAACAACATTTTAACGTGGCAAGCGCAAAGCAATCAAGAAGAGATTAATTCGGCTAAGTGGGAGTTTGAGCAACTGTCCAAACCTCAACTGGAGACTATCGCCATGGATCCCAGTAACACCTTTTCAAAAGCAGAGAAGGCTGCTGCTTACGAAAAGTGGCATGCACTTGATCAACGAGCGTTGTCTGAGCTGAAGCGGAACGCCCTCAATGATGATAATGCAATGACATCATTTGAAGCTGCGCTATACACACATAGCCAGACATTCTCAGAACTCGGTAAAGCTATGCTCCCTGATGATTATCTTTCGCAAGCACAGTCACACTTTGAGTCAGCGCTTCAAGGCGTGGATTTATCAGCGCATACTATGAACAATCAAGCCACGCAGTACTATAGGCTAATGGTTACAGACCTGTTTGCCGGCAATGAACCAAAAGTGCACAATGGCGCTGAAGGGATGTCTTCACACAACTTAGAACGCAGCAACTATGACTTTTTGACTCAAAAAGACCGATTTATGCTAGCTGATCTATATCAATATGCAGATCAAAATGACATAGATTTCGAATATATTCAAAAGCTCGCTAATGACATAGGAAACTACCGACGACATGGTGATGGCAAATTACTCAGTAATTTCAACGAGGGACATTTTAATACCGAAGGCCAAAAGCTTACCGTCGGATTTACGCAAAGAGATCAAGCCTCTATAGATAGCCTGATGAATAATGGTGCACTATCTTCCAGCACTCTGGACGCGGGCTTTGTATCTTTTATCACAGACCCTGGCCTTGGCGCACTCTCTCACCAAGGAAGCTACCAGTTTCTGGCACATATAGCGGAGGTAACTGCCGGTATTGCGACCAGTGACTCAGCCACGCAATTTAAAACGTTCACCGAGGCAAGTAGCATCAACGAGCGCTATGTCATTACCCAATCCGAAGAACGTATGCCCCTTCCAGAACCAGATGTGACATGCAAAAATGGGGTCTGTGAGGTAACCGAAAAAGGACGGAAAAATGGCGTAACCTTAACGCAAAATACTCAAATGCTCGCACCGCCTATTGAGTTCAAGCCCGCTCAATTTGATACCCTACTCCACCTACAAAGCGACCCCAATACTAAGAAATCAGTCTGGTTCAAATGGCTTTTAGAAAAGTAATTTTTAAACTTAAAGTGGGCGTTTCGTATTTTTTGTAAATAAGATAGCGAAACTCGCTCAACCTCATGTTCGTTTAGCTTTATATCGCTGAGACATTTAAGTCGAGTTATACCAGTTGTATTAAGTAAATGATCTATCTTGAAGCGGGGAAATAGCTTTAGTAGCAAGGCAAAAATTTTGCTATTTAGTTGTTCTAAATGAGAAATTTTTAACGAAGCTAATATGCTATTTCACCCTTCAAATTGATTAGAGAATTAATTCAATTGGTATTAGATCACGGATACTGAACTCAAATTCGTACGACTATGCCGTTTGCGACTCCAGCCGATAATCTAAGGATAAACTACACAAGCAAAGGTATTTTTAAATAGAAATGACGTAAACCAGTATGGCTTTTGAAGATGCGCTGTATTAAGGAAATAAAAGCGAAGTTTAGGGTTATCATAGTCCCCAAAAGTACGAGCAGCTTTTAGTAGATGATTGATTTAAATAAAGAGGAATGGCGGAGAGAGAGGGAGTCGAACCCTCGATACGCTATAAACGTATACACGAGTTCCAGTCGTGCGCCTTAAGCCACTCAGCCATCTCTCCGCACTGAATTGCGGGGCTAATACTATGAAAAGCCTCGCACTTTATCAAGCAGTTTTTTGCTTTTCGGATTTATTTGTCTATTAATCCTACTATTTTTGCAAGGATGCAGAAAAATCTAGCATGCGATTAAGCGAACGTAGTGCGCCTTCACGCAATTCCATATCAACGAAGACTTCTTTGCCTTGTGGGCTGATAAGCGCTTCTTCAATTGCTTGTAGGCCGTTCATTGCCATCCAAGGGCAATGGGCACAGCTACGACATGTAGCGCCTTCACCAGCGGTAGGCGCTTCGAAGAACTCTTTCTCAGGGCAAAGTTGCTGCATTTTATAGAAGATACCGCGATCGGTAGCAACGATAAACTTCTGATTATCCATTTCTTGCGCAGCTTTAATTAACTGACTCGTTGAGCCTACTGCATCCGCTAAGTCTACGATTTCTGCAGGAGATTCAGGGTGAACCAGTACTGCGGCGTCAGGATGCAGCTGTTTCATGTCTTTAAGGGCTTTGGTTTTAAATTCATCATGAACGATACATGCACCGTTCCACATGATCATATCTGCACCCGTTTTCTTTTGAATATAAGAACCCAAGTGCTTATCCGGACCCCAAATGATTTTTTCGCCTTGCTCATCAAGGTGCTCAACAATCTCAAGCGCGCAAGAAGAGGTGACAATCCAATCCGCTCTTGCTTTTACCGCAGTTGAAGTATTGGCGTATACCACCACTTTTCTGTCTGGGTATTGATCACAAAACGCAGAAAACTCGTCGATAGGGCAACCTACATCCAACGAGCAAGTTGCTTCGAGTGTTGGCATCACAACGGTTTTGTGCGGTGTCAATATTTTTGCCGTTTCGCCCATAAAGCGCACGCCGGCTACGATGATCATGTCTTTGTCTTCTTGCTTAGCGCCAAAGCGTGCCATTTCTAATGAATCAGCAACACAGCCGCCAGTTTCTTCAGCAAGTGCTTGGATCTCAGGATCAGTATAATAGTGGGCAACCAGTACCGCATTCTTTTCAACTAATAGCGCTTTGATACGCGCTTTATACTCTGCTTTTTCTTCAACGGTAAGAGGGGCAGGTTTTGGAGGGAAGATATAATCTTCCGGCATAATACGTTCAGCTAGACTCATTTCTCGACCACTAGTCCACATTGCATAATTAGGTGGAATTATACGAAAAATACAGGGGTAATCCTAGCGAATGTTTAGCTCAAAATGGCGAGTTTAAGAAAGTATTTTGAATAATATATGAAGAATAAGAGGATGGTGGGTCATGATGGACTCGAACCATCGACCAATGGATTAAAAGTCCACTGCTCTACCAACTGAGCTAATGACCCG